>NZ_JBSGCA010000001.1:0-25835 GCF_053601535.1 Nocardia sp. NPDC004718
TTTCATATTTTCTCAAAAAAAACCCAACCCCCCAAAAACAACCCCCCCCCCCCCCCCCCCCCCCCCGGGGGGGGGGGGGGGGGGGCGCCCCCCCCCCCCCCCCGCGGGGCGTGGGGGTTGCACCCCCACAAGACATTACGAAGCGAGCCCTGTACGCGCTTTCTGCGTACAGGGCTCGCCTAGTGAGCGGAGTGGCAGGTGTAGGATTCGAACCTACGTAGGCTTTCACCGACAGATTTACAGTCTGCTCCCATTGGCCGCTCGGGCAACCTGCCTTTCGCGCATTGTTTCGCGCGCTGAGCAGAATACATCGAACCCGCACCCTGAATGCAAACCGGCTGGCTATCGGCCGTGCGACGCGACTACCCTCGGGTCTCCGGGTAGAACTGACGGGGGCTGGAAGCGTCCGGTTCAACGCACCCGTCGGACCATCAGAACAGGAGCGCAGCGTGGCTGATTCGTCTTTCGATGTTGTGAGCAAGGTCGACCGGCAGGAGGTCGACAACGCCCTGCATCAGGCGGAGAAGGAGCTCAACACCCGCTACGACTTCCGCGGCACCGGCGCGTCGATCGAATGGTCCGGCGAGGACAAGATCGTCCTCACCGCGGAGGCGGAGGAGCGCGTCAAGGCCGCGCTGGAGGTGTTCAAGGAGAAGCTGATCCGCCGCGACATCTCGCTGAAGGCGTTCGACGCGGGAGAGCCGGTCTCCTCCGGCAAGGTCTACAAGATCACCGGTTCGCTGGTGCAGGGCATCGACTCCGAGCACGCGAAGAAGATCTCCAAGAAGATCAGGGACGAGGGCCCCAAGGGCGTGAAGGCGCAGATCCAGGGCGACGAGCTGCGCGTGAGCAGCAAGAAACGCGACGATCTGCAGGCCGTCATCGCCCTGCTGAAGGGCGATGATTTCGGGATCGCGCTGCAGTTCGTCAACTACCGCTGAGCTCCGGGTCCGCAGCGCGGCCGGGTCGGTCGCGTCCAGCCTGTCCACGAGGGTGCTAGAGGGGACTGCATGGCGACCGAGGAGCGGGCCGGACTCGGCGTGGACGAGGGCATCCGGACGTTGTTGCTGCTCATGCCGCGCGTGGTCGGACGGGCCAAGAAGTTGGGCGTTCCCCCCGAGCTGGAATCCTTCTCGCTTGCGCCGCGGCACCTGTCGTTGCTGGCCAACCTGGTGTTCGACGGCCCGACCACGGTGACGGACCTGGCCGCCCGGCTGGAGGTGGCGCCGACGACGGTGAGTCTCATGGTCGGCGAACTCAGCAAGCAGGGTGTGCTCGAACGCGGCACCGACCCGGACGACCGCAGACGCACCATCGTCGCCATCGCATCGGCGCACGAGCGGTCCGTCCACAAATGGCTGGGGCGCAGCGCTCGCGCCTGGCGTACGGTGCTCGAGCCGCTCACCGCGGAGCAGCGGAAGTTGTTCGTCGATACGTTCCGCGCCTACGAAGACCAGTTGGCCGCCGACGACTGAGACCGCCGGGCTCAGTACCGGCGGGGACCGCCCGCCATCTCCTCCAGCCGGGCGATGCGCTCGTTCATCGGCGGGTGCGTGGCGAACCAGCGGGCGACCCGCTCACCCGGGCGGAACGGGTTGGCGATCATCAGATGCGACTGCGACGCCAGCCGCGGTTCGGGCGGAAGCGGGGCGGCGTGAACGCCACGTTCGATCTTTCGCAGTGCGGAGGCGAGGGCCAGCGGGTCGCCGGTCAGTTCGGCGCCGGATTGGTCGGCCTGGAATTCGCGCGAGCGGGAGACGGCCAGTTTGATCAGCGTGGCCGCGATCGGGCCGAGCAGTGACACCAGCAGCACCGCCAGCACGTTCGGGCCCTCGCCGTTGCGGTTGCCGCCGAACATGGACGCGTAGACGGCCAGGTTGGCCAGGCCCGAGATGACGGCGGCGAGCGCACCCGCGATCGAGGAGATGAGGATGTCGCGGTTGTAGACGTGCGACAGTTCGTGGCCGAGCACGGCCCGCAATTCCCGCTCGTCGAGAAGTTGCAGGATGCCGCTGGTGCAGCACACCGCGGCATGGCGCGGATTGCGTCCGGTGGCGAACGCGTTGGGCGCGTTCGTGGGGCTGATGTACAGCCGCGGCATCGGCTGGCGCGCGATGGTGGCCAGCTCGCGCACGATCCGGTACATGACCGGCGCCTCCAGCTCGCTGACCGGCTGCGCGTGCATGGCCCGCAACGCGATCTTGTCGCTGTTGAAGTACGCGTAGGCGTTCATGCCCACCGCGAGCAGGATCGCGACGACGAGGATCGTCGGGTTGCGGAACAGCGCGCCGATGAACACGATCAGGGCCGACAGGCCCACCATCAGCCCGAAGGTCTTCAGCCCGTTCGCAAACCCGTGCCCGTGCATACGTCTCCCTTGCCGCTCCCCCGTTCACCGAGTCGCCTTACAGCAGATAAACGATAGAAGCTCCAGGCAAAGTTCCGATGAATCCGCGCCCAGCTGAAATCAGCCAGCGGAAATCAATCCTCGCCGACATCTGCCCCGGCGCATGAGCGGCGGACCACTGTCGCTCGCACCAGCCGCCGCGGCGAAGCCGTTCTGTGAGCGCGGGCGGCGCCACCGCACACCGCAACCACGTCTTCCGAGCGAAGCGAGACCGAGCATGCGCCGTTCGCGGCCCGGCTCGCGAACACGCCGCGACGAAGTCGCGGCCAAACCAACCCAGCTCAACCCACGCGTTCGATGGTGTAGCGGACCAGTCGCTCCAGCGCGTCGTTGGCGGGGCCGCCGGGCAGGGCGGACAGCTCGGCGTAGGCGAGGTCGGCGTAGCCCTGGAGCTTCTCCTTGGCCAGCGCCATGCCGCGGGAGTCGGCGAGCAGGTCGAGCGCCTCTTTCACCTCGTCGTCGGTCTCCAGCGGACGCGCGAGCAGCGCGCGCAGCCGGTCGCCGTCGACGCCCTCCTCGCGCAGCGCGTACAGCACCGGCAGCGTGTGCACACCTTCGCGCAGGTCGGTGCCAGGGGTCTTGCCGGACTGCTCGGAGGCGGAGGAGATGTCGATGATGTCGTCGGAGATCTGGAAGGCGGTGCCGACCGCGTCGCCGAGGCGGGCCAGTCGCTCGACGTGCTCGGCATCCGCACCCGAGAAGGTGCCGCCGAAGCGGCCCGCGGCGGCGATGAGCGAACCGGTCTTCTCCCAGACCACGCGGAGATAGTGCTCGACGGGGTCCTGGGATTCGCGGGCGCCCATGGTCTCGCGCATCTGACCGGTGACGAGTTCGGCGAAGGTCTCGGCGATGATGCGCACCGCGTCGGGACCGAGGGTGGAGGTGAGCCGGGACGCGTGCGCGAACAAGTAGTCGCCCGCGAGGATGGCGATGTTGTTCCCCCACCGCGAGTTGACGCTAGGCGCGCCGCGGCGCATCGGGGCCTCGTCCATCACGTCGTCGTGGTACAGCGTCGCCAGGTGCACGAGTTCGACGACGGTGCCCGCGGTGACCAGAGCGGGATCGGCGGGGCGCGGGCCGAGCTGTCCGGTGAGGATGGTGAAGAGCGGACGGAATCGCTTGCCGCCGGCCTTGGCCAGGTGCAGCGCCGCCTCCTGGAGGAATTCCGCGCCGTCGGACAGCTCGTCGACGAGGAGTTTCTCCACGTCCGCCAAGCCGTTGCGCACGGTGTCGGCCAGCCCGACGTCACCGAGATCGACCCCGGCCACGACCGTGCCCGCGTCGCTCCCGGCTTCGCTGTGCCCGCCGTGCGCCGTGTCCATGATTCGCTCGCTGCGCTCGCTCATGGCTGATGTGCTCATTCCTTCTCCCAGCGATGCGTCCGACCCCACGGTAGAGAACCTAGCGTGTCCCCGTCGGATGGCCCATGAACACCGTCACTCTGTGGCGGATCGTCCACTGTCGCACCGCCTCGCTGGTGACCGTCCACGACGCGAGCGCGACCGCCGTCGACATCGGCGAGACGGCCCTGCGAGTATGGACCGCATGGGTTCACCGGAAGCGAGTCCCGCGCCCGCCGAGGACGCGTTGCCCAGCCGGGCCGAGGTGCTGGTCGTCGGCGCGGGCCCGGCCGGATCGGCGTCGGCGGCCTGGGCGGCGCGGGCCGGACGGGACGTAGTGCTCGTCGATTCCGCCGTTTTTCCCAGGGACAAGACCTGCGGTGATGGACTCACCCCGCGTGCGACCGCCGAATTGGAGCAGCTGGGGCTCGGCGAGTGGGTGCGCGCGCACGTCGTCAACCACGGCCTCCGGATGACCGGCTTCGGCCGCGAAGCGCTGCTGAACTGGCCGGGCGGTTCCTTCCCCACGTACGGAAGCGCGGTTCCGCGAACCGAACTCGACGACAAGTTGCGCGAGACGGCGGTGAAGTCGGGAGCGCGCATGGTGGACGGGACGAAAGTAATGGATGTCACCCGGGAGGGTGACCGGGTCACGGGTGTGACGGTGCGTACGGCGGGCGGCACGCGCACCATCGCCTGCCGGACGCTGGTGGTCGCCGACGGGGTGCGTTCGCCGATCGGGCGGCTGCTCGGCCGCGTCTGGCATCGGCAGTACGCCTACGGCACCGCCGCGCGGGCCTACATCAAGTCCGGCCGCAGCGACGACCAGTGGATCACCTCGCATCTGGAGTTGCGCGACGCCTCCGGCGAACTGGTTCCCGGCTACGGCTGGGTGTTCCCGCTCGGCAATGGCGAGGTGAACATCGGTGTGGGGTCGCTGGCCACGGAACGTCGCCCCTCGCACATCGCGTTGAAGCCGCTCTTGGCGCACTACACCGCGCTGCGCACCGAGGAATGGCAATTCGAGGGCTCGCTGCGCGCGGTCGCCTCGGCCCTGCTGCCGATGGGCGGGGCGGTCTCGAACGTCGCGGGGCGCAACTGGGTGCTGATCGGCGACGCGGCGGGGTGTGTGAACCCGCTGAACGGCGAAGGCATCGATTACGGCTTGGAGGGCGGCCACATGCTGGCCGGCCTGCTGGACGAGCCCGACTTCACCACGATCTGGCCGCAGACCCTGCGCGCCCGCTACGGACGCACGTTCTCGGTCGCCCGGCGGATCGCGGGCCTGGCCACGCACCCGCGCATGGTGCCGCTGGGTGGTCCGCCGGTGATGCGGTCGAAGTACTTGCAGCGCACCGCGGTCCGGGTGATGGGCAATCTGGTGACCGACGAGGACGTCGACCTGACCGCGCGGGCGTGGCGGATGGCGGGCCGGGCATCGCTGCGCTTCGACGAGCGTCCGCCGTTCGCTTAGGGACGAGGGCGGCGCGATGGGCGGACAACGAGCGCGCGGCTTGCCCGCGCTGTATCTGCTCCCGCATCTGCGCCGGGCCAGGGACCTCGCGGACCGCCATTACGCCGACCCGCTGCATCTGGAGGAACTGGCGGCGGCCGCCGGGGTGTCGAAATACCACTTCCTGCGCGCGTTCGCCGCGGTCTACGGCCGCACCCCGGCCGTGTACCTGGCCGAGCGGCGCATCGAACGCGCCCAGGACCTGCTGCGCTCGACCAATCTGACGGTCACCGAGGTGTGCATGCTGGTCGGCTACAGCAGCCTCGGCTCGTTCAGCAGCAAGTTCCGGCAGCTGGTCGGGGTCACGCCGTCGGAATACCAGGCGAAGTTCGCCGACGGCGCTCCGCGCATCCCCGGCTGTTTCGTGTTCATGCACGGGCTCTCCGACCGCAAGCCGCCCGGCTGACCGAACGGCGCAATTTCGGAGAAGCCGGTGGCGCCGCGCCCGCCATAGCGTGGACCGCATGACGACGATTACGAACGTTTCCCTGGTCACGGTGTACGTGACGGACCAAACCGCCGCGAAAGAGTGGTACGTCGACAAGCTCGGCTTCGTCGAGACCAGCGACGTCACGATGGGCGACAACGGTTTCCGCTGGGTCACCGTCGCGCATCCCGCGCACCCCGAGCTGGAGATCACGCTGATGCTTCCCGGCCCGCCGCTGGACGAGAACTACGCCGACGCCGTCCGTCGGGCGCTGGCCAACGGCACGCACGGCTCGCTCGGCCTGCGGACCGAGAACTGCCAGAAGACCTTCGAGGAACTCACCGCCAAAGGGGTGGAGTTCGTGCAGCCGCCCGCCGAACGGCCCTACGGGACCGAGGCGATCATCCGGGACAATTCGGGAAACTGGCTGGTCCTGGTGGAGCCGAAGGAGTTCTCGCCGCAGGACTTCGCCTAGGCCGCGACGGCGTTGCCCCGGCGCGCTGGGGCAACGCGCGCGCTCAGGCGGTCGACTCGGCGGACAGCCAGTCCTCGATGCATTTGCGCTCGCCGTTGAGCACCCGGTGGAGCAACTGCTCGGCGAGTGGCTCGATCGCGCCGCCGACCACGAGAACCTTTACCCGCACGGTGCCGACCACCTCGATCTCGGAACCTTCCGCGGTGGAACGGATCTCGTAGGACCCCGACATCGCGGTGTTGATGCCGCCGGTGGAGACCTCGAAGGTGCCTTTGGCGACCTCGCCGACCAGCGGCTGCCAGTTGTCGGTGCGGGAGAAGGTGAGTTCGCTCTTGAGCACCTTGCGGACCAGCGCGGGCACCTTGTCCTTCGGAGCCTTCTCGGTCATATGGATGCGAATGGTGCCCGCGCCGTCGGGATGCGACAGGTCGACTGTCGCCGTCTCCGCCTCGGCGAAGCGGGACCGCCAGACGTCGTCGGTGATGAGTGCCCGGTGGAGATCTTCGACCGGGACTGTGTACGGCACGGTGAAGCTGAATTTTCGGGACATGGCCGCCACCGTAGCCGAGCCGATCGGTAGCCTGTGGCGGTGTCGGAAACCAGCCAGTTCACCAGGCGGCCGATCCGCCTGCGACGGGCCAGGATCGGCGTGTTGATCGCCGCGGCGGCGGTGAGCGTCCTCGTCGGGCTGCTGGTGCTGGCCGCGTGGCGCAACGATTATCTGATCAGCTCGGACAAGGGCAGCACCACGGCCGAGGTGCTCTCGGCGGGACGGCTGCGTTCGGCGGTCATGTACGTCACACCGGACGGCGAGACGCACAATCCGAAGGTCGGCGTGCTCTATCCGACCAACTTGACCGCGGGCGAGCGGATTCGTGTGGAGTACCGCCGCAGCGACCCGGACCTGGTGCGGGTGGAGGGCCGTGACGTGCGCGTCGCCATTCCGCCCGCGTTGTCGGTGATCCTCGTGGTGTGGCTGCTCGCGCTGCCCGTGCTGTGGTTGCTTTCCCGCGCGGGTAGACGCGGTCCCGCGCCGGTGGTCAGGCCCGCGCCGCAGGCCTGAGATCCGCGTCACCGGGAAAGCCGTCGGAGTTCCGATAGTTCGCCGGATCTTTTCGTGCGCTTCACTTCGGCGTGGCGGCGCGGCGCGGTGTGGCGGTCACGCTGGGAGCGTGCGTGTAGCGATCGTCGCGGAATCGTTCCTGCCGAACATGAACGGCGTCGTCAACTCGGTGCTGCGGGTGCTCGAACACCTGGACCGGAACGGGCACGAAGCGCTGATCATCGCGCCGGACACCCCCCGCGGACAGCCCGCCGCATCGCGCCACTACGAGCGCTTCCCGGTCCACCGGGTACCCGCGGTCATGGTCCCGAAGGTCAGTTCGCTGCCGGTCGGGCTGCCCCAGCCGGGCATCGTCTCGGCCATCGAGGACTTCGACGCCGAGGTGGTTCACCTGGCCTCTCCGTTCCTGCTCGGCGCCGGCGGCCTCGGCGCGGCATTGCGGCTGGACCTGCCCACTGTCGCGGTATATCAGACCGACGTGGCCGGCTTCGCCAAGAGTTACGGGCTCGGGCTGGCGAGCCGTGCCGCCTGGGGCTGGACCCGGCGCATCCACGAAGGCGCCACCCGCACGCTGGCCCCGTCCCGGGCCGCCGCGGAGGACCTGGCCAGGCACGGCATCCCGCGCGTGCATCGGTGGGGGCGCGGCGTCGACATCGCGCGGTTCACGCCGAGCGCCCGCTCCGCCGAACTGCGGGACGCCTGGCTCGCGGGCCGGGACCGCCTGCTGGTGGGCTTCGTGGGGCGGCTCGCGCCGGAGAAGCACGTCGAGCGGCTCGCGGTGCTGGCCGCCGACCCGGACATCCAGCTGGTGATCGTCGGCGACGGGCCGGAGCGTCAGCGGCTGGCCCGGCTGATGCCGACCGCGGTGTTCACCGGCGAACTCGGCGGCGGCGAGCTGGCGCGGGCGTACGCCAGTCTGGACGTCATGGTGCACGCGGGCGAACACGAGACGTTCTGCCAGGGCGTGCAGGAGGCGCTGGCCTCCGGTGTCCCGGTGATCGGTCCCGACGCGGGCGGTCCCCGCGACCTGGTCGCCCACTGCCGCAACGGCTATCTGCTTCCGGTGGACCGCTTCAGCGAATTGCTGCCCAGTGCTGTCGGGGCGCTGCACGATCCGGAGCTGCGGACCCGGTTCGCCGGGGCGGCGCGGAAGTCGGTGCTGTCGCGGACCTGGCCCGCCATCTGCACCGAGTTGATGGGCCACTACACCGAAGTGACGGGCGCTCGGATTCGGTTGCCGCATACGGCATGAACCCGGCCGAAGCGTGACGGAGGTATCCACGCGCCGCGCTCGGTTCGTAACAGACCGCGAGTTAGGGTCTTCCCGTGGCGAAAACGCAATCGAACCGGGCCTCGTTGGACAAGCAGCCGCGCGAAGTCGCGGCGATGTTCGATGGCGTCGCCCGGCGCTACGACCTGACCAACACGGTGATCTCCGCCGGACAGGATCGCTATTGGCGCTGGGCGACCCGCAAGGCGCTGGCGGCGCGGCCGGGCGAGCGGCTGCTCGACCTCGCGGCGGGCACCGGTGTATCCACCCTGGAACTGCAGAAATCCGGGGCGTGGTGCCTCGCAGCCGACTTCTCCAAGGGCATGCTCAGCGCGGGCCGGTTCCGCGACGTACCGATGGTGGCGGCCGACGCGATGGCGCTGCCGTTCGCCGACGACTCCTTCGACGCGGTCACCATCTCTTTCGGGCTGCGCAACGTGGCCGACACCGACCTCGCCCTGCGCGAGATGCTGCGGGTCACCAAGCCCGGCGGCAGGCTGGTGGTGTGCGAGTTCTCCGCGCCGGTGCTGCCGGTGTTCCGCACGGTGTACCTGGAGTACCTGATGAAAGCGCTGCCCAAGGTGGCGCGCGTGGTGAGCAGTAATCCCGAAGCCTACGTCTACCTGGCCGAATCGATCACGGAGTGGCCCAATCAGCGCAGGCTGGCGATGCGGATCGCGGCGAACGGGTGGTCGTCGGTGAAGTGGCGCAACCTCACCGGGGGCGTGGTGGCCCTGCACCGCGCCTACAAGCTGGACTGAGCCGGAGATCTGGATCACACACCTCACCGGCCGATCCGGAAGCGGTGAGGAGGAATGTCACCTGGCGATAACGCGAGGTAAATCCGGCGCAATCGGCGGTCCGCATGATCGGAGACATGACCGATCCAGTGACCGGCCGCGGCGACGGCACCGCCCGAACGGCGTGCTCGTACTGCGGCGTCGGCTGCGGGATAACGGTGTCGACCGCCGCCGACGGCGCGGGCAAGCCGGTTATCGCCAAGGTCAGCGGTGACAAACTGCATCCGGCGAACGCGGGCAGGCTGTGCACCAAGGGGGCGACCCACGCGGAGTTGATGCGCACCCCGGGACGGATGGAGACCGCCTACCGGCGCTTCGAGCGCGGCCAGGTTCCGGTGCCGTTCCCCGTCGACGAGGCCGTCCACGAGGCGGCCACTCGCTTGCGCGCGATTCTCGACGAACACGGTCCGGACGCGATCGCGCTGTACGTCTCCGGGCAGATGTCGCTGGAGGCGCAGTACCTCGCGACCAAACTCGCCAAGGGTTATCTGCGCACGGTGCACATCGAGGCGAACTCGCGACTGTGCATGGCCAGCGCGGGCACCGGGTACAAGCAGTCGCTCGGCGCGGACGGGCCGCCGGGCTCCTACGACGACTTCGAGCACGCGGACCTGTTCTTCGTCATCGGCGCGAACATGGCCGACTGCCACCCCATCCTTTTTCTGCGGATGGCCGATCGCTCGAAGGCAGGGGCGAAGCTCATCGTGGTCGACCCGCGCCGCACCGAGACCGCCGCGCGCGCCGACCTGTTCTTGCCGATCGCGCCCGGCACGGATCTCGCGCTGCTCAACGGTTTGCTGCACCTGCTGGTCGCAGGCGGCCACATCGACGCGGAGTTCATCGCCGAGCACACCGAGGGCTGGGACGCGATGCCGGAGTTCCTGGCCGACTATCCGCCGGAGCGCGTGGCCGAGATCACCGGACTGGCCGAGGCCGACATCCGGACCGCGGCCGAATGGATCGGCGCCGCGGGCGAGTGGATGTCGCTGTGGACGATGGGACTCAACCAGTCCACACACGGCACCTGGAACACCAACGCGCTGTGCAACCTGCACCTGGCCACCGGCGCGATCTGCCGTCCCGGCAGCGGGCCGTTCTCGCTCACCGGGCAGCCGAACGCGATGGGCGGGCGCGAGATGGGGTATATGGGCCCCGGCCTGCCCGGCCAGCGCAGCCTGCTCTCCGCCGAGGACCGCACGTTCGTGGAGACGGCGTGGGAACTGGCGCCCGGCACCCTGCGCACCGAAGCAGGGCCCGGCACGGTGGAGATGTTCCGTGAACTGGCCGAAGGAACGATCAAAGCGGCCTGGATCATCTGCACCAACCCCGTCGCCACGGTGTCGAACCGAAAGACCGTGATCGCGGGGTTGGAGGCGGCCGAACTGGTGATCGCCCAGGACGCATACACCGAGACCGCGACCAACGCCTACGCCGACCTGCTGCTCCCCGCCACGCTGTGGGCGGAGGCCGACGCGGTGATGGTGAATTCCGAACGCAACCTGACCCTCCTGCAGCAGTCGGTCCCGCCCATCGGCGACGCGCGGCCGGATTGGCGGATCATCGCCGACGTCGCCACCGCCATGGGATTCCCCGGCTTCGACTTCGCCTCCAGCGCCGAGGTATTCGACGAGATCAAGCGGTTCGCGAATCCCGCTACCGGCTACGACCTGCGCGGCGTGAGCTATGCGGCGCTGCGCGAAGGGCCGATGCAGTGGCCGTGCGCGGAGCCGGACCGCAGGCGCAACCCGATCCGTTACGTCAACGACGGCGTCAGCCAGACGCTGTTCGTCGATGAGAACGGCCACCGGCCCCGGCTGGCCTTCGCCACGCCGAGCCGACGCGCGGTGTTCTGGCCACGGCCGCACCTGCTGCCGGAGGAGATGCCCGACGACGACTACCCGTTCCTGCTGAACACCGGCCGCCTGCAACACCAGTGGCACACGATGACCAAGACCGGCAAGATCGACAAGTTGACCAAGCTGAACGGCACGCCGTTCGTCGAGGTGCATCCGGCCGACGCCGAGCGGCTCGGTCTGCGCACGGGCGACCAGCTCGAGATCGCCTCCCGCCGTGGCCGTGCGGTGCTTCCGGTGCAGGTCAGCGACCGAGTGCGGCAGGGCGACTGCTTCGTGCCGTTCCATTGGAACGACGAGCAGGGCGAATACCTGACCATCAACGCGGTCACCAACGACGCGGTCGATCCGGCCTCGCTGCAACCGGAGTTCAAGGCCTGCGCGGTGGCGCTACGCCGGGTGGCTTCCGTGCCGCAGCCGCAGGCTCCCGCCGCGCTGCCCGCGGCTCAGGCGGTGCACCCGCTGGCCGCCGTGCTCGGCCTCGACAGCGGCACCGCCCCCACGCTCAGCGAGACCGAGCGGATCTACCTCAGCGGCTATCTGGCGGCGCTGCAAGCGCTTCCGGTGACCGGCCAGCCGGTGCTTCCGGAGACGGCGCCGATGTCCGCGCACACCAGGCTGTGGGTCGACGGGCTGCTGGCCGGGATGTATTCGCGTAGTGCGGCGACCACGACGGACACGGGCGCCGCCGCTCGCACGGTCACCGTGCTGTGGGCCTCGCAGACCGGCAACGCCGAAGAGTTCGCCGCCGCCGTCGCGGCACATCTCGCCGAGCACGAATTCACACCGCGCCTATCGGACCTGGACTCCTGCGACCCGGGCGCGCTCCAGGGCGACGTGCTGGTGGTCAGCAGCACGTTCGGCGACGGAGGTCCGCCGGACAACGGAGCCGATTTCTGGGATCGGCTGGCCGACGGCGTCGTGCGGCTGACCGGTGTGCGTTACGCCGTGTTCGCGCTCGGCGACTCCTCCTATAACGACTTCTGTGGTTACGGTCGCAAACTCGACCAGAAATTCGCCGAACTGGGCGCGACCCGATTGCTCCCGCGCGTCGACAGTGAACCCGACTACCAAGACGCGGCACAGCGCTGGCTCGATGACGTGCTCGCCGCCTTGGGCGACGGCCCGGCCGAGGACCCTGCCGATTCGCCGGTGACCGGTGCGGCCACGCCGAGCCGACCCACGCCCCGTGGCGGCGGGGTGGCCACAGTGGAGTCGCCGAGCATCGCCCCGGCACCTGGCCGCACTCGCACCGCACCGTTCACCCGCGCCGCGCCGCTGCGTGCCGCACTGGTGCGCAACGAGTTGCTCTCCGCCGCGGGATCATCGAAAGAGGTGCGCCGCTTCGGGTTCGATCTGCGCGGCTCGGATGCCGCGTACGAAGTGGGCGATTCGCTGGGCGTCCGGCCGGTGAACAGCACCGCTCTGGTCAGCGAATGGCTGACCGCCACCGGGCTGGACGGTCGCCGGGTGGTAGAGGTCGACGAACGCGAAGTTCCTTTGGCCGATGCGCTGCGCACGCACTTCGACATCACCAAGGTCGGTCCGGATCTGCTCGGCTTCCTCGCCGAGCGCAACCCCAGCGGCAAACTCGCGAAACTGCTGCGCCGAGACAATCGCAACGAGCTGGCGAACTACCTGTGGGATCGGCAGGCAGTCGACGTGGTGCGCGATTTCCCCGTGCGGGCCGATCTGGTGGAGTGGCTCGGCACTCTGAAAAAGCTGCAGCCGCGCCAGTATTCGATCTCGTCGAGTCCGCGGGTCAGCCCGGATGAAGTGGAGCTGACCGTCGGCATCGTGCGCTACGGCGACCCGGCGGCCACCGGCTCGGCGGCGCGGCGCGGTGGCGTTTGCTCGACCTTCCTCGCCGATCGCGCCGACCTCACCGACACGGCGGTGCCGATCTTCCTGCAGCGCGCACCGCATTTCCGTCCTCCGGCCGACCCGACCGCGCCGATGATCATGGTGGGCCCCGGCACCGGCATCGCCCCCTTCCGCGGATTCCTTCAGGAGCGCAGGGCCCTCGGCTGCACCGGGCGCAACTGGCTGTTCTTCGGCGATCAGCACGCGGCGCACAATTTCTACTACCGCACCGAGTTGGAGGACATGTTCCGTTCCGGCTTCCTGACCCGGCTCGACCTAGCCTTTTCCCGAGACCAGCGGGAACGGATCTACGTGCAGCACCGCATGATCGAGCACGGCGCCGAGCTGTGGTCCTGGCTGCGCGACGGCGCCCACTTCTACGTCTGCGGCGACGCCAGCCGCATGGCCAAGGACGTCGACGACGCGCTCCTGCGGATCGCGCGCATCCACGGCAAACTCGACGAGGACGGCGCACTGGCATTCAAGAAGCAACTCGTCGCCGAAAAGCGTTACGTCCGCGACGTGTACTGACCGACCGTATCGCCAGGCCACAGCGCCCCATTCAGTGATCAATATCACGACATGGAACGCGGCCGCGCCCCGCTTCATCGAGAAACACGATGGACCTGGGAAGGCTGGAAAATCCAGGTATTACATGGCATCCCACATATCGTCGAACGCAACGAGGCGGCGCTGACTCCGCCGATCGCCATGCGGTTCTCGCCCGACACGCTGCTCGCGTACTACCGGCGTATCGCGCAGGACGGTTCGCGAGGCAGCGCCACAACTTCGTGGGACCGGTGGGTGGTCCTGATGTCCACCCACCTCGGTGAGGCGATGTACGACCTGGACCGCCTCGGCGGTCCGGCCGTGATCACGATCGGCAAGTTCGGCTGCACCGCGACGCCGACCCGAGCGAACTGATCGTTCGACACGCTCACACCGCGGGCGGGTTCAGCCGGGTGAAGTCCGGGAGGCGGTAGTACGGGTAGTAAGGGTAGGGCGGGGTGGTTGCGCTGGCTTTGTCCAGGCGGGCGACCTGGTCGGCGTCGAGTTCCCAGCCGATCGCGCCGAGGTTCTGGCGCAGTTGCTCCTCGTTGCGTGCGCCGACGATGACCGTCGCGACGGTGGGGCGGCGCAGCAGCCAGTTGAGCGCGATCTGCGGGACCGTCTTGCCGGTTTCGGCGGCCAGCTCGGCGAGGACGTCGACCACGTCGTAGAGCTTCTCGTCGTCTACCGGAGGGCCCGCCTCGGCGGTCCGGTGCAGGCGGCTGCCTTCCGGAAGCGGTTGTCCGCGGCGGATCTTGCCGGTGAGCCTGCCCCAGCCGAGCGGACTCCACACCACCGCGCCGACGCCCTGGTCGCGGCCCAGCGGCATCAGCTCCCATTCGTAGTCCCGCCCGACCAGCGAGTAGTAGATCTGGTGCGCGACGTACCTGGTCAGCCCGTTGCGATCCGCCGCGGCAAGGGACTTCATCAGCTGCCAACCCGCGAAGTTGGACGCGCCGACATAGCGGATCTTGCCCGCGCGCACCAGATCGTCCAGCGCGGCGACGACTTCCTCGACCGGCGTGCCCGCGTCGAAGGCGTGCAGCTGGAACAGATCGATGTAGTCGGTGCCCAGCCTGCGCAGCGATCCCTCCACCGCACCGATCAACCTGGCCCGGCCGGAACCGGCGTCCCGCGGACCCGGTCCGGTCGGCAGCGTCGCCTTGGTGGACAGCAGCACCCGATCGCGTCTGCCCTTCACGGCGGCGCCGAGCACTTCTTCGGAGGCGCCATCGGAGTAGACGTCGGCGGTGTCGAACATGCTCACGCCTGCGTCCAAACTGATGTCGACCAGCCGTCGCGCCTGTTCGGCATCGGTATCGCCCCACGCACCGAACAGTTCGCCGCGCCCGCCGAAGGTGCCCGCACCGAAACTCAACACCGGGACGTGCAGGCCCGACGCGCCGAGCCGCCGGTACTCCATTTGCGTCTCATCCGTCCGAACGTTCACTGGACCACCCTCCTAAAGGGTATGTAGTTCCATTAACACTTCGGACGGTACACCCCTTCGCGCGTAAATGAAACTAGAGTACCGTTATGCCCATGGATGACGTGACCCCCGGCTCCGTCCGGCCCGGCGGACGGACCGCCCGGGTCCGCGCGGCCGTACTGCGAGCCGCGGGCGACCTGCTGACCGAACGCGGCTTCGCCCACTTGGACCTCGCCGAGGTCGCGACGCGCGCCGAAGTAGGCAAGACCACCGTCTACCGCCGCTGGCGCACACCCACCGGCCTGATCGCGGACCTGCTGGTCGACATGGCCGAGCAGTCGCTGCCGCACGCCGACACCGGCTCGCTCCTCGGCGATCTCACCGCCAATGCCCGCCTGGTCGCGAAAACCCTGTCCGATCCCCGCCAAGGCAGGCTCTTCCGCGCCGTGATCGCGGCCGCCACCTGCGACGAGTCCACCGCGGCCGCCCTGCGCCGCTTCTACGACGTGCGTCTCACCGAATGGTCGGCCTGCGTGGCGGCCGCCATCGCACGCGGCGAAGCGCCCGAGCGCACCGACGCACGCGCGGTGCTGTCCGCGGTGTCGGCACCGCTGTACTACCGGCTGCTCGCCAGCGGCGATCCGATCGATGACATCGTGGCGGACCGCGCGGCCCGCGCCGCCGTCGATGCCGTACGGGCGGGCACGTTCGTGTCCGCCGCCGACTAGCCGAGCACCGCTCCCCGGTCGCCCGCGGTCCAGTCGGCGCGGCGACCGGTGAAAGCGAGGACTCGCTCCAAGGCGGTGGCATCGGCCGCGACCGGCACCACCGGCCCGAACAGACCGGGCACCCCTTCGGCGGGTGTGCCGCTCAGCATGTCCAGCAAGGTCGCCAGATCTTCGGCGGCACACGAAAACGGCTGACCGGTGGCCTTCGCGAGATCCCAGCCGTGCACGACCACCTCGTCCAGCGCGATCCTGGCCATCACCGGGGCGGGCTCGTTCACCCCACCCGCCTCCGTGTCGCCGTCCCAGGCCGCCGGCTCCCGCCACGCTGCCACCAAGGCATCGAGCTGGGCCGGAATGCGCTCACGCCAGTCCTCCGCCAAGGCGCGCTCGGCAGGGGCGCCGGGCGCGACGGAACCCCCGACGGCCTCCTTGGTCGCCGACTGACGGAATGCCTCGGTCAGATCGACTACGTGGGCGAGCAGATCGCGGACCGTGGTGTCGGCGCACGGTGTCGGCGCCGTGAGCTGGTCGTCGGCGATGCCGCCGACGACGGTCGCCAGAGTGGCGGCCGCGGGCTCGAAATCGAACTCGGGATTCATCGGGCCTCCTCGGGGTGTGGGACGTCTCCGGAAGCAGAGACGGAACGAGACGCCGAAATTGAGCGGCGAGCCGTTCCGCAATCAACCCGTAGCGGCGAAAAGCCCTGGAAAAGCGGATAATTGAAAGATGAAGGGTGATCGGGTGGAGATCGTCGTCGACGTCGGCGACGGGTCCCGCAGTTATGAGATCGCGGCTACCCGAGCGGGTAGGCGGGTCGAGGTGAGGATCGCGCGAGGCGTGGTCGAAGTCAGCGAAGTGACGCGATCGGGGACGGCCGTGCGGACCGCGCGATTCATGGCCGGGCGCATGCTCGCGCTGGTCGAACACCCGGCGGACGCGACGGCGGCGCGGGTGGGCGAAGCGCGACAACACTGAGCGCCGGGTGCTTGCCGTACGCCCGGACCGCGGGCATCCTCGATGCAGTCCGAGTTGATCGTCCGCCTCGATTGCGGCGTGCCACGACGGGTATGCCGATCGAGAGGCCTACGCGGAGAGGAGCTCACGATGTCAGATCCCCTTGCCGACGCGATCCCGGAGGCCGATCTCGCCGAGCAGTCCATTCCGGCGTATCCGGAGGAGCCAGTGCTCGACGACGAGCCCGAGGAGGACGAAGCCGTCGTACGGGCGACTCTGGAACGCGACACCTTCGAGGCGAACCCGGCGGACGTGATCGAACAGTCCATCCCGGTTCCGATCGATGACGAACCCGAGGACGAATCCGGCTACTGACCGCCCGGTCAGGGCTGGATCTTGGCCCGCACCGTCGCGTGCAGTTCCCGCAAGCTGGACCGCTCGGTGGCCACCTCGAGCACCCGCATGCCATGGGCGTTCCCGGTCAGCTCGACCGCCAGCTGCTGCGGATCCACCTGCCGGTGCGGGATGCGATAGGCGGCGCACAAGGCGGCGAGATCCATGCCGTGCGGGGTGCCGAAGACTCGCTCGAACACGCCCGCGTATTGCGGGTCGCCCTGCTCGAGCAGTTCGAAGATGCCGCCGCCGTCGTCGTTGGCGACGACGATGGTCAGATCGGCGGGCCGCGGTTCGCCCGGCCCGATCAGCAGGCCGGACGCGTCGTGCAGGAAGGTCAGGTCACCGATCAGGGCGATGGTGCGCCCGTCGTGGTGCAGAGCGGCGCCGACGGCGGTGGACACCGTGCCGTCGATACCCGCTACGCCACGATTCGACAGCACCCTGATCCCCGGACGCGGATGCGACACCAGCGCCGCGTCCCGCACCGGGTTCGAGGCGCCGAGCAGGAGTTGGTCACCGTCGCGCAGCGCGTCCATCACGACCGCGGCGACGTGCAGGCCGGTCGGCTTGGGGTGTCGCGCGAGTGCGCCACGCACCACTTGGTCGGCTCTCGCGTTCAGTTCGCGGCAGCGCTCGAGCCATTGCGCGCTGGGTGCGCCCACGGTGACGGCGCGGGTACCGGTGCCGACCACGTTGCCGGACACGTCGGGCCAACGCGGACCGGTGGTCAGCGCGTAGACCCGGACGTCCGGGTCGGCGAGCACCTTCGATACTTGCCGGTGCAGGGTCGGGCGGCCGGTAATGATCGCTTGCGTCGGCCGCAACAACGGCAGCACGAGGGGATGCAGCGCGGGACCGTGCATGGGGGCGGTCGGCTCGGCGACGGTGGGCAGATGCGCCAGTTCCGGCCGCAAGCCTGCGCCGTGTCCGGAGATCACGACCGTGTCGGGCGTGAGGTCGAGATCGAGCGGCACGTCCAAGGTGGCGTATTGGGTGTCGGTCCAGGCGCACTCCCCCGCGCGGCCCGCCGGAGCCGTTTCACCCGGTTTCAAGTCGGGGACCAAGGGCTCGCGCAGCGGGACATCGAAGTGCACCGGGCCCGCGTTGCCGGAGCGGGTACCGCGCGCCGCCGCGAGCACCCGGCAGACCGCCGAGCGCCACTGGCTGTTCTGCCGGCCGTAGGGCGGGTGCTCGGCGTCGCCCGGCTCCTCCTCGGCGAGACCGAGCGAGATGGTGGCGCGAACCTGGCTGCCGAACAGGCCGAACTGTTCGACGGTCTGATTGGCGCCGGAGCCGAGCAGCTCGTAGGGCCGGTTCGCGCTGAGCACCACCAGCGGAACCCGAGCGTAGTTCGCCTCCAGCACGGCAGGCCCGAGGTTGGCCACCGCGGTACCCGAGGTCATCACGACCGGGACCGGGAGCCGGCTCGCGATCGCGAGCCCGACGGCGAGGAAGCCCGCCGTTCGCTCGTCGATCCGCATGTGCAGGCGCAGTCGCCCGGCCGAATCGGCGGCTTGCAGGGCGAATGCCAGCGGAGCGTTCCGGGAGCCGGGGCACAGGACGACATCCCGCACGCCCCCGCGCACGAGTTCGTCGACGACGACCTGCGCTTGTGCTGTAGACGGGTTCACGCCTCCAGACTGGCAGACAGGCAACCAGAAGTCCGCGCCGGGAGGTTCGCAATCACACTGTGTCGTCGCACACGGGCCCATTCGCGGCCGGGTTTTATTCCGATGGCCGCAAGTCCCGGGCGAAGTCGCCATAGCCGACCGGCCTCGAGTCGCAAGGAGTGCGGCCGACATCTGACAGCGGCCGCCACCACCAGGCTCAACGGCCACCATGCCGACAAACCGCCAGCACAAGCACCCGGACAGCACGCCCGAAGACACGACCAAGCCCCAGACCTGGCCTCATCCGCAACCGCAAAGTCTGAATCTTTACGGAACACGACACCTGAGGCAGGGCTCAGACCGTGATCCCGCCTCGCTACGCGACGGCACCGGCTCAACTACCGGTTTCGAGCGAAGCGAGACCGAGCATGCGCCGTTCGCGGCCCGGCTCGCGTCCGAGTGGCCGCCGCGTCCGCGACGAAGTCGCCAGCGGTGGTCGCTCGGACGCGAGCCATGAAGGGGGCCGCGAACACCCAGCGCCGCAGGCGCTGGAAAAACGACAGAGCCGATTACCCGGCGTGCTTCTGGATCAGGTCGCCGACCCGCGGCAGCGCCTCGATGACGTTCTTCTTCGCCGAGGAACGCATCGAGGAGTAGACCTTCTGCAGGGCGGGGCGGCTGGAGGACTCGGCCCGGGCGTCGGTGACGGCGAGCAATGCCTCGGCGACCTCATCGGACTTGGCGACGAGCAGGTCGGCGAACTTGCCGGAGCCCGACGCCGTGTACTCCTGCCAGAACGGCTCCAGCTGCGCGACCAGCTTGGGCGCCAACGACTCCAGCGCATCGGGCACGATGGACGGGCTGATCTTCTTGACCGCCGCGTAGCCACCCTTCACAGCCAGGCCGGACGCACCACCCTTGTCCGACACCTCGGCGTCGAGAACCTCGACGGCATCGGCAAGGAAAGCCGGGCGCTTCGCGTCGTCGAGCAGGGATTCAGACAGTGCTGCAACCACTTTCAGGTTCCTCCGGATCGGTATCGATGAACGAGCGAGGGCAACTATACGTGCCCGCGCCAGCATTCACCCGGCTACGGCTGCCACGGTAGCAACTCGACCATCAGACCTTCGCAGTCCGCGAGGAGATCGCCCTGCTCATCGAGCAATTCGGCGGTGATAAAAGTTTTTCGTCCTTCGATCCGATCGACCCGTCCGCGAACCGTCAGTTCCGTCTCGAGCGGAGTGATCTTGCGGTAGTTGACGTGAAGATACGCGGTGCGGCTGATCGGCCGTCCGGCGTAATGCACGATCATGCCGAGCAGATCGTCGAACAGCAGCGGCAGCACACCGCCGTGCGCGGCGCCGTTGCCGCCGAGATGGAAGCGGCGGAACACCCCCGTCATCTCGATGCCGTCCGGCCCCGCCTCGACCACCCGCCACGGCAACAGCAGAAGGCTTCCCCGCCCGGGCAATTCGACCGCGCGGCCCGCCGGTCCATGCAATTCGGGGGCGCGGTAGGGCTCGAGCAGGTCGATCAGCTCGCGGGCTTTGGCCTGCGCGGCCCCGAAGACATCGTCCGGCGCGTTCGCGCTCACCGCGAGATCCTGCAACGTCCGCATGGCTTCGATGAACCCGCCGAAGTTCGGCCCGACCTTCGCGGGGGTGACCTTCGGAAACCCGCCGTGCTTCTCGTACCGGGATCCGTCCACCGCGCTCCGGTCTATAACCGGTTTCACTCGCTCGCTCATAGTTGCACGGTAACGCGTAGTTTTACACCGTCAAATCAAAGTCTCGCCAACCCTGCGCGGAATTCCCGGGTTCCCGGCGATTCGACCGCACCGCTCGCCTCCGCGGCGGCTGGAACGCAAGTCCCGGTCGTCGCCGCTCACGGGCCCGACCACGACTTTCGAGCGAAGCGAGACCTAGCATTGCCCGGTGACGTTCAATCCGAAGCTGTGGCGCCCCGTTCCGGGATTCGAGAACCTGACCGACATCACCTATCACCGGCACATCGAGCAGGGCACCGTGCGTGTCGCGTTCGACCGGCCGGAGGTGCGCAACGCGTTCCGCCCCCACACGGTCGACGAACTCTACCGGGCACTCGACCACGCGCGGATGACTCCGGACGTCGGCGCGGTGCTGCTCACCGGCAACGGCCCCAGCCCCAAGGACGGCGGTTGGGCCTTCTGCTCCGGGGGTGACCAGCGCATCCGCGGTCGCAGCGGATACCAGTACGCCAGCGGCGAGACGGCCGACACGGTCGATCGGGCCCGCGCGGGCCGCCTGCACATCCTGGAGGTGCAGCGGTTGATCCGTTTCATGCCGAAGGTGGTGATCGCGCTGGTGAACGGCTGGGCCGCGGGCGGAGGTCACAGCCTGCACGTGGTCTGCGATCTGACCTTGGCCAGCCGCGAGCACGCCCGGTTCAAGCAGACCGACGCCGACGTGGGCAGCTTCGACGGCGGCTACGGCAGCGCGTACCTGGCCAAGATGGTCGGCCAGAAGTTCGCCCGCGAGATCTTCTTCCTGGGCCGCCCCTACACCGCCGAGGAGATGCACCAGATGGGCGCGGTGAACAAGGTCGCCGACCACGCGGAGCTGGAGGACGTCGCGCTGGAGTGGACCGCCGACATCAACGGCAAGTCCCCGCAGGCGCAGCGCATGCTGAAGTACGCGTTCAATTTGCTGGACGACGGACTGGTGGGCCAGCAACTTTTCGCGGGCGAGGCGACCAGGATGGCCTACATGACCGACGAAGCCGTCGAGGGCCGCGACGCGTTCCTGCAGAAGCGCAAGCCGGACTGGACCCCCTACCCCTGGTACTTCTGACATGGACATCCTCAGCAGCCGGATCATCCTGCGCCCCGCCGACTACCAGGCCACGCTCGCGTTCTACCGGGACGGGCTGGGACTGGCCATCGCGCGGGAGTATCCGGGCGGCACGGTCTTCTTCGCGGGACAGTCGCTGATCGAGGTGGCCGCGCACGGCGGGTCCGGAGAATCGTCGTCGTTCGAGGGCGCGATCTGGCTCCAGGTGCGCGACGTCTCCGCCGCCGCCGTGGAACTGGCGCTGAAGGGGATCGCGATCGATCGCGCCCCCGTCGAGGAGCCGTGGGGTCTGCACGAGATGTGGATACGCGATCCAGACGGCGTGCCGATCGTTCTGGTGGAGATCCCCCCGTCCCATCCGATCCGGCGGGATTCTCGCTGGCAGGCGTCGTAGCAACGGTTCCATTCGGTAGTTCGGCGGGCCGCACCGAGTTGCCAACGCGTCGACCGGCGAGGACGATAACGCTCGGATGGCCACCCGACCGCCGACGTCCGGGCCGGCTGTGTCCGTGTCCCGTCCGACGAGTGAATCGCAGTCTCGATGCCTGTCCCACTTGAGCCCCGATCCGACCGGGTGGCCGCGCTATGGGCGCGCCACTCCGGCATACCGACCCGTTCCGCACGCGGCGGCGCGGGCATGACACGATCCCTACCGTGAGGGAGTGCAGCGAGCGAGCCATGGGCACAGCGGCTCTGGGCACCACCGAGCCGGGCGAGCGGCGAGGCATGGCATGACCAAGAAACTGCGTACCTTGCCGATGCCGACCGGGTCCGGTCTCGGCGACGTCATGCCCCACCTACGGGAGGCGCTGGAAGGTAACGGGGCCGCCTGGCTCCCCATTCCCACCAGCGATCGGCGCGAGGCGAGGCGCCTGAGCGACGCTTTGTCGCCGGGCGAGCCGATCGACGAGGACATCGCTCTGGTGGTGACCACCTCCGGCACCACGGGCATACCGAAGGGCGCGATGCTCAGCTCGTCGGCCCTGCGCGCCAGCGGCACCGCTACCCACGACCGGCTCGGCGGCCCCGGCAACTGGTTGCTGGCCCTGCCGACCCATCACATCGCCGGTATCCAGGTGCTGTTGCGCAGCATCCTGGCGGGGACCGAACCCACCGTGCTCGACGTGTCCGGCGGATTCCTGCCCGAGGCCTTGGCGGGCGCCATCTCGGGTATGCGCGGTGAGCGGCGCTACACGGCCCTGGTGCCGACCCAGCTGATCAAAGCGTTGGAGTCGCCGGTCGCCGCCACCGCGCTGGCCCAGCTCGACGGCGTGCTGGTGGGCGGCGCGGCCACTCCGCTGCCGGTCTACGAGCGCGCGCGAGCCGCTGGCATCACCGTGGTGCGCACCTACGGCATGAGCGAGACCTGCGGCGGTTGCGTGTACGACGGCGTGCCGCTGGAGGGCACGAAGGTCCGTATCGAAGAGGGCCGGGTGGTGCTGGGCGGCGCGATGATCGCCTCCGGCTACCGCAATCAGCCCGACCATCCCGCCTTCGCCGAGCCGGGCTGGTTCCGCACCGAGGACGCGGGCACCTTCGACAACGGCGTATTGAGCATCACCGGGCGGCTGGACGAGGCGATCACGACCGGCGGCCTGCTGGTGATCCCGCAGGTGGTCGAGGCCGTGCTGATCAACCACCCGGCCATCAGGGAGGTGGTCGTCCTCGGCTTGCCCGACGAACGGCTCGGCCAGCGCGTCGCGGTCGCGGTGATCCCCGCGCCAGGCGCCACCCCCACCCTCCCCGAGCTGCGCGAATACGTCTCCGCCGAACTGGACTCCATCGCGGCCCCCCGCGAACTAGCCGTCCTCGACGAATTCCCGCTCCGCGGCCCCGGCAAGCCCGACCGCGCCAAACTGCGCGAATACCTCTTGGCCGAGTCGACCCGCTAGCGGATCGCCGGGCAGCGCACGCCTTCCCGGCCCCTGATCGTCGTACCACTGCCGACGAAGACGCCGTCGGCGAACAGCGCGCCGACACCGGCGAAATCCCCGGCGTCGACCAGCTCCGCGTACTTCATGATCAGGTTCGTCACGGCAGTCGTATCAGCGGCTGTGCTCACATTCGTGAGGGTAGGCGACCACTGTTTCCGGGCACAGCCTCTGTTCGGCACGCGGCCTCGCCCTGAAGGCCACCGCCGAGTCCGGAACTCCGAGGCTTGCGCGCCCAGCGCACCGCAACCACAGGTTTCGAGCGAAGCGAGACCGAGCATCCGCCGTTCGCGGCGACGAAGTCGCGGCCATAACAGCACGGCGCAAGAGCCGTGCAAGTCTGGGCATCCACAGTTGTCCACATGACTTCTTTCGCACCAACTTCAGCGCTCGCCGTCGAGGCGGACGGCCTGGTCAAGGTGTTCGGGGAACAGCGGGCCGTCGACGGTGTGAGCCTGGCGGTGCCGCAGGGCTCGGTGTACGGCGTGCTCGGACCGAACGGCGCAGGCAAGACCACGACCATCCGCATGCTCGCGACCCTGTTGCGACCGGACGGCGGCAGCGGACGCATCTTCGGCCACGACGTGGTCGCCGAGCCGACGGCCGTCCGCTCGCTCATCGGCGTCACGGGGCAGTACGCCTCGGTCGACGAGGACCTGAGCGCCACCGAGAACCTGATCGTCTTCTCCCGACTGCTCGGCCTGAGTCGCGTCGACGCCCGGCGCAAGGCGGCCGAGCTGCTCGAGGAATTCGACCTCACCGAGGCGGCGAACAAGCCGCTGCGGCACTTCTCCGGCGGTATGCGACGCCGCCTCGACCTGGCGGCCAGTCTCATCGCGACGCCGCCGCTGCTGTTCCTCGACGAACCGACCACCGGGCTCGACCCACGCACCCGCGCCCAGATGTGGGAGACCATCCGCCGCCTCGTCCGCGAAGGCGCGACGGTGCTGCTCACCACCCAATACCTGGACGAGGCCGACCAACTGGCCGACCGCATCGCGGTGATCGACCGCGGCAAGGTGATCGCCGACGGCACGGCCGACGAACTGAAAGCCTCCGTGGGCGGTTCGTCGCTGCATCTGACGCTGGTCGATCGTGGCCAGCTCGACGAGGCGCGCCGCATCGTCGGCGATTTCCTCGGCGTCGAAGCGCAGATCACCCCGGAGGCCGGGCGGCTCACCGCGCCGTTGACCGACGCGGGTGTCACCGCCGATCTGCTGATCCGTCTGCGCGAGTGGGAGGTCGGCATCGATGAGATCACTGTGACCAAGCCGAGCCTGGACGAGGTCTTCCTCACCATCACCGGCCACCCGGCCGAGGACACCACCGACGATTCCGCGAAAAGCGCGGCATGAGCGTCCGGACCGCAGGCGGCAGCCTGCGTGACCACGCCGGATCCCGCGCCCGCAGAGAAGGAGCACGACCATGACCACCATCACCGCGACCGAGACGCGCCGAACGGCGCCGACGAAGATCCCCGACGTGAGCAACCACGTTCCGCTCGTCCAAGCGGCGGCGAACTCGTTCACCATGGCCTACCGCGGCCTGCTGAAGATCAAGCACAAGCCCGAGCAGCTGTTCGACGTGACGATCCAGCCGATCCTGTTCACCGCGCTGTTCGCCTACATCTTCGGCGGCGCCATCGGCGGCAGCGTGCAGGACTACCTGCCGGTCCTGATTCCCGGCATCCTGGTGCAGACCGTGGTGCTCACCTCGGTCGTCACCGGCACCCAGTTGCGCGAGGACATGGACAAGGGCGTCTTCGACCGGTTCAAATCCCTGCCGATCGCCCGTGTCTCGGCGCTGGCCGGCGCTCTGCTGGCGGATATGGTGCGCTACGCCCTCGCCACCGTGCTCACCATCGTCGTCGGCGTCGCCATCGGCTATCGCCCGGAGGGCGGCGTGCTCGGGGTCGTCGCGGCGGGTCTGGTCATCGTCTTCTGCTCGTTCGCGATCAGCTGGATCTGGGCGCTGGTCGGGGTCACCGGCAAGAGCGCGGCGGGCGTGCAGGGCATCTCGATGATGATCATGTTCCCGCTGACCTTCATGTCCGGCGCCTTCGCGCTGGTGAGCACGATGCCGGGCTGGATGCAGGGCCTCAATCACGTGAACCCGGTGTATTACATGGTGAATACGTGCCGCGGGTTGATGAACGGCGCCGCCTTCGGCAGCGATCTGGCTTGGTCGCTGATCGGCTCGCTGGTCGTCATCGCGATCTTCGCCCCGCTCACGGTCAAGGCATACATGCGCCGGGCGTGACCGATCACCGCAGCACAGCCGGGGGGGGGGGGAAACTCACCCGCCCCCCGCCGCGGCCGCCCCCGCCGCGGCGGGGACGGAGCTAAGGGGGTCGCCCACGCCCTCCTGGATAATAAATATTGGTTGCGCGGACCGTGTGA
>NZ_JBSGCA010000001.1:25845-429209 GCF_053601535.1 Nocardia sp. NPDC004718
TTGTGTTGTGTGGTGTTGTGTTCTGGTCGCGCCCACCCCCCCCTCTCTTCATACCGCCCTCTGCGGCCGCGGGTCCGCCCCCGCCGCGATCCCGGGGGGGGGGGGGCCCCCCCCCCCCCCCCCCCGCTGCGCTGCCGCGCGCGACGGTGCGTCGACTGATCAGTGGGCGTCGACCAGGCCTTGCAGCAATTTCATGATGCGATCCGCGGACCTGTTCCGGCGCAGGTGGCCGAGGCGGCGGCGGGCTTCGGCGACCGGGCCGGGACCGAGCTTCGCGGTCGCCGCGTCCAAGTGCCGTTGCCACCGCATCGAGGGAAAGTCCTGTCGGCACACGACGTTCGGGGCCAGGATGAGCAAGTCGAGCCCCACCGTGACCTCGCGGTCGACGGCGATGAGGTACGAGCCGATCGCGCAGGCGACGCCGCCGATCTGTGGCAGGTCCCGGTACTGGGTCATCGTCGGCACAGCCATCTCGGCAAGCTGCGTGGGCAGAGTCGCGTCCGGGTCGGCGGCGCCGTGTATCACTTGCGCGGCGAGCGCCGTCGCGGCCAGCATCAGGGCGCCGGGCCCGGGGCCGAGCGCGTTGTCCGGCCAGCCGAACAGTTCCAGCGCGCGTTCGTAGCGAGCGAACCCGCCCGCGGTGTCACCTTCCGCGAACGCCAACTCCGCCGAGCTCTGCATCACGGTGGACAGCAGCCGGTTCTGTCCGAGGGACGAGTTGTCCAAGTCCGGCGTGCCGAACGCGAGGTCGAGTTCCTGCCGGGCCTGCTCCAGCTCGCCGATTCCGACCAGTGAAGCCACCAGGAGGCTACGGATCTCCACCGTGTCCTCGTAGGCACCGAGCCGCTGCAACACCTCGAGCGAGCGGCGGTAATAGGTCACCGACTCGTCGTAGCGGGCGATCTGTCCACAGACCTGTCCGAGGTGCCTGCTCACCATGGCCACGCTCCACACGTTCTCGCGCCCGAGTACCTCCAGCGCCTTGATCGCATCGATGGTGGAGCCGCGCACATCGCCGAGGTTCTCCCGGATGTTGGCTCGAAACAACAGCGCCGAACCCCTGGTCTCCGGATCGGCCGAACGCGCCGCCTCGGCGAGCAGCCTGCTGAAGCCGCGTCCGTCGGCCCTCGTGAGCATGACCCTGGCGATGAATCGGCTGTTCTCGGTGAGTTCGACGGGAAGGCGAAGCAATCGGCGCACCCGCTTGCGGAGCACGGCGATCTCCCTGGCGCTGCCGTTGGTGTAAGCGAGATGCAGGAACGTCATCTGGTAGGTGACGAGCACCAGATCCGGACGCGGACCTTCCGGGCCGAAGCCGGCCGGCTCCAATTCGATGACCCGCTGGGCCCAGGCGATCACTTCCAAGTGCGATCCGCGGATGATCCACAGTGTGGCGACGACCGGAAACACCGTGTAGGCCGTCGCGGCGTCCCGCCTTTCGATCGCGCAACGCAGCGCGGCGAGCAAGTTGTCCACCTCCGCCGCCACGGAGAGCGCGAGGTGGAACTGATCGCCGGTCATATACCGGCTCGCCACGTCATCGGCGTAGTCCTTGGCCCACCGCATCATCCGGGTATCGACCGATTCCGGCTCTCCCGCCGCGGCGGCCAGCTGCTCTTCACCGTATTCCCGCACCGTCTCCAACATCCGGTAGCGGGTGCCGAGCACTTCGTCGTCCAGCACGGTGAGCAGCGATTGGTTGACCAGGCCGTCGACGGCCGCGGCGACATCGACCACGTCGGCTCCGCCCGCGACCGCCTCCGCCGCCGACAGCGTGAAACCGGCGGGAAATCGGCACAACCGGCGCAACGCGACTTGCTGTTCGGTGTCGAGCAGGTTCCAGCTCCAGTCGATCACCGCGTGCAGCGTGCGATGCCGTTCGGGCGAACTGCGATCGCCGTGGCGCAGCAGCGCGAACCGATCGGCCAGCCGCTCGTTGATCTCCTCCACGCTCATCACGCGCACGCGGGCCGCGGCCAGCTCGATGGCCAGCGGCAGCCCGTCGAGGGTGTGGCACAGCTGGGCGACCACGTCCGGCTCCAGCCGGACGCCGGGCCGCACCGCCCTGGCGCGCGCGGCGAACAGCTCGGTGGCGGGCGAGCCCGCCGGATCGATGGTCAGCGGCGGCAAAGGATAGACCGTCTCGGCGGTGATGGTCAGCGGCGAACGGCTCGTGGTGAGCACGGTCAGCCGCGGTGCGACGCCGATCAGATCGGCGACCACCATGGCGACGGCGTCGATCAGATGCTCGCAGTTGTCCAGGATCAGCAGCATGGCGCGCGCCGACACCGCGTCGTGCAGCCGCCCGCGCAGATCGACGATCTGTCCGGAACGCAGCGTGGCCGCGTCGAAGGTGACCTCGCTGAGCCCGAGTACCGCGGCGATCGCCGCCTCGATCTCGACCCTGGCTTCGTCGCCTTCGGCGCGCACCGAGGCCAGCTCGACCAGCGCCACCGGACAGGTGGCCGCCGCCTGCCAACCGATCTCGTTGGCGACCCTGGTCTTGCCCGCACCGCCCGGACCGAGCACGGTCACCACCCGGGCATCCCGGAGCAGCTCGATCAGCGCGGTGATATCGGCGGCCCGGCCGAGCAGTGCGTTCGGCGCGGCACGCAGGCCGATCGCGGCGAGGTGCGGTGTCTGTACGTCAGCGGCCGATGGCGTCGCCTCGGCCGCGAGCCCGCTTCGGGAACCGCCGTCTTCGCTCGCCGCGCTGCCCGAGCGCGGCGGCGCGACGCGGCCTATCCGCTCCCCACGCAGGATCGCCGTATGCATCTCGGTGAGCGCGGGTCCCGGGTCCGTGCCGAGTTCCTCGGCCAGCCGGGAGCGGAAAGCGGCGAACGATTCCACCGCCTCGTTGGGCCGTCCCGCCGCCGCCAGCAGGCGCATCAGGGTCTGCTGCGCGGGCTCGTCCAGCGGTTCCGCGGCGGCGCGCAGCCGAGCGAGACGCAAGGCTCCATCGACGTCGCCGCCGTCCTCGCGTGCGGCGAGTTCGAGTTCGTCCAGTTCGGCCAGACGCCGCCCGGCCGCTGCGCGCAGCTCGTCGGCGAGGTCGCCCGGCGGCAGATCGGCACCGGGATCCCCGCGCCACAGCTCCCGCGCCCGGGTGATTTCCGCCAGGCATCCCGGAAGGTCTCCCGCCGCGCGCAGCCCGCGCGCCCGTGCCAGGCGCTCGCCCACCGAGGACAAGTCGACCTGATCGGCGCCGAGGGTCAACCGATAGCCCGCCGGGCCGATTTCCAGCGCGCCCTCCGGCAGCGCCGAACGCAACCGGGAAACCTGGGTGTGTAGCGCGTTCATCGGCGAGCGCGGCGGCTGTTCGCCCCAGACGTCCTCGATCAGGGCCTGCGCGCCGCGGCTGCGACCCGGCCGCAGAGCCAGGGCGGTGAGCAGCAGCCGGGAGCGCGCGCCGGGCAGCGGCGTCAGCGTGCCGTCACGGCGCAGCGCGACCTCGCCCAGCAAGGCCACCACGACCGATTCGCCTGCGGGCGTCGTCACTGCTCGACTGTGGCCGTGCGGGCCGCTGTGCTCCGGAAACATCCCGCGGTCATCGTAGGCGAGCAGGCCCGAGAAGCTCGACACGAATTCTTTGCCGCGACTGCGAGCGGTCGGTCGCATAGTGTGACCCCCATGGCTGAGTTCGAGGTGGTCCGATCGGCCGTGATCACGGCCGACCCCGCGCGCGTGCACGGGCTGATCAACGATTTCCACAAGTGGGTCGAGTGGTCGCCGTGGGAGGACCTCGACCCGCAGCTCCAGCGCAGTTACTCCGGCGCGGAATCCGGTGTCGGCGCGCGCTACGCCTGGAGCGGCAACCGCAAGGCGGGAGCGGGCAGCATGGAGATCGTCGGCAGCGCCGAGCGCGAGATCGGCGTGCGCCTGGAGTTCATGAAGCCCATGAAGGCCACCAACATGGTGACCTTCATCCTGGACCCGGTCGAGACCGGCACCGAAGTGACCTGGCGGATGACCGGCCGGCAGACCGGCCTGATGGCCGTCATCGGCAAGCTCATCCCGATGGACAAGTTCGTCGGCCGGGATTTCGAGAAGGGACTCGCGCGGATGCAGGAGGCGGCGATGGCCGAAACGGCCTGATCGCCGTGCGCGGGCCGAGGACGGACTGCGTCCGACTCTGCCCATTATGCGGAACCTCCGCCTTCGCTGCGGCCATGCGCGAGCTGAGGACGGACTGCGTCCGACTCTGCCCATTATGCTGCGAACATGGCTACTGCAGCGCAATGGATCGAGGGCGCGCGACCCCGTACCCTGCCGAACGCGATCGCCCCGGTACTCGCCGGGACCGGCGCCGCCGCGTCGATCGACGGTGCGGTGTGGTGGAAAGCGATTCTCGCGCTGTTCGTTTCGCTGGCGCTGATCATCGGCGTGAACTTCGCCAACGACTACTCCGACGGCATCCGCGGCACCGACGACGTTCGGGTCGGCCCGCTGCGCCTGGTCGGGCAGAAATTGGCCTCGCCCACCGCGGTGAAGACCGCCGCGATCGTCAGCTTGGTCGTCGGGGCCGTCTTCGGCCTGGTGCTGGTGCTCACCAGTGCCTGGTGGCTGCTGCTCGTCGGCGCGGCCTGCCTGGCCGGCGCGTGGTACTACACCGGCGGCAGGAAGCCCTACGGCTACAGCGGATTCGGTGAAGTGGCGGTGTTCGTCTTCTTCGGCCTGGTCGCCGTGCTCGGCACCCAGTTCGTGCAGGCGGGCCGGATCGACTGGGTCGGTGCGCTGCTCGCGATCGCGGTGGGCGCGTTCTCCAGCGCCGTGCTCGTCGCGAACAACCTGCGTGACATCCCCACCGACACCGGGTCCGGAAAAGTGACCCTCGCGGTCAAACTCGGCGATCCGCGCACCCGCACGCTGCATCTGGCCCTGCTCACCGTGCCGTTTCTCGCGACGTTGGCGCTGGTCGCCCGCACGCCATGGGCACTGGCCGGACTGCTCGCGATACCGCTCGCCGTGCGCGCCAACGCACCGGTGCGCGGCGGCAAGGGCGGCCTGGAACTGATTCCCGCGCTGCGGGATTCCGGCCTGGCGTTGCTGGTCTGGTCGGCGGTCACCGCGCTGGCGGTCGGGCTGGGTTAGCGCGCCACCGGGCCTGACGCTCGCGGGGCGCGCCGGCCAGGTGAACCCGATGGTGCGAGGGGAGACCGAACGTCGTGCGTTCGCGCCGGCGCGGACTAATCCTCGTCCGGAACGAGGATGCCGAGCACCCAGTTCACGAGCGAGACGATGATGCCGCCGAACACCGCTGCCCAGAAGCCGTCGACCCGAAGGCCGTAATGGCTGAACGCCCCGGTGATCTCGGCCGTCAACCACAGCATCAGCGCGTTGATCAGAAGCAGGAACAGGCCGAGCGTCACGATCACCAGCGGTAGTGACAGCAATTTCACGATCGGCTTGACCAGGGCGTTCACCGCCGTGAACACCGCGGCCACCGCGAGGACCACACCGATCTTGGCGCCGTTGCCGCCTTCCGGAGCGAGAATGTCGATCTTGTCGACCCAGACGGCGGCCAGCCAGATGGCCACCGCGTTGATGATCAACCGAATCACGAGCTGCATGGCCCAATGCTAGGCGTCGGAGGCGGACACGCGCCGCTGGAAAACACGAACTCCCGCAGCGCATGTCCGCCTGCTCAAGCCGCGCGGTCGAGCAGGGCGTGCACCTTGGGCCGCAATTCACCGATCGCGGCGGAACCGCCGAACAGGCGCACCGTCGTCTCGTTCGGGGCGCGCAGGATGCCCAGCAGCATGTGCCCCGACTCGATGGTCTTGTCCTTGCGACCGAGCGCCTCACGCAGGGAGAGCTCGAGCACCTTCTTCGCTTCCTTCGTGAACGGAATGTGCCCGTAGTACCCACCGCGGCTCCACGGGAACGGCCCACGGCGCGGGTCCGGCGCGGCGCGGTCGAGCGCGTCCTCGCCGAAATGCGTTTCCAGCGACTCCCGGACGGCATCCAGATCGATGCCGATGGATTTCAAGGCTTCGGCGTCCTCGGGGCCGAGCGGTATCCCGCTGCCCTGCTCGGCCAGCGCGCGGCGCACACCATCGCGAGTTAGTCCCGCTTCCGCGAGCAACGCCGTCAACTCCGGCTCGGCATGTGCGAGCAGGCCGAGCAATACGTGCTCCACCTCGATATTCGACGCGTGGAGTTCGCGCGCGTCCTCCTGGGCGACGACGATCGCCGTGCGCGCAGACCTGCTGAACCGCTCGAACATCAGCGGATCCTGCCTTTCCGGTTGTACTTCTGGTGGACTGCCTGCCTGCTCACCTCGAGCGCCTCCGCGATCGCCTGCCACGACCAGCCCTGAGCACGGGCGTTGGCCACCTGGATCGCCTCGAGACGTTCGAGCAGCCTGCGTAGCGCGAGCACCGCGCGCAGCCCGACCTTCGGATCGGGACTGCCCGCGGCCGCCGCGAGTGTGGTTGCTTCCGTCATGACGTCAATTTTGATTGACACACGCGCATGATGTCAACAAAAATTGACAACTGCGGGCGCGATTGAGCCCCGTTCAGCCTCCGGCGAACAAATCCCCTGGCCGGGGTACGAACCGATCAGGCGTCCCAGATTCCGGTCGCCACGAACTTCTCCAGGACAGCGGCGGGCTCCGCGAGCTCCAGCCCCTGCGACGCCACCCACGCGTCATCGAAATACGTTCCGGCGTAGCGATCCCCACCGTCACACAGCAGCGTGACGACACTGCCGCCGCGCCCTTCGGACAGCATCTCGGCGATCAAGGCGAAAACTCCCCACAGGTTGGTGCCGGTGGAGCCGCCGACCCGGCGGCCGAGCCGCGCGCTCGCGAACCGCGCCGCCGCGATGGACGCCGCGTCGGGCACCTCGAACATGCGGTCCACGATCTGACCGACGAACGAGGGCTCCACGCGCGGGCGGCCGATGCCTTCGATCCGGGAGGGCATGCCGGTCTGGTAACCCGCGTCTCCCGTCTCGTAACCGCCGTAGAAGGCGGAGTTCTCCGGATCCACCACGGCCAGCTTGGTCGCATGCCTGCGGTACCGGATGTAGCGGCCGATCGTGGCGCTGGTGCCGCCCGTGCCCGCGCCGACCACGATCCATTCCGGCACCGGATTGGTCTCCAACGCCATCTGCTGGAAGATCGACTCGGCGATGTTGTTGTTGCCGCGCCAGTCGGTCGCGCGCTCGGCGTGGGTGAACTGGTCCATGTAGTGACCGCCGCATTCGGCCGCCAGCCGCGCCGCCTCGGTGTACATGTCCGGCGGGCGCCGCACGAAATGACATCGACCGCCTTGGGCCTCGATCAGCGCGATCTTCTGCGGAGAGGTGCTCGCCGGCATCACCGCGACGAAGTCCAAGCCGAGCAGTTTCGCGAAATAGGCTTCGCTGACCGCCGTCGAACCCGAGGACGCCTCGACCACGGTCGTCCCCTCGGTGACCCAGCCGTTGCAGATCGCGTACAGGAACAGCGAGCGAGCCAGGCGATGCTTGAGGCTGCCGGTGATGTGGGTGGACTCGTCCTTGAGGTAGAGCTGGATGTTCCACTCGGCAGGCAGCGGGTAGCGCAGCAGATGGGTGTCCGCGCTGCGCTGGGTGTCGGCGTCGATCAACCGCACCGCGTTGTCGACCCAATCGCGCGGCGCGGTGTGATCGCAGGACTTCACGAAGACTTCCCCGACTCCGGCGCGGCGGGCGGCTCGTCGCCGCGCAACCGCGCCCGTAGCTCGGCCTTGTCGCGGCGCCTGCGCTCGTCGACCAGGGCGATGTCCTCGTTCACCTTGGCCCGCAGCCGCTTGAACAGCACCAGCGACAGCGGCATCGCGATGATGAGCGCGAACAAGGCCGCGACCACGATGGGGATGTCCACCGACACCAGCCGCGCGGCCAGCACGATCAGCGCGGCGAGCACTACCACGAGACCCAACCTGGCGACGGTGTAAAGGGTCAGATTGCGGGCCAGACGACGACCTGCGCCAGCCGTTTGCTGTCCGGAAGCACCTTTTGGTGGATTCGCGTCACGCACATCCCTCAGCCTATGCGAAGCTGTTGCCCGCCCCCGGTGCACGCCCAATAGCCGGGGGTGGGGCGCGCATCCGTTTTGTCTATTACCTCCCCTTTACCAACTGTAGGTGGTTCGAGTACCTAGGGGTTTCAGTGCGACGATGGCGCCATCTGATGAGGGAACTGTCGAGAACGGAGAGGTTTGCTATGACTGCGATCACCGTCGGCGGCCAGGACACCCTGCTGACTCCGGGCCAGGTTGCTGCCCTGTTCCACGTCGACCCCAAGACCGTGACGCGCTGGGCCCACGCCGGGCGCCTCGGGTCGCTGCGCACACCGGGCGGACATCGCCGGTTCCGCGAATCGGAAGTACTCCAGCTGCTCAAGTCGCTGACCACCGAGGCGACCGCACGCTGATCGCAGGGCGCGCGGGCCCGTCGTGCTCGGGTCCGCGCTCGCCCGCAGACCATTTTCGCGTCTGCGGTGTGCTGGAGTCACGTCCGCGGCTACCCTCGTAATCAGGAGGTGAGCGACGTGACGTACCTGTTGGCACTCATCGCGGTGGTGGCAATAGCGGTGTTGTGCTGGAAGGCGTTCGGCCCCGAGCGGACTGGACCCACTGCCCCGCAATCGCGTTCACCACGGCGCAAGCGCGTGATCGGACCCGACGACGACCCGGAGTTCCTCTGGCGACTATCTCGTCAGCACCGTGACGGCGAGTCCGGTTCCGCCGAGCGTTGATCTTCGCAGTACCCGCGCGATAGCACGCGTCCAGCGGTATCCGGCGTTCGCGCGATTTCATCGCTCTGCCGTGGCGCCGTCCCGGCGGGGGCCGAATCTCCACCCTCGACGGACGCCACGACGATCGACAACCCGGTCCGGGTGCGGCGGGCGCGCTGCGGTGCGCCTGCCGCTCCCGATCCGCGGCATCGATCAGGGTTCGCCGTTGACGACCGCCATCAGCGCGTCGGTGAACGGCTGTCCACCCTGAATGGCTCCGCCCGCGATCGCGCCGACGACCAGGCCGATCGGGCCGGTGATGATGCTGAAGAAGCCCAGGCCGATCAGGGCCCCGAGCAGCCCGCCGATCAGCGCGCCGCCGACCACGCCGACCACGTTCTGGTTCAGCTCGGCGATGAGACGGTTCATCGAGCTGATCGGCTGCATTTCGCCGATCTCCTTGGCGCCTGCCACCGGGGTGAGCGCGAGACGCCGTCCGCTGTCGCTGATTTCGTGCGCGACCGACAGCTTGCTGCCGGAAACCTGGTAGGTCAGCGGCACTTCGGCCACCACAGCTCCGGTATCGGAAGTCAGCTTGATCTTGGTGCCGTCGTCGGCCACCGCGAAGGTGCCGTGCTCGACGGCGGTCGAGATGGCTCCGGTCTCGCGCGAGACCGTGGTGTGGTAATCGACCCCCTGCTCTACACCGGTTGTCGTGATTTCACGCTCCGGTTCTACGGGTTTCGCGTTCGCGGCCCCCGCTGTGATGCCCACTGCGGCAACCGCGCCGAGCGTAATGGCGGCAATAGTGCCGAACTTCATTCTGGAATTCCTTCTCACCGAGGCACCGGCTCCGGAGGCCGGATGGCGTGTGACTGTACAGCGCCCGTGACTAGTTTCCAGACTTGGCGACCGGCACACCTGATCGCGAAGTTCGTTATCCGATCGTGATCACTCCTGGCCCGGATACCGCCCCGAAGGCGAATTCCCAGCGCGGATCGCTACCCGTGGGAAGGAAAACTCGACGCGGACGTGCCGCGTAGTGTAAGCATGGCGTGGTCTTCAATCCGCAAGATTCACAACTTCGGGTCGCTAGGTGGGTTCGAAGGGTTCACAGCTCTTGGAGGACGTACGTGTCGCGCCAACGTGTCCGCGCCGGTATCACCCTGGCCGCCTTCATGGTCGGGACCGGACTGGCGGCCACCATCGTGGTCGTCGCCGCGCTATCGATGTCCGGCCCCGCTGACGAGCCGGCCAAGGCCGCCGCTCAGACCAATAGCGCCGCAACCACGGCCGCGCCCCCGACGACCACCGAAGAACCGCTGCCGACCACCACGGAGGCGCTGCCGACCACGTCGGCGATGCGCGGCGCGTCGAATAAGAGCGCCACCAGCATGCAGGTGAACATCGGCGACTGCGTCCAGCTCGGCGGCGCGGGCGCGATCGACAAAACCGCTTGTGGGAGCCCGAACTCCGTCTACAAGGTCGTCGAGAAGGCACCGGCGAACGCCAGCTGTCCCACCGATGCCGACCACACCTACAACGAAACCCTGCACGGGGCGACGCAGGCCGCGCTGTGCCTGGACATCGACTGGGTCGTCGGCGGCTGCATGGAACTGACTCCCGGCAGCCCGAAGCGCCTCGACTGCGCCGCCCACACCCCGGGCGCGGTCCGGGTGATCGATATCAAGCAGAACACCGTCGATGTCAACGCGTGCGGGTCGGCCGACAGCGGAATCGTATACCAGCAAAGGCATTTCGTGGTTTGCGTGGCGCGGCTGTAGGTGCCGTTACACCTCCGCGATACGGACTTTCCGTCCACGAGGGAGCCGCGACTTTGCGGCCGATTAACAGACATGCGAAGTCTTGTGTCCCTTAAGGCGAGACGCAGAACGTTATTTGTTCAGCCGGTGGATAATTCGCGTGCTGCCACCCGCGCGTTACACGCGTCGTGCACCAGAGAAGATCTCACGCAATTCGGTATGCACAGTCTGAAACGTTCGCATTCAATTATTTTGACGCAATCGCACCAATAAAAACCCTACTTTTCCGCGAAATGCTCTCCGGCGGGCGCTCGTCAGCCCGCACCGTCGAGTGCGAGACCCATGAGCACCGCGTCCCACAGCTCGCCGCTGCGGCGTCGGTAATGCCCGCGCAGGACGCCCTCGACCTCGAAACCGGCTCGGTCGTAGAGCGTCATCGCGTGCCGATTGTGCGGCCATACTTGCAGACTCACCTTGTGAGCACCCCGACCCCGCGACCAACTGATGACTCGCTCGAGCAGCGCCGACCCGATGCCACCTCCCCGCCGGTCCGCCGCGACCATCATGCCGAAGGTGGTGACGCCAGGTGTGCCGAAGTAGACCGTCGCCGTGCCCACGATGCCTCCGTCGATCTCCGTCACGAAGACACCGCGCTTCTCGTCGCCGAGATGCGCTCGGATCTGCCGTGCGGCGTCTTCCACGTCTAACGGCGCTTCGGCCCCGATCCATTTGCCCTCCGCCGCCACCGCCACGCGCAGTTGGACGATGCCGTCGACATCGCCTTCCTCAGCAACACGAGCCGTGGGGCCGGTCAGCGACCGCGGTCTCGCCGACGGGCGGCTCGGGGAGAGCCGCGCGTACATGAACATGTCGCGACGACTTTCGCCGACTTGCTGCCACCCGCGCAGCAGCCCCTCACGCCGGAATCCCGCCCGCTCGGCAGTCCGGATGGAGGCGGTGTTCCACGGTTCCACGTGGAGCTGCAGCCGGGCAACGGGATCGTGTCGTCGTCCGATGCTTCCCGAACCAGTTCGAGATCAGCAGACGACATCGACCAAGGTCGAAGAACCAAGTCACCTGCCGCTGCGGTCAATTCCGGCACGCGACGCATCCGGGCCGTATCCGAGTTCTTCCCCACCAGACGATGATCACCGTCCGCGATCACGGGCGCTAGCGGATTCGGCCGTGCTGGTTCGACATCAGCCTGACGAGCGTCCCAAGGTCCCGTAGCCTCGGGCCATGAGCACAGATCTCGGGGAACGCTTGCGATCTGTTCGCAAGCGGAGCGGTCTGACGCAACGCGAACTCGCACAGAGTTCAGGGGTATCGCTATCTCTGATTCGCAAGATCGAACAGGGCGAGCGCGATGACACTCGCGTACAGACACTTCGACGGCTGGCTGTGGCGATGCGCTGTCCGCTCTCGGCTCTTCTCGGTCCCACCCCCCGCCGACCCGAGCCCGAAAGCGGCGAACTCTGGCTCCCTACTCGGCGGGCTCTCGTGTCTAGCGCAGACGGACACGCGGCCGAGACGCCTCCTGAGCGGAGCATGAACGAGTCGCTTGTCGCAGCGGTGAAGCTCTACCACGATAACGAGTACGACGAATTGAGTCGGCTACTTCCCCGCTTGATACTCGATGGACGCGCCGCGTCGCCGCTCATACGGTCCCGGATCCTGCAACTGGTCGGGTCGGTGCTGGTCCAGACTCGGCAACTCCAGCCTGCGAGAACCGCGCTCGAGCAGTCACTCCGGGATGCCGAATCGACCGGGAATGTGCTCGATTCCGCGTCGGCAGTGATCACTTTGTGCTGGCTGCTTCTTGTAGAACGGCAGTTCGAGCAAGTCCGCACCTTGGCCGTGTCGTGGGCTGACCGTGTCGAGCCGCGCCTGTCGGTCGCCACAACACGGGAACTGTCGACCTGGGGATGGTTGCTGTTGCGCGGCTCGGCCGCAGCGATACGCGACAACCGGCCGGACGAGGCGGACGAAATGATGCGCCTCGCGAACGCGGCAGCGGCAGCGGTCAAATGGGATTCGGGCAATTATCACCAGTATTGGACGACGTTCGGGCCTGCCACGGTCGCCATGAAGCGGGTCGAGAATGCCATCGTGGACGACCGTCCCGACCTCGCGTTACGCCTGGCCCGCGACGTGCCGTCAGGGCTGCGTCCGACCTCCGACAACCGGAACAGGCATCTGCTCGATGTCGCCGCAGCACACATCGAACTCCGAAACTATGACACCGCGTTCGACGTTCTGGTTCAGCTGTCTCGCGAGGCCCGCCCGTGGCTGATCGAACAGCGGTCCGCCAAGGATTTACTCGGCCGGATCATCACCAGACGGCGCACTCTGACACCTGAGATGCGAGACCTCGCTGATCTTCTGCGACTGGACTACTGAAATCGCGGCTCTCGATGGCACTTTCGCCGGTTGGTCTGCCGAGAGTGCCATTGTTGACCACGTTCTCGACCTGTTACTCTTTCTCCGGCCCCGACGCCGGGGTGAGCCGGCCGCTTCGAAATCTCGGCCGCACCAGTACAGCTATCACCGCTTCCTGGTGCTGAGCCCTCGGCGTCGGGTGCTTTCCAATCGGATCGCAGGGAGGCGCAGGGGATGGATGCGAGCAGTCGGCAGGGGTTGTATCGGGCGGGAGTGCCTGAGTTGGAACGGATCGCGGCGTATCTGAAAGACGAGTCGACGCCCTTGCGTGGCTCGCTGACAGATACGCACGGCGCACTGGCTATCGGGATGCGGTGCGCGGCGGTCGCGGGGGCGGACGCCGTGCACGATCGAGCGACGATCGAGGCGCTCGCACGGCGGCACGGTTACACATTGGCCGCGATCTATGTGGTTGCGCCGCAGACGGTATCGCCGGTGGCGGCGGCGCGTGTGTTGGAAATGGTGCACGTCGCCCGCGCGAGTGCGGTGATAGTTCCGGGGATGGCGCATCTGGGCGGCTCGGTTCCGGCCGACTTCACGCGAGTGTGCAGTGTGATCATGCCGGGACATGTGATGCTCGGCCGCGCCCTGTACCCGACCCCGGCACCGTCGGGGGACGCGGAGGCTCAGGCATGAGCGCGCCAGGCATCGAAGACTTCGATCTTGCAACCCCATCCGGGCAGTGCGCGTACTACAAGATGATCTGTCAACTCCCTGCCGAGGTAGAACCTGAAGCACTCGGCCGAATCGTGGTGCGAGCAGGTTCGCTGGTGTGGGGTGTCTCGGTGCCGGAGCCGTTGGGGCGGGCAGCGACGGACCGGTTGCGCAGCGGCGGATACGGTCTCGGCCCGATCATCACGCACCCGCATTCCCTGACCTGGACATTCCTGGTGCGGCCTGATCTGCCCGACGAACCTCGAATCTTCGCGGGCCTGTTCCGGGATCGCGTGAAGGTGATCCGCGACGGCGGATTGATCGCCCTCCCTTCCCCGGCCGACAGCAACACCGCATACCGCGCATGGCTCGAGGTTCCCTGCGACACCTACCGGCCCTCAGGACGGCTGGTGGTGGAAGCAGTGCAAGCATCCCTGCTCGCACGCGCGGTCAGGACAGGCCGATGAACTCGCACGGCGAATCGATCACGCCCCCGATTCGCAGTCGCATGACCGGCCCCGCCCAGTCTCCGCACCCGAAGGAACCCGACGTACACCTTTCGGTCTACCTGCACGACCAGCGCATGGACTTCGCCGCATGCCTGACCGCCGCATTGGTATTCGTCCAGGACTGGAACGCCCGCCACCGCCCCGGCGCGGTAACCGTCCTACCCGGCGACCCCACCGGCCTCCCCCGCCTCCCGAACGAGCGGCTCTACCTCGAATGTTGGTAAGGCCAGCCGGGTGCCCGTCGACACCAGGGAAGGGATCGAGTCACTCAAGGGAACCGATCGAGGGAACCAAAGTCGTGGCCGGTGCGTCAAAGCATGTTGAAAAGCAATGAAGTTGGCAGTCAGGACGGCGCGCTACCACCACCCGCTGGAGGCGATTGAGCCGTATCGGGCCGCTGACGCGCCATCACCGGGGAAGCAACGAAATTTCAGATAGGCACCGATCCGGTGCGACTACGTGGGGGTTGAGATGAAGATACGCACATTGATCGTCGCCGCAGCGGCGGTGTTCAGCCTGATCGGCGGGGCGGTCCAAAGCCCACTGGCTCATGCGTCATTCCCCTGGGGAGCGTGCGGAATCAGCTCGCCTGCGGACAAGGTCGTCACAACCTTCGGCGACTGGAAACTGCTGTGTGGAGACGAAGAATCAGGCTATCGACACATCCAGCAGAGACACATGAGCGAGTGGGAAGGCCTTGCAGGAATCGAAGGTCGCAATTGGAGGGACATCGCCGACATGGCGATCGCCAAAGCTCACGACGCACCCGACTGGCATGGCTCGGTCGGGAGCGGCAAGTACTGTTACACGGGGCAGATCTATCTCGTCAACCGCGCCACGGGAGCGATAGCCAAGACGGTTCAGCCCACCGTGATCGTGAACGAGAGAGGCAAGATCATCACCGCCTACCCAGGAGGAGCCTGTGGTGGAAAAGTCTGATCCGAATCTGGCTGAACTCACTGATTCGGTGATTCGTGCCGGTAACGAGTGGGGATACCAGATCGGCCGCGGCAGCGCAGGTCGGCTGCTACTCACGGCTGTAGGCGAATCACCGGTGGTTCCCCCCGTAGAGTTCCGCTTCACCGACCAGGAACTTCATGACTACTATTCGCGCCTCGCGGCGAAAGCTGGAACTCCCAATGGCGAGAGCACGCCGTGGAAGACGTGGATGGTTCTGATGTCGACTCACCTCAGCGAGGCCGTCTACAAGGCGGGGGTGCTCAACCAGCCATGCGCCATCGTGATCGATAGGGCTGGATTCTGGGCCGAACCGGCATAGCCAGCGGCTCGAAGTGCCTCAGAGGAATGCTTGCGGCAAGCCGTCCCCTGCGACGACCCCAGAATCACCGCGACAGCAGGCTCTATTCGAGCGCACGAACATGTTCTCGGAGGGGCATCCGCTGACCAAGGAGGTAACTCGGTGCCCGACGCAGAGGCGGATGGCCGGTTCGATCTGCTGCTGTGCCGCGCGATTCCGCTGGTCCTCGCTCCGGCTGGTACTGCAGTCGGTCCGCGGGTGCGGGGAGTCGTACGCGCGGACTCCGGACATGCCCGCATTGTGCTGTCGCCGGACGCGGCGATGGTCTCGGGAATTGCGGTGGACTACGAATTGGCCTCCGCCACAATGCTGCTCGATGTCACCGGCGCTATCGACCACGCGCGGTTCACCATCGCGCCCGCTGTCACACAGCTACTGGCTGACCACGAGGACCAACCGTGTGACAGTCACGGCAACACCGTCCTCGCCGCGGCCGAGACCGGATTCGACTACACCGCCGAAGCCGATTCCGGTGACCAACGCCTGTTCAGTCTGTTCAGCCTCTTGGTCGGGGGCGGCCTGCCCTGGTTCGCCGACGACTACACGTTCGCAGGATTCCTGTACACCGACGCCGACACCTGCCGCATCTACATCCATGTCACCCGCACGGACCGCACCTACGGCATCGACCTGGCCGTCAGCGGCACCGACGGCCGCCCGACCGGATACGCCTACCTCGCCCAAGAACTGGCACCGCTGGTGCGTACCGGCGACCTCGCTCGACAGCCGGTTCTCGACGACACCGACGACTACTGCGACAGCGTCGTGGACCTGCGCGCCTGGATGGGACCGGCGGGGTCCGGAGCCTCCAGTACTGTCTGACCACTGAGTGTGAGCGGAATGGGCGAAGCATCACGGCTAAGGCCGCGTGGCCCTCGGCCGTGCCCCGGTCGAGTTCGTCCCGGACGATCTCCTTCGCCCGTTCCGCAAGGTCGGGTTCGGCGAAGGCGATGCCATCACTGTGGAACGTGCAGGTCCGGCCTCCTCCTGCACCAGGGCGATCGATGATCGATGATCGCGGCTGCCACCGTGATGGGGCGAGCCGACCTGACGTCAGAATTCGAGTTCGGTCCATGGGATAGCGATCGCGAACGGGCGGTCGAACTCGATACCGTCCCGGTTCTGGTGGGTCCATTCGGCCGCGAGGATGTAATTAGCGGCACGGAGCGGATGGACTCCGTCCGGGAGTTGCGCATGGCCGATGTCGAGACCGTAAGCGCGAACGGTGGCGATCGCGCTGACCTCACGGGCCAACGTCACTTCCCAGTACCAAGGGATGCCAGCGCTGGCGTACCGACCTTTCTTGGCTTCGATGTCCGTCTGCGTGTTGGACGGGGACAAGACTTCGCCGACCAGGAGGACATCGCCTCCCCGTACGTCCTGATAGGGCGATTCGAGACAGCGGTGAACGAGGAAGTCCGGGGTCAGGAAGTTGGACTTGCCGGTGCGTCCCAGGAAGACGTTGGTTTCGAAGTTGACGCGCCAGCAGTGTTCCGGCCGGTCCGCCATCGACTTTCGCGCACAGCGCTCGAGGGAGTTGGTCAGCCGACGGGTGAAGACCTGGTGTTCGCCGGGCCCGCGTCGTACCCAGACCACGCGACCGTCCCACAACTCGATCTGCTCCGCGATCTCCTCGGGGAGTCGCTCCAACTCCTCCCAGGTCATCGACTCAGGGAGGTCCGGCCGTTGGATGTGTGGCACCGACATGCCGCAATGGTAGCGGCCTATGCAGGGGTCAGAACGCCCCTCAGTTCAACCCCGCATACGAATGCAACCCGCTGATCACCATGTTGATGATGAACAGGTTGAACAGCATCGCGACGAAGGCGGCGATGTTGATCCAGGCGGCCTTGGTGTCGCGCCAGCCGGAGGTGGCGCGGGCGTGGAGGTAGGCGGCGTAGAGGACCCAGGCGATGAAGGAGCAGGTTTCCTTCGGGTCCCAGCCCCAGAAGCGGCCCCAGGCGGCTTCGGCCCAGATCGCGCCGAGGATGACGCCCGCGCCGAACAGCGGGAAGCCGATGATGGTGGCCTTGTAGGCGAGCCGGTCCAGAGTGCGGGCGTCGGGCAGTCGGCGGGCGATGGCGCCGAGGACGTTGGCCGACTCCTGGCCGTCCGGCTGACGCAGGCGGTAGAGGAAGAGCATGCTCGCCACGCCCGCGAACAGGAATACGCCGCTGCCCACGCTGACGATGGTGACGTGCACCGGCAGCCAGAACGACTTCAACGCGGGCACCACCGGCGCGGCGTCGGCGTACAGCACCGTGCCTGCGAGGAACAGCAGGATCAGCACCGGCACCAGCAGGAACACCCACATGGCGCGGTAGCGCTGCTCGCGCAGGAGCGCGATCCCGACCAGCACGGCCGCCGCCGTCGCCATGGTGACGAACTCGTACATGTTGCCCAGCGGGAAGCGGTGCGTCGCGAAGCCGCGCAGCACGATCGCGCCCACGTGCAGCGCGATGGCCACCATGAGCACCGAGAACGCCATGTTGCCCAGCCGCTCCGACAGCGGCCGCCCCGCGGGCTCGCTGACGCGGCCGGGTCCCTGCGGTGTCGACCCGCCGCCCACCGTCACGAGCTCGCGCTCGGAGACCTGGCGGCTGCGCGCCGTCGCGTACTGCCAGATCAGCAGTACCAGCACCAGCGCGTACACCACGATCGCCGTTTTGAAAGCGAAATCGCTGTACCTGGCGATGGTCTCGTCGATCGGCATCGTCACTCTCCCGTGGTCTCGGCGTGCTCATCGAGCAGGCGCGTGCGCAGCCGGTCGAACTCGCCGCCCCAGCCCGCCTGGTCGGTCCTGGCGAGCCCGCCCATCTCTACTACAGTGCGTCGTTGGTCCACGGTACCGCCCGCGTCCTCGGCCGGGTAGACCCGCACCCAGATCCGCCTGCGCTTGATCAGCAGCGACACCAGCAGGCCCGCCATCATCAGCAGCGCGCTCACCAGCACCCACTGCTGGGCCGGGTCGTGTGAGACCTGAAGATTCACGAACTCCTGCGCGCCGTCGAAGGTGACCTTGGTGCCGTTCGGCAGCGTGGTCGACTCGCCGGGGCGGAGATTGACCCTGGCCTCCTTGGAGAGCCTGCCCTGCTTGACCTGCTCTGGGTCCAGGGCGAACAACGATTGCGGCTTACCGGTGTCGAGGCCGGTGTCGCCCCGATAGATGTCGACCGCGACGGCGGGATCGTTCATCGCGGGGTACGCGGAGGACAGCAACGATCCGTGGAACATCGCCGTGGGCGCGAACAAGCCCTCGATCGCGATCTGGTTCTTGCGGCGCTCCTCGTCGCTGGCGTACATGCCACCGGGCGGGTCGATCCGCAGCACGCCGCTGGACAGGAACGTCGAGGCGTCGTCGGGCCGCCACTGAATGGACTCGGTGCGGGTCTGGCCGTTGGGGAAGGTGACCGTGAAGGTCGGCGCGTAGCCGTGCCCTTGCAGGTAGAGCCGGTCACCGGCGACGCGAAGCGGATGGTTGACCTGCACCCTGGTGTCGCGCCAGGTGTTCGACCGCAGATCGTCGCCCGCCTGGTAGGAGAGGTTCGCGGTGAACATCTCCGCTTGCCCGTTGGTCAGGTAGTCGGCCTGGAAATCCTTCACCCGCACGCACACCGGGGTCATGCCGGTGCCGTCGTTGACGTTGCCCGCCTTGAACGAGTCGAACACCGCGGGCGAGGTGGTGCAGAAGCCGGGGCCGTTGTTCGCCAGCACGATGACGCTGCCCTCGTAGCCGAACAGCTTGCCCATCGCGATGGCGACCAGCAGCCCGACCAGCGCGAGGTGGAACACCAGATTGCCGAGTTCGCGGGTGTAGCCCTTCTCCGCGGACAGCGCCAGTTCACCCTCGCGAGGACCGGGGCGGACCTCGGTGCGCCAGCCACGCAGCTGGGCGCGGGCGTGGTCGATCAGCTCCTGCGGCGACCGCTCGACCCGGCCCGCGTAGTGGTGCGGAAGCCTGGTCAGGTTGCGCGGCGCGCGCACCGGCGGTGTGCGCAGAGCGCGGTAGTGGTCGAGCGTGCGCGGCAGGATGCAACCGACCAGTGAGATGAACAGCAGCACGTAGACGGCCGTGAACCAGAAACTGGAGAACACGTCGAACAGCTCGAAGCGGTCCATCCACGGGCCGAGCGTGGGCCGGCCGGCAATGTACTGCTCGACCTTCTGCTCGTTGAGGTTCCGCTGCGGCAGCAGCGCGCCGGGAATCGCGGCCAGAGCGAGCAGGAACAGCAGGACCAAGGCGGTGCGCATGCTGGTGAGCCCGCGCCAGGTGTTGCGCAAGAACGCCCAGGCCCGCCCGATCAGCGATTGACGCGGCGGACGCTCGGGGCTTTCGATCGTGGGGTGGTCGGTCACGGTCATATCGGCAGGGTCACCTCGGAGACGAACGCGTCGCGCACCCAGGCGACGAACTGGTCCCATGCCCCGGTGACCAGCGCGGCGCCGACCGCGACGAGCAACATGCCCCCGATGATCTGAATGGTGCGGGAATTGCGGCGCAGCCACCCGACCCCACGCAGCGCGCTCGCCGACCCGAACGCCAGCACCACGAACGGCAGACCGAGGCCGAGACAGTAAGCGACGATCAGCGCGACCCCGCGCACCGCCGTGGTCCCGTCGGTGCCCGCGGCCACGGCCATGACGCCCGACAGCGTGGGGCCGAGGCACGGCGTCCATCCCAGCGCGAACACCCCGCCCAGCAGCGGCGCGCCCATGAGGCTGGTGAGCCTGCGCGGCTCCATCCGGGTGTCGCGCTGCAACGCGGGCACCAGGCCGATGAAGACCAGACCCATCAGGATCGTCACCACACCGCCGATGCGTTGCAGCAGTTCACGATTCACGTTGAGGGTCTGGATGACGCCGAACACGGTCGCGGTGGCGAGCACGAAGACGACGGTGAAACCGGTGACGAACAAACCGGCCGCACCCGCGACCCGCATCCGTCCCGACCGAGGCGGCCGCGCGGCAGTCGCGACGCGTCCGCCGGTGGCCTCCGCCACCGTGGCAGGCGGCGCCTCCGCACCGACGAGTCCGGCCAGATAGGACAGGTACCCCGGCACCAGGGGCACCACACACGGCGAAGCGAACGACACCAGACCGGCGAGCAGGCACGCGCCGAGCGCCAGCAGCAGCGGCCCGGAGGCCGCCGTCTGCTGGAACGAATCACCGACTGCGGCGAGCACCATCACAGGTCCTCCCCGGTACACGGCGCGGTGCGCGCGAGGGTCACACCGAGTCCTCCCGCGTATCCTCCGGCGATCGTCCGGCGCCGCGGCGCGGCGCTACCGTCCGCTCGGTGGCCGCGGGTTCCTCGGCCGCGTCGAACGCCGGGAAGTCCAGCAACGACTCGGCCGCGACGCTGCGCGGCACGGTGGCGATGCCCGCCCACCGGTCGTCGACGGCCCATCCGCCGCCGATTCGTCGGGCGCCCTGCCGTGGCCGACAGGCGCGCAGGTGGCGGGTACGACGGTCGCGATTCACTGTGATTCCTCCGCGGCGATACTTTCGACCACTGACTGCAGATCCTCGGCGAGCAGGGACCGCAGGAATACCGCGGCGACCCGGTGTTGCCGGTCGAGGACGAGCGTGGTGGGGATGACACTGGTAGGGAAATTCCCGCCGAGCGCCAAAAGCGTGCGCATCGACGGGTCGTAGATGGACGGGTAGCCGACCTTGTTGTCGACCACGAAGTCTTGGGCCTTGTCCTGTTGCGGGTCGCGGACGTTGATGCCGAGGAAGGCGACGCCTTTGTCCTTGGTCGCTTCGTGAACCTTTTCCAGGGCGGGCGCCTCGGCGCGGCACGGACCGCACCACTGGCCCCAGAGGTTGAGTACCACGACTTTGCCCGCGTAGTCCTCCACCGAGGTGGTCTTGCCCGCGGTCATCAGGTCCGGACCGGCGAGTTTGCCGATGGTGCCGCGCGCGGCGGGCGGGTCGTAGCGGATGTCGGTCTTGCCGCCGGGCGAGACGAATTCGAAGGTGCCGCCCGAGGCCACCGCGTCCGAACCGGTCGAACAACCCGCGAGCGCGGCGATCAGCGCCACGCACGCGAGCAGAGCCGGCAGCACCCGCCCGGCGCGCGCCGAGGGCGGGATGGGGAACGCGGTGCGGTGCGTCATGCGCCGTGTACCGAGGGGTCCGAGCCGCCGGCGGGCTCGGAGTAGACGATGTCGACCAGCGTGTCGCCGTGGTAGACGAGCGAGGTCAGCGAGGCGAGCGAGCACTGCCGTTGCCGGGGGTCGTGCCAGAGGCGCTGGCCCTGGAGGAACCGCCGTAGCGTCCACACGGGTAGCTGGTGGGAGACGAGCACCGCCTCCCGCCCGGCCGCTTCGACCCGGGCTTTGTTCACGGCCGCCAGCATGCGGTGCGCGATCTGGAGGTACGGCTCGCCCCAGGACGGGGTGAAGGGGTCGCGCAGCTTCCACCAGTGCCGCGGCTTGCGCAGCGCGCCGTCGCCGACCGAGACGCGCAGGCCTTCGAAGGTGTTGCCCGCCTCGATGAGGTTCTCGTCGGTGCGCACGATGACGTCGTGCTGCGCGGCGATCGGCTCGGCGGTCTCCTGAGCACGCTGCAGCGGCGACGCGATGACCACGGCGATGTCGTGATCGGCCAGGGTCCGCGCGACGGCGGCGGCCTGCGCACGGCCCGCCACCGAAAGGCCGAAGCCGGGCAGGCGGCCGTAGAGGATGCCGTTCGGGTTGTGCACCTCGCCGTGGCGCAGCACGTGCACGATCGTCTCGATCGCGGCGGCGCCGCCGTCGTGCACCCGGTCGGTGGCGCTGGTCCGCGCGTCGGCGCGTTCCACCGCCTCGGTGCTCCCGGCGGCGAACTGCTCACCAGCGTCGATCACGGTCTCGTCCGCGGCCGGATCGACCGCCACGGCGGTCGCGCCGTGCGTCGCGGTCACCTCCGGCTCGGCGGACGGCTTGGCCGGCTCGCGCCGGTCGGCATCGGGCTGATCGAGGTCGGAGGTCACGCGCGGGATCCTTCGGGGGTGGCGGCCGCCGCCGCGTGCGCGGCGGCGGGCAGAGCGGTAGCGATACGGTCGAACGCGTCCTCGTCGAGCGCCGCGGAGACGAACCACGCTTCGAACGCGCTCGGCGGCGCGTACACGCCACCGTCGAGCAGGGCGTGGAAGAAGGCTGGATAGCGCCAGGTCTCGCTCGCCTTGGCGGCGGCGTAGTCGGTGACCGGGCGTTCGGCGAAGAACACGCTCACCATATTGCCCGCGAACTGGACCTGGTGCCCGACGCCCGCGGCGGTCAGCGCCGAGGTGAACAGTTCGCCGAGCCGCCGCGCGTTGCGGTCCAGCGCGGTGTACACCGCCTCGTCGGCCGCGCGCAGTGTGGCGAGGCCCGCGGCCACCGCGACCGGGTTACCGGACAGCGTCCCGGCCTGGTAGACCGGCCCGAGCGGGGCTAGGTGATTCATGATCTCGGCGCGACCGCCGAACGCGGCCGCGGGCAGACCCCCGCTCATCACCTTGCCGAAGGTGTAGAGGTCGCCCGCGACGCCTTCCCGGCCGAACCAACCCGCGGCGCTGACCCGGAATCCGGTCATCACCTCGTCCATGACGAGCAGCGCCCCGTGCTCGGCGGTGAGCGCGCGCAGTCCCGCGTTGAATCCGGGCAGCGGCGCCACCGCGCCCATGTTGCCCGCCGCCGCCTCGGTGATCACGCAGGCGATCTGACCCGGGTTCGCGGCGAACGCGGCGGCGACGGCGTCGATGTCGTTGTAGGGCAGCACGATGGTGTCGGCGGCCTGCGCGCCCGTCACGCCGGGCGAGGTGGGCAGCCCGAGCGTGGCGACGCCGGAGCCCGCGTCGGCGAGCAGCGCGTCGACGTGGCCGTGATAGCAACCGGCGAACTTGATGATCTTGGTGCGTCCGGTGTAGCCGCGGGCCAGCCGGACCGCGCTCATCGTCGCCTCGGTGCCCGAGTTCACCAGCCGTACCCGCTCCACCGGCGTGACCCGGCGCACGATCTCCTCGGCGAGTTCGATCTCGGCTTCGGTCGGCGCGCCGAAGGACAGGCCCCCGCTCGCCGCGCCGCGCACCGCATCGACGACCGCCGGATGCGCGTGGCCGAGGATCATCGGCCCCCAGGAGCAGACCAGGTCGACGTACTCGTTGCCGTCCGCGTCGACGAGCCTCCAGCCGTCGGCCGAGGCGATGAATCGCGGTGTGCCGCCGACGGATCGAAATGCCCGCACCGGAGAGTTGACGCCACCCGGAATCACCGAACTCGCCCGGTCGAAGAGCTGAGCGGAAACCGGCACAGCTGCACTGGTCACGCGCGGAGAAGAACTCACGAGTTCCAGTCTCTCAGCACCGGAAAATCGGCTTGACGACAGGGTGTAGTGCAGTGATGCAGGCCGCAGCCGCCCGGCAACACGCCGAGGTGGGGTTCGCGCGGATTTCGATCGCTGAACGGTTGCCGGTGCGTAGTCTCAGCTCACATTCGTCCATCGTTCGGGAGGGTCTGCATGCGGATTGCCATCGTCAGCGTGGGTGTGCTCGCCGTCGTCGCGGGGGCCGCAATGGCACTCGGCGCCGGATCCGCCGCCGCGCAGCCGCTCGATCAAATCGACGACGTGCGGCTGGCCATCCCCTTGGACCACACGGCGACCGCAGCGCTGGCGGGCGGGCCGATTCCCGCCGTGGTCACCATGTTCGTCCCGCCCAGCCGGATCGGCGCCGGACTGAAGAACGACTCCGCGATCTACCGCGACGACCGCGGTGCGGTGCACGCCACACTGCGGCAGGTGGTGCTGGAGGCGGCGGGCCATCCGGACGGCACGGTCACCGTCTACCTGAACGCCCCCGGCACCCGCGACGGCCGTGTGCTGGACATCTACCAGCACTGGAACTGAACGGGCGCCGGGCCGCCGCCGTCAGGCGTACATGCAGGGGACCTGCGCCGACATCGTGTGCAGGAAGCACATGAACCCGTTGTAAGGGCCCGCGGATCCGGAATCCGGCACCAGGATCGGCGCATCGACCGGGTTCGCGTCCTCCAGTGGCAGTCCCGGGGTCGCGCCTGCGGGCGCGGCCCCGAATCCGAGGGCGGCAGCCACGGCAAACGCGGCACAAATCTTCACGGCGAACCGGTTCATCGAACACTTTCCTTCATCGACGCACGTACCAAATACGGCCGAAATACTAACGGCCCCAGGGCCATTCCAACCAAAGCGCACGGTCGGCGGGCGTCGGGCGCCGAACCGGGGGCGGTAGCACGGTAACCCGACGGCGCGCGGCCCGCAGCGGCTAGCAGGCAATCGGTGGCTACGCGATGCCCAGACAGAACGCGGCGAAGCCGGTCGTCACCAGGCACGCCAACGGCGCCGGCAGCGCGTGCAGCAGCGGTGCCGGCGGCGTGGCCGCGAAGGCGGGTGTCACCGGAACAGGCTCTTGCGGAACGGTTTCGGCGGACGCGGTGGCTGGTACGGCCGCGGCCGCGCCGATCACACCGGCCGCTACCGCACCGAAAAGTGCTCGCTGGACAGTTGGTTTCATATGATCGGCGTTCCCGCTGTGCGCAGCATGAAACGACCGCAGACGAATTCGCGTCGATCAGCGCACGGCTCCGGCGCCACGCAGTCCACGCGCGAGCCGGGCCGCGGCGTCGATGGCGAGCACACCGGCCACCGTGACGAGCAGTGTGGCCAATAGCCACCAAGGCGCGACATAGCGGATCGCGGTGAAACCCGGGGCGTCGCCGGACGGCGGGAAATCGGTGGTGCGTACACCCGCGCGTGCGCTCAACGCCGCCCCGATGAGCGCGAGCACGAACAGATCCACTTCCACCAGCACCACGACCAGCCAGCGCCTCATCGGTCCACTCCGTCCGAACTGCGTTCGACGGCCTCGGTCAACGCCGTGCGCAGCGCCTTGTGGTCTCTGGCCCAGGCCTGCACCAGGCTGCCGTCGGCCAGCCGCAGCCCGATGCCGGTGCGGCGGCGCGGCACGCCGGTCAGCTCACCGAGCGCCCTGGCCGACTCCCACTCTTCGTCGTCCCATGAGTTCTCGTCCCGTTCCGGCAGGACCTCCGCGATCGAGCTCAGCGGGAGCGACTCGGTGCCCGAACGCAGCGTCTCCGCGGTGAGTTCGACGCCGACGTGCCGTTTGCCCGCGATCACTTGCAGTCCGACGAAACCGCCGATCAGCGCGGCACAGAACAGCAGGGCGAACCAGTGCACGTCACCACCGGTGACGAGTTCCAGGACGAGAACGGCCAGGCACAGGATCGGCCCGTAGGCCACGGCGCGCCAGCGGGCGCCCGGCTCGGTGAACAAGACGGCTTCAACGGTCACGCCGGAGCCTCCACGGCAGCGTGGACCAAGGCGGAGAACGAAATCAGCGACTCAGGCCGGGCAGCAACAGCACGGCGACGGTCAGCACGGCGAACAGAATCAGCAGACTCAAGACGGCCAGATCCCGCCGAATGCTGTGCGGCTGCTGGATCACCACTCGCATCGATGCCTCCGATCCTCCGGAGCCATTTGCCGAGTTCCCGCGCGTAAAAAGCGCCAACGAACGGCAGACGACTACCGGTTCCCACGTCCACTGTGACAACCCTCACCATACATGCCGGACTGTCTCGGACAAATTGGAAACCTGTTCCATTCAGAGCCTCAACGCCTGCCCGGCTGGAAGTAGGCGGTGGCTTCGGGCCGGTGGGACAGATAGATGGCGCCGACCGCGAGCACGCCCTGCACGATGGAAGCACCGCCCGCGACGAGCGAGGCCGTCCCGGTCACCGCGTCGATGGCCAGCAACGCGCCGACGCCGATCACCACGGACCAGGCGCCGAGGACCGTCAGCACGGTGCGCGCCCACGGTTTGCCACGCCCGAACTGGTGCACGATCACCAGAGCGAGCGCGGACAGACCGAGCCCGATCAGCACCACGACCACGTAGACCAGCGACACCATCAGCTCGGCGCTTGCCATCGTGACCTGCGGATCCTACATCCTGGCCTGCTCGAAGACCTGTTCGGCGAACGTGCGCCGCTGATCCAGGGCAGCGACGATCGAGGCGATCAACTGCACCATGCCGAATCCGACGACACCCCACCACAGCTGCCGCGCGGTACCGACGTCCTCCGGCATCGGGGGCCGGGCCGAGCCCGCGGCGAACGGTCCCGCCATATTCGTCACGACAGCCAGTTCGCGGCCTCGGTCGCCCAGTAGGTGAGCACGAAGTCCGCGCCGGCCCGGCGAATGCTCAGCAGCGACTCGAGGACGGCGCCGCGGCGGTCGATCCAGCCGCGCTCGGCGGCGGCGGTGATCATCGCGTACTCGCCGGAGATCTGGTAGGCGGCGACCGGCACCGTCGAGCGATCGGCGACCTCGCGCAGAATGTCCAGATACGACACGGCCGGCTTGACCATGACTATGTCCGCGCCCTCGGCCAGGTCCAGTTCCAGCTCGCGGATCGCCTCGCGCCGATTTGCCGGGTTCTGCTGGTAGGTGCGCCGGTCGCCTTCCAGTGAGGAAGCGACCGCTTCCCGGAACGGTCCGTAGAACGCCGAAGCGTATTTGGCGGAGTAGGCCAGGATGCCGGTATCGATGCGCCCGGCCGCGTCCAGACCGCGCCGGATCGCGCCGACCTGGCCGTCCATCATGCCGCTGGTGCCGAGCAGGTCGGCGCCCGCCTCGGCCTGGGCGAGCGCCATCTCGACGTAGCGGTCCAGCGTCGCGTCGTTGTCGACCGCGCCGTCGGCCGCGAGCACACCGCAGTGCCCGTGATCGGTGAACTCGTCCAGGCAGGTGTCGGCCATGACCACGGTCGAGTCGCCCACCTCGTCGGCGAGGGCGCGCAGGCCGCGGTTGAGGATGCCGCGCGGATCGCTGGCCGCGCTGCCGACCGCGTCCTTGTCCTCCGGACGCGGCACGCCGAACAGCATGATGCCGCCGACACCCGCCGTGACCGCCTCGACCGCCGCCTTGCGCAGCGAGTCGAGCGAGTGCTGCACCACGCCCGGCATGGAGCCGATCGGATGCGGCTCCGCCAAGCCGTCGGCCACGAACATCGGCAGCACCAATTGCCGTGGTTCGAGTGTGGTTTCGGCCACGAGACGGCGCAGAGCGGGAGTACGGCGCAACCGCCGTGGGCGGTCCATTCCGGTCATGAATCGCACGATACGCCCGGCGCGATCCGCTGTCGCGAGCACCCGTGGCCCGCTGCGCGGGCCGGGCCCGACCCTCTGGGACAGCTGCCGCGCGTTACCCGGCGATCACTCATGCCATCCGAGTGATAACAGTGTGCGAAATCACACATTACCCCCCTGACGAAGGCGCATACTCCGACTAGGCGAGAACCGCTGGGGGACAAGCATGACCGATCCGCACATCGACATCTCGCTGGCCAGAGCCGCCGACTTCGAGTCGTGGGCGGCGGTGTTGCTGGCCGACTGGTGGCCCGTGCTCACCGACGGTCTGCCTCCGCCCGCGTTCATGCTGCGGGTCTGGCGTGCCACCGACGCCACCGGGCAGAACTTCGCCGTGGAGTTCGTCGCACGACAATCGGCCGCGCCCGAGGTGATGCCGGGCGCGCACGTCGCCTTCCGGATGCTCGGCATCCGGCCCGACGAGCCCGAGTGGATACGCAGCCGGGGGACGCACCTGGCCGGCGGCACCGAGGACGCCATCGTCCAGTTGCGCTTCTCCGACACCGCCCGCTGCGTCTTCCTCCGCCTGCAGAGCAGGCCGTGCCAGGTGACGGAGGCGGCGGGCCGACGACTGTGCGCAGGGGCGGAGACCAGTCTCCGGTTTCCGGACACCACTTCGGGGCCGCTGGACGTGCGCGTGGCCCGCAACAGCGCACGGCATCTACTCGCCCAGCACAGCGCACGGCATGCCACCCCGGCCGATCCCTTACAGCTCGGACCGCCGCAGCGGGTCGCCGACATCGGCTGGGCCTTCATCTTCCCGTGGTCGACCACATCCTGGTACCTCGACGGCTCGGTACCCACGCTTCCGCCGGGCAGCCGGGGGCCGATCGTGGTCGTCAAGGACACCGGACACACCTGGCTACTGGACAGCCTCCGCAACTACGACGCGCAGCTGACGGCGTACGCGCACGCGAACGGGTACCGCGTCCCGATGGAACAGGCGCCATGATGGACGGCGTGGTGTTCCGCGAGACGGGCTGTTAGATGACCGAGCCGCCGAGCGAGGTCGAGTTGGTCGCCATGCAACGGCGTGCCGAAGCGCTGTGGCACGCGGGCGACGCGGCGGGCGCCGAACGCTGGCTGCGCCGGGCCGCCGCGAGTGGCAGTGCGCCGGCGATGGGCATGCTCGGCGCGCTGCTGGGAGCCGACGGGCGGATCGGCGAGGGGATCCACTGGCTGGAGACCGCCGCCGCCCGCGGCAACGAGGCGGCGGGCGTGCAGCTGGGCCTGCTGCACACCGAGCGCGGGAATATCGATGAGGCGGAGCGCTGGCTACGGCCGGCCGCCGAGCGCGGGTTGCCGGAAGCCCTCTGCAATATGGGCGTCATCGCCAACCGGCGTGGACGCGACGAAGAGGCCGAGCAGTGGTACGAACGAGCCGTCCGCGCCGGAAATCCCACGGCCATGCGCAGTCTCGGCCTGCGCTTGGCGCGCCGCGGCGAATTCGACCGCGCGATCGACCTGCTCACCGAGGCCGCGCGGCGGGGAAGGACCGATGCGATGGCCGTGCTGGGCGCCTTGCATCTGGACCGCGGCGAGCCGATCGAGGGTGAGCGGTGGTTGCGCAAGGGCGCCGAAGCGGGCGACCCGGACTCGATGTTCCACCTCGCGCTGTTGCTGCGCGCTGCCAACACCCCCTACCTCGCAGGCGATTTCGCGGACCCCGAGGCGCTGCGGACCGCCGCCGCCATCGCGACCGGCCGCACCCCGGCGCAGCGGGAAGCCAGGCAGTGGCTGGAACGCGCGGCCGCGCTGGGCCATCCGCAGTCGATGCGGCTGTTGCACGATCTGTGAGCCGCTGGACGCTCGAAAAGCCTTCTGGCCAGCCAAGTTTGTCGGTCCCCACGGGTACAATCGAAGGTACGTTCGAGGGGGCTCGCCCGCCCCCGATCGCCACGGGAGGGATGCCAATGCGCACACCACAAACCGTTCTCATCGATCGCCCCTACACCCCTTTGCAGAAGCGCCCGCTGCCTCCGGGCCGCCCCAAGGCGTGGTACGTCCTGCACAACCGGCGGCTCAAGGCGATGCGCCTGGCGATCGCACTGCTCGACTCCGGCGTCTACGCACCGAGTTACGCCACGAACAAGCGAATCAGGCACACCGCCGAGGTGATCGGCATCCGCCCACCCTCCGACGCCACCTGCTCCATGGTCCGCACCCTGATGCGCAGGCGGTACTGAGTCCGATCCCTATTACCTACTGCGGCGGCTCTTCTTGCGCGGCGGCGGCAGGAGTCCTTCGGCGCGCAGCCGGGCCGCGTGCTCGGCCAGCGCTTCGACCAGAGGACCGACCTGGGCCACGTCGGGCTGCACGTCCACGCGCAGACCGAATTCGATGGCGGTTTCGGCGGTCTTGGGGCCGATGCAGGCCACGATGGTGCGGGCGTGCGGCTTGCCCGCGATGCCGACCAGGTTGCGCACCGTGGAGGACGAGGTGAACAGGACCGCGTCGAAACCGCCGGTCTTGATCATCTCGCGGGTCTCCGCGGGCGGCGGCGAAGCGCGCACCGTGCGGTAGGCCGTGACGTCGTCGATCTCCCAGCCGCGATCGCGCAGGCCCTCGGCCAGCGTCTCGGTGGCGATGTCGGCGCGCGGCAGCAGCACCCGGTTCACCGGGTCGAACACGTCGTCGTAAGGCGGGAAGTCGGCCAGCAGGCCCTCGGAGGACTGCTCGCCGCTGGGCACCAGCTCGGGGTTGATGCCGAACGACCGCACCTTGTCGGCGGTGGCCTCCCCCACGCAGGCGATCTTCACACCGGAGAACGCCCGCGCGTCCAGACCGAATTCGGCGAACTTCTCCCACACCGCGCGGACCGCGTTGGTGGAGGTGAACACCACCCACTGGTAGCGACCGTCGACCAAACCCTTGACCGCGCGCTCCATCTGGGCGGGGCTGCGCGGCGGCTCGACCGCGATGGTCGGCACCTCCATCGGGATGGCGCCGTGCGTGACGAGCCGTTCGCTCATCTCCGCGGCCTGATCCTTGGTGCGCGGCACCAGCACGGTCCAGCCGTACAGCGCGCGCGACTCCCACCAGGACATCTTCGAGCGTTGCGCGACCACCTTGCCGATGGTCACCACCAGCGGGCCGACCAGTTCGGAGGCGGCGCTGTTCAGCGTGGCCAGAGTGGCCTCGATGGTGCGCTGCTGGCGGGTGGTGCCCCGTACCGTCACCGCGACCGGGGTCTGCGGTGCCATGCCGTGCTCGACCAGGGCGCTCGCGGTCTCCGCGAGATGACCTGAGGTCGAGTGCAGGACCAGCGGGCCGGGCGCGGCCGCGAGCGCGGCCCAGTCGACCTCGCCGCGCACGTCCGCCTCGGTGTGCCCGGAACCGAGCGCGATGCCTGCGTAGCTGGGCACCGCGGAGCCATTGGGCAGGCCGGGCAGCACCTCGAAGACCATGTGCGAGCGGGTGACGGCGTTGACCTCGGCGATCACCGAATCGGTGGTCAGCGGGTCGCCCGCGACCACGCGCACCACGTCGTGCCCGGCACGCGCTTCGGCGATGAGCGTCTTGGCCACCTCGGCCGGCTCGCCGAGCGCGGGCCGCACGTCGACGGGACGTTCGCCGTCGGGCCCCGGCTCGACCGAGGTGCCGATCAGGGCGAGCACACCCTTGTCGACGTCCGGGTCGGTGAACGCCAGCGTCGCCCGCCCGATGACCTCACGGGCCCGCACGGTGAGCAGCGCCGGGTCACCCGGACCCGATCCGACGAAAAGAATGCGACCGGGGTGCTTCTTCGTGGCTCGGCTCATGCCTGCACCTCGCTTGCGCTCGGCTCCGGCATACCCGAAGGCACGGTGCCTATGCTTCCGCTCATCGGCTGTTCTCCATTGGGCTGGGGTTGGGCAAGTCTGTGGCGGGCGAACTCACCGCCCGGGTGGGGGAACCGTCGTCCGGTTCGGTGGCGAGCAACTCGCGCGCACCCATGTCGAGCAACTCGCGGGCAAGCGCGCGGCCGAGCTCGGCGGCGTCGTCCGGGGCGCCGACCACCGACGCGCGCAGCACGTCGGATCCGTCGACGGCCGCCGCGCACGCGCGCAGCGACAGCTCGTCCACGATCCGCCCTTCGTCGTCGAGCGATTCGACCACCTCGGCGAGCGCACCGATCGGTGCGGTGCAGCCCGCCTCGAGTTCGGCCAGCAGCGACCGCTCGGCGACGACCGACGCGCGGGTGGCCGCGTCGTCGAGGCCGGAAAGAATCTCAACCAGCGCGGTGTGGTCGCTGCGGCATTCGACCGCGAGCGCGCCCTGCGCGGGAGCGGAGAGCATCTGCACCGGCTCCAGCGACTCGGTGACCGCGTCCAGCCGATCGATGCGCGCCAGTCCGGCTCTGGCCACCACCACGGCGTCCAACTCGCCCTCGCGGACCTTGCGCAGCCGGGTGTCCAGGTTGCCGCGTAGCGGGACGACGTCCAGGCCGAGCCCGAGCGCCCGCAACTGAGCGGCGCGACGCGGCGCGGAGGTGCCGACCTTGGCGCCCGCGGGCAGCTCGCCGAGGACGAGTCCGTCGCGCGCGACCAGCGCGTCACGCGGGTCCTCCCTGGGCGGGATGGCGGCGATGGTGAAGCGCGGGTCCTGCGCGGTCGGCAAGTCCTTGTAGGAGTGCACGGCGATGTCGATCGCGCCCGCCGCCAGCTCGTCGCGTAGCGCGGAGGTGAACACGCCGACGCCGATCTTCTGCACCGGGTCCGACGACAGGTCACCGGCGGTCTTGATGACGACCAGCTCGGCGGGCTGCCCGGCCGAGATCAGCGCGTCGCGCACCGTGCCCGCCTGGGTCAGCGCGAGCAGGCTCCCGCGGGTGCCGATCCGCCACGGGGCACGAGTGCCTTCCGCGGTGGCGTTGCCTTCTCGGTGAACCATGGTCATGCCGTCTGCCCCTGTTCCTCGCCGCGATGGCCCGCGGTGAAGTCGTCGGCCAGCGCGATCTCCCCGTCGGCCAATGTGATCTCGGCGCGGTCGTCCGCGAGCGCGGTGATCTCCATCGGCGCGGCGACCGCCTGGGCCGCGCCCGGCTTCAGTTCGAACAATTCGCGCAGCGCCTCGGCATAGCTGTCGCCGCCCGGCGTGGAGGCGAGCTGCTTGACCCGCACCGTCGGCGCGTGCAGCAGCTTGTCGACCACCCGGCGCACCGTGCGCGCGACCTCGTCGCGTTCCGGGTCGGCGAGGCCGGGCAGCCGCGAATCCAGACGCAGCAGTTCGGCCTCGACCACCTCCGCCGCACGCTGGCGCAGCGCCGCCACCGTCGGGGTGACCTCGGCCATCCGCTGTCCGGCGAGATACTTCGCGAGCTCGTCGGCGACGATCGATCGGGCGGCCGCCGTGTCGTCGGCGGCGGCGCCCGCCGCCGGATCACGCTGCAAGGTCTCGATGTCGATGAGCGTGACGCCGGGCAGTCCGGCCACGGCGTGCTCCACATCGCGCGGCAAGCCGAGATCGCAGAACACCAACGGCCGGTCCACCGTGGCGAATTCCTCGCCGCGCTCGCGGTCGGTGAGCGCGCGGTGGGTGTCGGCGAGTGTCACGACCGCGCCGACCGCGCCGGTGCAGGTGACCACCACGTCGGTCGCGGACATCGCCTCGGTGAGCCGCGACAGCTCCATGGCCTCGGCCTCGACGCCGTGCGTCCGCGCGGTCTCGGCGAGACTGCGGGCCCGCGCGATGGTGCGGTTCACCACGATGATCCGGCCGATCCCGGCTCGGGAGAGATGCGCGACCGCGAGACCGCCCATGGCCCCCGCTCCGACCACCGCGGCGGTCCGGCCGGCCAGGGGGCCGAGCACCTGCTGCGCGCGATCGAGCGCGACCGACACCACCGACGCGCCCGCGCGGTCGATGCCGGTTTCGGCGTGCACCCGCTTGCCGACCCGCAGCGCGTGCTGCGCCAGCTCGTGCAGGGTCCGCCCGACCGCGCGCTGCGCGTCGGCGGAGGCGTAGGCCCCGCGAATCTGGCTGAGCACCTGCTGCTCGCCGACCACCATCGAGTCCAGGCCACTGGCGACCGCGAACAGATGCTCGGCGGCGGCCTCGGAGTAGCGGACGTAGGCGTGCTTGGTCAGATCCGGCATCGGCAGGCCGGAGTGCCTGGTCAGTAGATCGCCGATCTCGGCGAGACCGCCGTGGAAGGCGTCGACCACCGCGTAGACCTCGACCCGGTTGCAAGTGGAGACGATCATCGCCTCGGACACTCGGCTGGAGGAGATCAGGCGGTCGATCAGCTTCGGCCGGTCGGTGTCGGTGACGGCCACCTTCTCCAGCACGGGAACCGGCGCGCTGCGGTGCGAGATGCCGACGAGGAGAACGCTCATGCCGTCACCGTCCCGGCACGAACGGAATCCTCCGCCGTGCTGTACTGCATGATTCGCTCGCTGCGCTCACTCATGGTGTGACCACCGATCCCTTGCTGCTTGGCTCCGTTGCCGTATGCGAGGTTGCCGTATGCGGGGTTGCCGAGTGCTGGAGTGCCGGATGCGAAGTCGGCAGGCGGTGCGCGATGCGACCCGACCCGGCGTGCGCCACCTCCGGCAGCGGAGCCTGCTCCGCGTTGCGCACCCGTTCGAACGACAGCATCTGCATCTCGACGGCCAGGTCGACGCGGCGGACCTCGACCGTGGCCGGTGCGACCAGCTCGCAGGGGGCGAAACTCAGAATCGACTGCAGTCCGAACGCGACGAGCCGATCGCACACGTCCTGGGCCGCGTCGTCGGGAACGGTGATCACCGCGATGGTCGGCTCCAGCTCGGCGACCGCCGCGGCCAGCTCCGCGACGTCGCGCACCACCAGTCCGGCGACCGGCATGCCGATCACCGCGGGGTCGCTGTCGAGAATGCCGACCACGGTGAAACCGCGCCGCTGAAACCCGCCGTAGCCCACCAGTGCCCGGCCCAGGTTTCCCGCGCCGACCAGCACGACACGGTGGCCCTGGGACAGACCGAGCACATCCTCGATCCGGGACCGGAGCTTGGCCACGTCGTAGCCGACGCCGCGAACGCCGTTGGGGCCGAGGAAGGATAGATCCTTGCGCAATTTGGCCGAATTGACACCCGCCGCGACAGCCAGTTCCTCACTCGATACGATGGCAACACCGTCGTCGGCCAACATGGCGAGGACCCGAAGATAGGTAGCCAGCCGCGCGACGGTGGCCTGCGGGATGTCCTTCTGCAGAGCCCTGCCGGAGACGCCGCCTGGCGCCTCATGCTGCTCTGTCACGTCGTCGGCTCCTCGTCCCGGACCTCGGGGCTCCGGTTCGTCGCTCGACCCTTCTGACCCGGGGGCGGTCCGGTGCCATGGTGTCGAAGTTTCGGATTTCGGGGCGGCTCCGCAGCCTCGGCATGCGGGTCGCGTTGCCACCACCGTAACTGCTTGTGAAGCCCTGCACAAAGTCGGTGAAATTGGCCTCATTTTCCGCCGCGACCAGCACAGTGGCCGAATCGGACGGAAAACGGCGCGCTCAGCGCTCCAGGTCGGCCCGCAATCGGGTCTCGTCGACATCGAAATAGCTGTGTTCGCGGCCGTCGAGCAGGACGACGGGAAGCCGGTCGCCGTACTCTGCGCGCAGGCCAGGGTCGGTAGCGGCGGCTTCGTCGACATCGACGGTCCCCGGTTCGAAACCGAATTCGGCGCAGATCACGCGCAGTTGTTCCAGTGCCGTCGCACACAGTCCACAGCCCGCGCGAGTCAGCAATGTCACCGAATGTGTGTGATTGGTCATGACCGGAATTCAATCAGCGGCCGGAACGCCATGCGGGCTCGGTGCGCGCCACGCGATTGTGTCGCGCGCCGCCTTCTGCCGTGACTGTCGGCCGATCCGGCTACTGTTGACATGGTTCGCGCGACGGGCGGAGGTACTGGTGCCGGAACGATCGAAGGTGGCGAGGGCCGGATTCATCGCGGGACGATTCGGTGAGTTTCCGGCGCGGTGGAATCTGAGCCAGATGGGCCAGGGGCTGCAGGACCAGCTCGCCCGCATCTCGCGCAGCCCCTTCGGCCCGAGTGAAGAGGAATTGCGGGCCAATCTGGCCGGTGAGGCGAGCGCGGACGCGGCGCTGACCCTGCACGACGCCGAGCTCGCCGCGGGCGAGGTGGAGGCCGCTGGTCCCGAGGCGCCGCGCGACTTGACTGCGGCGGCGTTCTTCGACGTCGACAACACCATGGTGCAAGGCGCGTCGATCGTGCATTTCGCCCGTGGTCTAGCGGCGCGCAAGTACTTCAAGACCTCCGATCTGGTGGATGTCGCCTGGAAACAGGTGAAGTTCCGGGTCACCGGCAAGGAGAGCAGCACCGACATGGCCAGCGGCAAGGAGAAGGCGCTGGCGTTCATCGCCGGGCGCTCGACCGCCGAACTGGCCGCGCTGGGCGAGGAGATCTACGACGAGATCATCGCCGACAAGATCTGGCCCGGCACCCGCGCGCTCGCGCAGATGCACCTGGACGCGGGCCAGCAGGTGTGGCTGGTGACCGCGACCCCGGTGGAGCTGGCGCAGGTGATCGCGAAGCGGCTCGGGCTCACCGGAGCGCTGGGCACCGTGGCCGAGAGTGTCGACGGGAAGTTCACCGGACGCCTGGTGGGCGACATCCTGCACGGACTCGGCAAAGCGCACGCGGTGCGCACCCTGGCGATCCGCGAGGGCTTGAACCTCAAGCGGTGCACCGCGTACTCCGACAGCCACAACGATGTGCCGATGCTCTCGCTGGTCGGCACCGCCGTCGCGATCAACCCGGACTCGGATCTACGCGAGGTCGCCAAGAACCGCGGCTGGGAGATCCGCGACTTCCGAACCGGCCGCAAGGCAGCGAAGATCGGCGTACCCACCGCCCTGGCCCTCGGCGCAGCGGGCGGTGCCGTAGCAGCCGCGGTAACCCGCCGCCGCGACGGTCACTAGCGATCCCCGCTACCCCGTGAAAACGTTGCGGCGCTTGGTGAGCAGTTTGTAGAGCGTCTGCTGGATGGTCTCGCGCACCTGGTCGGTGACCTCGAACATGGTCATCGGGTCGTCGGCGGCCTCGGGCTCGTACGGCGCGGTCGGAATGGGGGCGCCGAATTCGATGTACCACTTCGACGGCAGCGGCACCGCGCCCAGCGGGCCGAGGTGCGGGAAAAGCGGCGTCACGGGGAAATACGGGAGACCCAGGAGCCGGGCCAGCGGCTTGAGGTCGGCCAGCTTGGGGTAGATCTCCTCGGAGCCGACGATGGAGCACGGGATGATCGGCACGCCGGTGCGCACCGCGGCGGCGACGAAGCCGCCGCGACCGAAGCGCTGCAGCTTGTAGCGATCGGTGTACTGCTTGCCGACGCCCTTGAACCCTTCGGGGAACACCCCGGTCAGCTCGCCGGAGCGCAGCAGCCGTTCGGCGTCCTCCCGGCAGGCCAGCGTGTGGCCCGCCCGGCGAGCCAGCACCCCGAGCACGGGCGTCTCGAAGATCAGGTCGGCCGCCAGCAAGCGCAACGCGCGCTGCTTGGGATGCCGATCGTGCACGGCCAGCTGCAGCATCAGACCGTCGATCGGCACGGTGCCCGCGTGGTTGGCCACGATCAGCGCGCCGCCCGCTTCCGGGAGATTCTCCATACCGCTGACCTCCACCCGGAACCACAGGTCCGACAGCGGACGCAGGGCGGGCAGGATGACCGACTCGAGCAGATGCTCGTCGAAACCGAACTCGTCGACCTGGTAGTCGCCGGTGAGCCTGCGGCGCGCGAAATCCGCGGTCTTGGAGATCTGCTTGCCGAGCGCGCCGCGCAGCATGCCCGACAGCGACTGGGGCGCGGCGGGCGCGACCGCCGCGCGCCGCTCCACCAGCGACGTCACCGGACTCTGCGCGGCCAGCCTGCGTGGCGTGGGCCGCTGACGCGCCTCGATCTGGAGGTCGTGGAGTCGGATGACTTTCGCTACGTCATTCATTGGTGTGCTCCCGTACCGGCCCCGAGCAGGCCGAGCAGTTTGTGTTCTGCGGCGTCGATCCACGCTGGATCGACCACGGGCCGCAACGCTGCGCCCCCGATGAAGTCGTCGAATGCCTGCACCGTCGTCCAGCGCGGCACGAACCCGAATTCGGTGCGCATGCGCGTGGTGTCCAGGCCACAACCGAAGTGGAAATAGTCGAGCTGTTCGGCGGAGAACTCCCGCAGCACCGGGCCCATGAGCAGGCGACCCGCGGTGCGGAACACCGTGAAGGGAACGGGCAACTCGATCCGGCCCGCCCGCCGGACCGCCTGCGACAGCGACAGCGCGCCGTCGCCCGCGATGTTGTACGTGCCGCCTGCCGCGCCGCGCGCCGCGTGAGTCAACGCGGCCACCGCGTCCTCCTCGTGCAGCAGCTGCATTCTGGCGTCCCGGCCGAATACGGTAGGGGTCACCGGCGAACGCAGATATTGCGCGCCGCGAGCGGCCAGCCGCGGGCCCACGATGGGGGCGAATCGCAGAATTGACGTGGCGATATCGGGGCGCCGCCGGGCCAGCCCGCGAACATAACCCTCTATATCGATCATGTCCCGCGCGAACCCACCACGCGGCGGTGTGCGCGCGCTCATTTCCTCGGTGAATTTCGCGGGATCCTTGGCGCTGCAACCGTAAACCGCCGACGAGGAGCGCAGCACCACCCGGCGCACCGAAGCCACCTTCTGGCACACCGCGAACAGCTGCATCGCGCCGAGGACGTTGTAATCCTTCATCACCGCGCGACCGCCGCCCGCAGGCGGGCGCGTCAGCAGCGCGGTGTGCACCACGGTATCCACCTCGCCACCATCGATCACCTTACGGATCAACGGATTTCGAATGTCCGCCCGCACGAATTCCGCACGGCCCATGCGCCGCTGCAACTCTCGGCTCGGCGTCATCGTGTCGACGGCGAGGATCCGCTCGATCGCGGGTTGCTGGGCGAGGCGGGCGACGACCGTGCCGCCGAAGAACCGGCTGGCCCCGGTGACCAGCACGACCTTCGGCGCGTACACTTCCCGACCCTCAGAACTCACCGGCACCCGCTTTCCCTTGCCAGCCGCCCTTGTGATTATTCCCAGTGCCCAGCGTAGCGGGTACCTACCCGTGCACCGAGAGTATTAACCAGGATCTAACGATGACTTCAGTCACGTGATACAAATGGTGATTCCAAAATTTCAAGTTTCAAATAAAAGAGCCCGTCACCTATTGGTGACGGGCTCGCGCAGCTACCACGCAGCGATGCCTACTTGCCGAGTTTGCGCCGCTGAACACGCGTGCGGCGAAGCAGCTTGCGGTGCTTCTTCTTCGACATGCGCTTGCGGCGCTTCTTGATCACAGAACCCATAGGGTTGTCCTCGCGTTCTCTCTACTCGGCGCGCACGCTGCCCGTGCGCGATTGCCGGACGCCCGTCTGCCCGCGCCCCGGCCGACGGGCCGGGGTCGCTCGGCAAGCCGCACGCCCCGTGTTCGCGCCGCCGGATACCACGGGGCAACGAACAACGATGCCACCGGCGGGCGAACACGAACCGAGGAGCTATCGTACCGTCACGCCCCAGCGGTACCGAAACCGCCTCATCCGGCGTCGAAATAGGACGTTTCCAGATAGTCGTGCACCGCCTTGGCGTGCACCCGGAACGATCGTCCGACGCGCACGGCGGGCAACTCGCCCGAGTGCACGAGCCGGTAGACCGTCATCTTGGACACCCGCATCAGACTCGCCACTTCGGCGACGGTGAGAAACTGGGTGCCGCCGCCGAGTACAGGTTGCCCCTGCGTCGCGGCCTCGCGCTGTGCGCGGGAATTCCCCCGACCTGCTGCGGGACCGGAGCCGCCGGACGCTCCGGAATTCGCAGACATCTTGTTCGCAGACATCATTGCACCATTGACCTCCGGCACGTCCGCGCCGCCGGCTTCCCCACCGGCGGAACAGACACGCACGTGCTCCTTGAAGCTTAGCGGGACCAGTGGTGTTACTGCGACGGGTGTGAGAAATCGGGTTTTCCGATTTTGAACAGACCGGTCACTCCGCTGATGCGCCCTGTTCGACCGACCGTTCCTTCGATGCGAAGAGGGCTTCCCAGAATGCCGAGCGTAGTCCTCCGCGCTCGAGTTCGCGGATCGCGGCCGCGGTGGTGCCCGCGGGCGAGGTCACCGCGGCGCGCAATTCCGCCGCGGTCTGGGTGGAAGTGTCCAGCAGGGCGGCCGAGCCGACCATGGTCTGCACGACGAGCTGGGTGGCCACATCCCTGGTGAGCCCGAGCCCGACGCCCGCGTCCACCAAGGCCTCGACGACCAGGAAGAAGTAGGCGGGCCCGGATCCGGACACCGCGGTGACGGCATCCATCTGGCTCTCCGCCACGGTGACCACCTTGCCGACCGCCCCGAGCACCTCGGTCACCAGTTCCAGATGCTGCTCGCGCGCATAGCGCCCCGGCGCGATGACGCTCATCCCCTGCCCCACCAGCATCGGCGTATTCGCCATCACCCGCACCACGGGGAACCCGGCGGGCATTTTGCCCTCCAGTCGCCCGGTCGGCACACCGGCCGCAAGCGACACCAGCACCTGATCGCGGTCGCTGCCGATCTCCGCCTTGCCCAGCGGCGCGAGCACGGCGTCCACATCGCCCGGTTTCACCGCGATCACCAGCAGATCCGCGCCAACCGCGGCATCGGCGAGGTCGTCGGTGACCCGGACGCCGAAGCGGTCGGCGAGCTGATGGGCCCGTTCCCGATGCGTCTCCACGACGACCAAATCCTTGGTCAGCCTCCCGGACTCCAGCAACCCGGCGACCAACGCTTCCCCGATGCGCCCGCCACCGATCACCGCAATTCTCGTCATGGGCGTCAAGGCTAGACGGCGCGCGCGGCGGCTCAGCGCTGGGGAACGAGCGCCAGCTGACGACTCTGCGCGACGACCGCGCCGGTCGAGTCCAGCACCAGCTGATCTTCGTCGAACATGCGCTCGCCCACCTCGTGCGTGGTGGCGATGATCCGCAGCCAGCCCGGCGCGGGCCTACGACGCAGGTAGGTGGTCATCTGCACGGTGGGCGCCCAGCCGAAGTGGCCGAGATTCATCGGGACCGGCGGGCTCATGTCGGCGCTCATCATGGCGAAGTACATCGCGACGTCCGGGTCCTGTTCGTCGCCCGGTCGCGGACGAATCCACATCCGCAGGCGCGGCTCGCCCTTCGCGCCCGCGAGGAAGCGGGCCCAGTCGCGGTCGAGATAGATGTCGGCGCCTCGGCCGACGTGCACGATCTCGCCCATCTGGGAGCCGGGCTCGTAGCCGACGGCATCGGCGGGCGGCGCCGTGGGCATGTCGGAGTGCTCGGGCGCGTAGATCGCGTTCGCGTCGTCGAGGCGGCTGAACGTCAGCGCCGTGCGCACCAGGACGCGGCCGTTCTGGACGAGGTCGGCGTCGGCCAGGCAGATCTGGCGACCGATCTTCCGCAGGCGCACCTCGTATTCGACCTCGCCGGGGTTCGGCGCGCCGAGGAAATCGGAACTCGCGGCGACCGGCGCCATCCCGACCAGCGCGGGATCGGCGGCGCGCAGCCAATTCGTCGCCGCGGCCGCACTGCCCGCCACCATCGTCCCGCCGTGCACCTTCGGGCCGATGGTCCAGATGTCGTCGATGAAGCCCAGGTAGCGGCCGGTGTCCGGAGTTCGCGGCGGCGCCGTTTCCAGCGCGCACACCTGGCTGAACGGTGCGTCGGTCGTGGCCGCCGGGCCGAATTCAGCCGTCAGCTCCGTCGTCATCCTCACTCCTGTCCTGCGTCGGCCGCACCCGATGGCGTCGTTCGCGGCCTCGTGACCACACTGTCGGCATCGGGTTCGTACAACGTACAACGCAACCGGCGACCGACCCCATGGCCGCATACCGGAGTAGCGACGAGCGTCACATCGGCGGTTCGGGCGAGCTGTGCCGCGCGCCGGCGGGAGTGGGCGCGGCGGCCTCGGTCAGATGCTTGCGGGCGAAGGCCAGCGTGCGATGCAACATCTCGGCCCGCTCCTTGGTCGTGCGCGCGTTCTGCGTATTGATCTCGGCGACGACCTGGCCGGTGAAACCGCTGCGGACCATGCTCGCGCACACTTCCACACACGGCTGGGTGCCATCGCCAGGAACGAGATGTTCGTCGTGCGCGGCGCCCCGGCCGTCGGCCAGGTGCAGATGGACCAGACCCGCGCCCATGCGGGCCGCCAGCGCCAACGGGTCGGCTCCTGCGGTGGCGGTATGCGACAGGTCCAGGGTGTAGTGGCGGAACCCGGTGTCGGTCGGGTCGTAGGAGGGGCTGAAGGCGGTGAGCGCCGGACCCGGGCCACCACGGCGCTCCAGTCGGCGCACCGCGCCTTCGCGTCGGCCGAACAGCGTGTCCGCCCGCATCGGGAACATGTTCTCCACCGCCACGAGCACCGGGCTGCTCTCCTCCAGCTCGGCCACCTGCGCCGCGAACCCGGCCGCATAGCGGCGCTGCCAGCGGAACGGCGGATGCACGACGACCGTGCCCGCGCCGAGCGCCTGGGCGGTGTGCACGCTGCGCTCGAGCTTGGCCACCGGATCCGAACCCCATACCCGCTGCGAGATCAGCAGGCACGGAGCGTGCAACGCGAGCACCGGAACGCCGTAACTGCGCGAATACGCCTGCACGGTGGCGATGCTCTGGCTGGCGGGCTCGGCCCAGACCATCAGCTCGACGCCGTCGTAGCCGAGTTCGGCGGCGTAACGGAACGCGGCCTCCGTATTCTCCGGGTACACCGAGGCGGTCGAGAGCCCCACCCGGATCTCCCTCGGCCGGGATGCGCCCCCGGTATCTCCTGGCGATCCCTCGCCCATACGCGACCCGGTCTCGTTCGCCTGCCCGATATTCGCCACGACTTGCTCCATGCTCAGTTCGTGCTGAGAAGAAAGGCCAGTGGCCCCAGCGTGACGAAGATGCCCACGACGACGGCGATCACCGTGCTGAGGATGTCGTCGGTCCTGCGCAGGATCCGCACGAGGGCCACCAGGCCTAGAATCACGATCATCGCCAGGGCCAGCGCGACCCAGGGCAGCATCTCCCACATCCGCTCGAAGCCCTTGAACAGCAGCATGCCCGCGACGGCGGCGCCGGTGCTCTGGCCGCCGAGGATCATCCACTGGCGCCGGTTCTCGTCGTCCTCCGCCTTCTTGACGGCCCGGGACCGGCGCGAGGTGGCCCGGCTGGTGATGCGAGGTTCGTCGACTATGTCGTCGTCTTCGTCCTCGTCCAGCGCGATCGGCTCGTAGACGTCGGTGACGCCGTCCAGTTCCGCGGCCTCGGCCGCGGCGCGCCTACCGCGACCACCTCTGCCGTTGCGCTCCGCCGCGCCGCGTTCGGCCCGGTCGACGCCGTCGCGCAGCAGGTCGCCCGCGACCGTCTGGCCGGAGAGCAACTGCTGATCCTGGCTGGCCAGCGACCACGCGGCGGTCGGGATGCCGACCGATTCCGGCGCGGAATCGGCCTGCGGCTTGTGCCGGCGGGCCGACCAGGCCGGTAGTCCGTTCTCGCCGACGCCCTCGCGGCGGGCTGATCTTCGATGTGCCTCCGGCTGCGGCTCGGGCGGAGCGGGCCTGGTCGGCTTCGGTCTCGGATCGGGCGGTGGCGGAAGGGGCAGCGGTTCCGATTCCGGGGCGAAACCGCCGGTGGACGGGGACCAGGCCGCGGTGGACGGACCGAGGTCCTCGGCGGCTTCCGCGGCTTCCGCGGCCTCGGCCGCCCTGCGCCTGGCCGCGCGCCCGCCCCTGGCGCCGTTGCGTTCGGGCAGCGGCGAGCGGCCGAAGCCGGGTGCGTCCCGCTCTCCGTGGCCGTTGCGGCCCGGTTCACCGACCCCGCGGTCGGACAGCGCGTCCCGGCCGAACGGCTCGTGCGGGACCTCGTGCCAGGACCGTACCTCCGTGGCCTCTTCTTCGGGTTCCTCCCGCCTGCGCCTGCGCCCGGAGCGCGGGGGCGTCTCGGGCGCACCCGCCAGTGGGTCGGGGGCGTACGGACCGGGCGCGACAGAGAACAAATCGGACACCGGAGTATCCGGCGACAGCGGATCGAAGGACGTGCCGTGCCACGAAGAGGGCATCTTCCGGCCGGGCATGACCCGGCTGGATCGCCCGGGCGGCGGATCGGCCTGCGGCGGATCCGGCTGCGCGTAACCGGCCAGCGGGTCGTACATCGAAATCGGGCCCGACATGGGCGAATACGACGACGGATCGGGCTGCGGCTCGGGCGAGTAGGAAACCGGTTCCGGCGCGGGCGGATCGAACGAGGGGGGCGCGTAGGCGGGCTCCTCCGCGTCGGAATCCGGCGCCGCGTGCGCGGAGTGGCCACCGCCGTCCCGGATGACCGGCAGGTCGCCGGTCAGTTCGGCGACGGAGATGCCACGGCCACTGCGGCGACGTCTGCCACCGCCGGACGAGCCTCCGCTCTGCTGGCCGTTACGCGCCAGCAGTTCCGCGACCGACAGCTGTTTGGAATCCTCGCTCATGACGACACCGTCCCGATCGAGCCCGGCGAAGGCGCGCCGCCGGGCGCGGGCCGACCGTCACCGGTCGCCGTGCCCGCTGAGTACGTTGCTTCGGGTCCACCATTCATATCGGTATCCAGTTTGCGCAGGATCAGCCCTTCACGCAGCGCCCACGGGCAAATCTCCAAAGTATCGAGCGAAAGTGCCCGCATACTCGCCTCCGCGACCAGTGCGCCGGCCACCAATTGCTGTGACCGATCGGAACTTACGCCTTCCAATTCTGCACGGTCCGCCGCCGTCATCCGCGAGATGAACGCAATCAGTTGGCGCAGACCCGAGCTCGTGAGTGTACGACGCACCCGCGGACCCGCCGCGGAGGGTGCCGCTCCGGTGAGCCGGGCCAGCGACCGGAAGGTCTTCGAGGTGCCGACGGCGAGATCGGGCTTGCCCGGCTCGAGCAGCTTCTTCGCCGGTACCACCAGCTCGGCGTCCAGCCAGTCCCGCAGCACGGCGACCCGGCGCTTGCCCGGCGGGTCCTCGCGCAGCCACTCCCTGGTCAACCGGCCCGCGCCCAGCTGCAAGGACAGCGCGACGTCGGGTTCCTCGTCGCCGCCGTTGGTCATCTCGAGCGATCCGCCGCCGATGTCCAGGTTGAGAATGCGCCCGGCGCTCCAGCCGTACCAGCGGCGCACCGCGAGGAAGGTCAGTCGCGCCTCGTCGACGCCGGACAGCACCCGTAGGTCGACTCCGGTCGACTCGCGCACGCGGCCGAGTACCTCCTCGGAGTTGGCCGCCTCCCGCAGCGCCGAGGTGGCGAACGGCATCAGTTCGACGCATCTGGACGTCTCGGCGATGCTGGCGAATTCGGCCACGGTGTCGATCAGCCGCTGCGCGCCCGCCTCGGTGATGCGACCGGCGACGTCGATGTTCTCCGCGAGCCGCAAGGTGGCTTTCGTCGAACTCATCGGCAGGGGGTGACCGCCACGATGCGCGTCCACCACGAGCAGGTGAACGGTATTGCTTCCGACATCGAGTACCCCAAGCCGCACATGAACACGGTACTGGGTGGCGCGGCACTTCAGCCCAGGCGACTGAACTGTTAGCGTCTTATTTCGTGACGGTAGGCGCATCACCGAGCAGCCCGACCCGGCCCCGACCAGCGGGGAAGATCGACCCCGCCCCGGAAGTCGATCCAGACTTTCCCCGTGAGTGGATCGAGTTCGTAGATCCGGCAAATGACGAGCATCTGATCGTCGCCGATCTGACTTGGTTGCTGTCGCGGTGGACGTGCGTGTTCGGCACCCCGGCCTGTCAGGGCATCCTGACCGACCGGCCGGACGACGGCTGCTGCTCGCACGGCGCGTTCCTCTCCGACGAGGACGACCGCAAACGACTGAGCCGCGCTGTGAAGATGCTCACACCCGAGGACTGGCAGCTGCGGGACGAGGCGACCAACGCGCAGGGCAAAGTCATCAAGAGCGGCTATCTGGAACTCGACGAACTGGACGACGAGCCCGCGCTGCGCACGCGCCGGTTCGACGGCGCGTGCATCTTCCTCAACCGTCCCGGCTTCGCGGGCGGCATCGGCTGCGCCCTGCACTCGATGGCGCTGCGGCGCGGCATCGAGCCGATGGAGATGAAGCCGGACGTGTGCTGGCAGCTGCCGATCCGCCGCACCCAGGACTGGGTGGACCGGCCCGACGGCGTGCAGATCCTGCGCACCGTGATCACCGAATACGACCGCCGCGGCTGGGGGCCGGGCGGCGCCGATCTGGACTGGTACTGCTCCGGCTCTCCCGACGCCCATGTCGGCAGCAAGCCGGTGTGGCAGTCCTACGCACCGGAGCTGACCGAACTGATCGGCGCGCCCGCCTACGCGGAGCTGGCCAGGCACTGCAAGCGCCGCGAAGGACTCGGCCTGATCGCCGTCCACCCGGCGACGGTGCACGCCGAGCGGATGCGCGAATCCACGGATCCGCTCGCCTGACCAGTTTGCCGGTCGGGCGCTCGGTCGGCAGCGGTCGGCGGACCGATTCGCCGGGCGGTTCACCCCGTCGCCATGCGAGCTTTACCCGGATCGGGTTTGATGTGCGGTTATGTCCAAGAAAGTTCTCACCGCGGCCACCATCGCCTTGGGCGCCGCCCTCTCGCTGACCGGAGTAGCCCACGCCGAGCCGAACGGCGACCCGCACAAGTTCTTCGACTTCACCACGGAGTTCGTGTCGGCCACCGATCCGGCCGCGGTCAACGCCAAGGCCGCGGGCAAGCTCCTGATCGCGAGCCCGTACGGCACCTCCCACACCATCGCCTGCCGCGGTACCACCACCGCCGATCTCTACGACTGCATGCAGGAAGACGATCTGGGCTGGATCACCCTGCAGAAGACCGAGACCCCCCTCGGCACCACCTGGATCTACGTCCCCTGACACACCGCTGAACGCAACGGCCGAGAGCACCGCAGTGCTCTCGGCCGTTCCGTGTTCTCGCCGCGCGGAGCGCTCACGCCTCCAGTTTGTAGCCCAAGCCGCGCACGGTGACCAGGTGTTCCGGCTTGGCCGGATCCGCCTCGATCTTCGAGCGCAGCCGCTTGACGTGCACGTCGAGGGTCTTGGTATCGCCGACGTAGTCGGCGCCCCACACGCGGTCGATCAGCTGGCCGCGGGTGAGCACCCGCCCGGAGTTGCGCAACAGGTATTCGAGCAGGTCGAACTCCTTGAGCGGCAAGGTGACCGGCTTGCCGTTCACCATCACGGTGTGCCGGTCGACGTCCATCCGCACCGGACCCGCTTCCAGCACGCCGCTCTCGTTGGAGCCCTCCAGCTCGTCGCCCGCGCCCCGGCGCAGCACGGCGCGGATGCGCGCGATGAGCTCGCGGGCGGAATACGGCTTGGTGACATAGTCGTCGGCGCCCAGCTCCAGGCCGACCACCTTGTCGATCTCGCTGTCGCGGGCGGTGACCATGATCACCGGGACGCCGCTGCGGGTGCGCAACTGCTTGCACACGTCGGTGCCGCTCATGCCGGGCAGCATCAGGTCGAGCAGGACGATGTCCGCACCGGACCGGTCGAACTCGGCGAGCGCGGACGGACCGTCACCGACGACGGTGACTTCGAAACCCTCCTTGCGCAGCAGGAACGCGAGCGGATCGGCCAGCGACTCCTCATCCTCGACGATCAGAACACTCGTCATCTGCGTGCCTCCACACCATTCGGTCGGCCCGGTCCCGGAGGACGCGGGCTTGTTTCATTCGTGCCAACCACGGCGCCGTCGTGGTCGTCGTCGGCGCCTGCTTCGTGATGGGCGGGTATGCGCAAGGTGAACGTCGATCCGGTGCCCAACTTGCTCCACAGGGTGATTTCCCCGTTGTGGTTGGCGGCCACGTGTTTGACGATAGCCAGGCCCAGACCGGTGCCGCCCGTCTGGCGCGAACGCGCCTTGTCGGACCGGAAGAATCGCTCGAACACCCGCTCCTGGTCCTCTTTGGCGATGCCGATGCCGCGGTCGGTGACCGCCATCGCCACGTGATCGCCGCGCAGCGAGCGGCTCACCGACACGTGGGAACCGGCCGGCGAGTAGGCGATCGCGTTCTCCACCAGATTGGACAGGGCGGTGACCAGCAGGGTTTCGTCGCCGAGCACCTCGAGCCCGCTCGGGCGGTCGGTGCTGACCGTGATCCCGGCGGCTTCGGCGGCGGTGCGGGAACGGTCGACCGCCTGCATCACCACGGTGTCCACGTCCACCACCTCGAGTTCGGGCAGTTTCTCCGCGCCTTGCAGGCGGGAGAGCGCGATGAGCTCGGTCACCATCTTGCCGAGGCGGCGGGATTCACCGAGCACGCGCTGACCGAAGTGTCGCACGGCTTCGGGGTCTTCGGCGGATTCCAGCAAAGCTTCGGCCAGCAGGCTCATGGCCCCGACCGGGGTCTTGAGTTCATGACTGACGTTGGCCACGAAGTCGCGCCGGGTGGCCTCCATGCGCGCCTGTTCGGAATCGTCGTCGGCGAACAGCACGGTGAAGGTGGTCTCCTCGCGCGACAGTTGCCTGGCGACGCCGCGCACCGCGATGCGGCCGCGGCCGGGGACCGGATTCTTGGCGGTGAGGTCGAACTCCGCGGATTCGCCGGTGGCCAGCACCTTCTCCACCGCGGCCCAGGCCCGCTCGTCGAGCAGGCGATTGCGGACCAGGCCGAGTTCCTCCGCGCGCGGATTGACCAGCACTACGTCGCGGTACTCGTCGACGACCGCGATCCCGCTCTCGGAGGCGAGCACGATCAGGTCGAGAACCTGGGACATGGTGAGACCGGAGTCGGCCTGCCTGCGCGCGGCCTGCCTGGCATTCACATACGGGATCAGTAGCCCGCCGACTGCCAGGCCGACGACAGCCGCCAAGAGGGCCAGCAGCACGGCCTGGGGAACACTCACCCTTGAATCGTACGGTCGCCGACGGGTCGGCCAACGCGGGGTACACGAAGTTTCGCGCAGGTCATAGGCCCTTCCGGCCCCGTTAGCCGCATGTTTACGCGCTGTTCGACGTCAGGTATCCGCCCCGTATTCACCGAGCGGTCGGTTCTCTTCGTCGTCGGCCTCGGCCTGGGCCGCGTTCACCGACGCACCGTGCCTGTCCACCCACTCGCCCAGGGCGTAGATCGGGATCAACAGGTCCACGCCCGCCTCGGTCAGCTCGTATTCGACCCGCGGCGGGGCCTCGGCGTAGCGGTGCCGCCGCACCAGCGTCATCTGTTCCATCCGGCGCAGCGTCTGCGTCAGCATCTTCTGACTGATGCCGCCGATGGCCGCGCGCAGCTCGCCCGGACGCATCGGCCCCTCTCGCAGCAGGTAGACGAGCACCGGTAGCCAGGAGTTGCCGAAGATGTCCACACCCATCCGGGCCGGGCAGTCGGATTCGAAGTCGCCGTATGGCGCGTATTCCACCCGCTCGGCGCTGACCGGGTCGATCGGTGCTGCGTTCACGGCTCCAGCTTGCCAGCGCCGTTGCGCACCTCCGGGTGCCTTTCGGATTTCCTAGCGTCGTCGTCGAACACGTCTCGAGTCAGGAGTTCGAATGCGAATCGGAATCATCGGTGCGGGCGCGATGGCGCGGGCGCTCGGCGGCGGCTGGAGCGCGGCGGGGCACGAAGTACTCATCGGCGCCCGCTCCGCCGCCGCCGCGGCGGAATCGGCGGCCTCGATCGGCGGGCGCGCCGGGAGCATCACCGACGCGGCGACGTTCGGCGACGCCGTGCTGCTCGCGTTACCGGTGCCCGCGCTGTCGGAGGTGCTGCACGCGACCGGAGAGCTGCTGGCCGGACGCACGGTGGTCGACTGCACCAACGCCTTCGCCCCGGATGCGGCGGCGCCCGAAGGAGCCACCGCCTTCGTGCTGGCGGAAGACGCTGTCGCGGAACGGGTCGCTGCGCTGGCGCCGGGAGCGCACGTGGTGAAGGCCTTCAACCTGTGCGCCGCCGAGGTGTGGCAGGCGAAGGCGCGCGTCTTCGACGAGCGCCGCTTGGCGGTGCCGCTGTGCGGTGACGACGAGGCCGCGCTGCGGGTGGTCGCGGGGCTGGCGGAAGACCTGGGATCGCGGGCGCTCCCGGCGGGCGGGCTGCACCGGGCCCGGTACCTGGAGGCGATGTCGGTGTTCACCGTAGGTCTCTGGTTCGCCGGGCACGACGCCCGCGCGATGTTCCCGCCCTTGGAGGCCGCGTTCGCCGTCGCCGACTGACCGCACGACGATGCGGCCGGAGCGTGCACCCTCGCCCATACCCCGCGACGTCGATGCGCGGGGTGCACGCCCGGACCCGCCCCGGATCTACCAGCCCGGATTGCCCCTGACCGGGATGTTGACGAAGCTCGGACGGCCGGGGTCCAGCTCCAGATGCTGAGGCCGCAAGCCGGTGTCGACCAGCATCGGCAGGATCGGCAAGCCCTTGGGGAAGTTGCCCGCGTAGACGTCGACGCGCAGGCGGTGACCGGGTTGCAGGATCGCCTCGGTGGCGGGCAGCGCGATGTCCAGCGTGGTCACCTCGCCGGGGACCGTGGGCTGCCGCTGCTCCAGCGAGGTGTACGGCCGCGGATCGGTGTAGTCGCCGTTGGCCGACTTGCTGCTGTTCGCCTCATCGATCGCCCGCAGCGAAGCCATGAGCTGACCGGACGACAGCACGCTGGACTGCCCGTCCGGCGCGACATCGTTCACCGTGACCACCCAGTACCCATCGGCGGCATCTTGAACGGTGTTGAGCCGCACCGCGATCCGCCCGGAAATCGTGGTCGGCTCGCCGACCGGGGCGCTGGTGAAGGTCAGTCCGTTGAGTTCCTCGACCCTGGAGTCCTTCGCGCAGCCGTCGATGACCGAAAGCACACCGGCACTGCCCTGAGCGGCGTCGTTGGAACACAGGCTGGTCAGGCCGGGCGCCACGGTCAGACGCGCGGGCTCGCCGGTGCCGGTGGCATCGAGCGAACCGTCGTAGCGGCTGTTCGCGGTGCCGCTGGCGGCGGCGGTCAGGTACATCCTGCGATGCACCGCCTGCCCCGGCTTCGCGGCGGCGGTCGGCGCGGCGAACGAGTCGGTGGTGATCCAGCCACCGCCCTGCTGACGCAGGGTGATCGGGCCGTACTGCTCGATGCCGTTGTCGATGTCTTTGAGCCACCGGTCGAACCACGCGCGCTGCAACACATCCAGCCGCGGCGGCAGGCCCGGCTTGCCGTACTCGTTGCCCGAGTTGAGGTGATAGGTGTTGCCCATCAGCAGCTGCTTCTGGCCCGGCGGCAGCGAAATCTCGTCGTAGATCTTGGATTCCGAGTAGGTGAACAGGTCGTGCCAGCCGCCGGTGACGAAGGTCGGTGTCCGGATCCCGCTGGGATCACCGAGCCAGTCCTGGCGCGGGCCGGAGCCGTCGGTGAGCAGTTCCTTGGCGCGCGGGTCGAGATCCTCGATGCGCGCGGTGGTGTAGACGTTGAGCAGGACGTCCATGAAGGTCAACGGATCGCGGGCGCGGTCGGCCAGCCACGTGGTGTCCAGTTGCCCGTTGAGCACCGACGCCAGGTCGGGGATCAGCTTGAGCCCGTTGACCGCGGTGAGCCACAGGGGGATGAAGTTGAAGCCGAAGCCGCCGCCGGGTGCGAGCACGTCGTTGACCAGGTCGCTGCCCGGTACGACCGGGAAGATCGCCTGCAAGGCGGGCGGGCGCTTCTGCGCGACCTGCACCTGATTGATCCCGGAGTAGGAGATGCCGTTCATGCCGACGCGTCCGTTGGACCACGGCTGCCGGGACGCCCAGTCGATCACCTCGAGCGTGTCCTGTTGTTCGCGTCCGCGCAGCATGTCCCAGACCCCCTGAGAGAAGCCGGTGCCGCGCACGTCGACGACCACCTGCGAGTAGCCGCTCTTGATCAGCTGCCGGTCGACGGTGAAGTTGCGCAGTTCGCCCCCGCCGAACGCCTTCGTCAGGTCGGTGACGCCCGACAGCGGCGTGCCGCTCATGTCGATCTGCCGGAAGAATTCGATCAGCGCGTCGGACAGGCCGGGGATCGACTGCGCGTGATCGGCCAGGTTCGACACCAGCTTGGTGTACGGCGTGAGATTGACGATCGTCGGCGTAGGGGTGTCGACGGGGCGGCCGGAGGCGTCCGCGGGCCGGTAGACGTTGCCCTTCAGCACCGTTCCGTCACTCATCGTGATGGGGACGTCCCACTGGATGTTGATGTTCGGGTACTGCTGCTGCGGATCATCTTGGGTGGCAGTCCAAGCCGCTCCGGCAGCGCCGCCGTCCGGGCCGGTGGGCGGCGCGACGGCATCGGCGCCGCCGGCGAGAAAGGGGACGAGCATCGTGACGGCAACCGCCGCCACCGTGGCCCGCAGCGCGTTCTTCATCGGACGTGATCCACCTCTCGGCTGGTCGAACGACCAGAGTGTACCTACTTACTTGCCGGTAGAAATAGTGGGTAACTTAAATCGCCGATGTCGCGACGCTGATCGACCCGGCATCCTCCGGCGTGTCGCACGGCAACACCCGTCTGCCCATCGAAACGACAACGCGCTGCCACCCGGGTGGGTGACAGCGCGTCGAGAGTGCTCGGTATGCGGGTTACTTGCCGCCCTGACCGGCGACGGCGGCTGCGCCCGCGGCGGCCGCCTCCGGGTCGAGGTACTCGTGCGGGCGCACCGGGCGCAGGTTCTCGTCGAGCTCGTACCGCAGCGGGATGCCGGTGGGGATGTTCAGGCCCGCGATGTCCTCGTCGGAGATCTGGTCGAGGTGCTTGACCAGCGCGCGCAGCGAGTTGCCGTGCGCGGCGACCAGCACGGTCTTGCCGGACAGCAGGTCCTTGGAGATGGTCGACTCCCAGTACGGCACCATCCGGTTGACCACGTCGAGCAGGCATTCGGTCTTCGGGACATCGATGCCCGCGTAGCGCGCGTCGCCCTCTTGGCTGTACTCGTTGGCGGGGTCGATCGGCGGCGGCGGGGTGTCGTAGCTGCGGCGCCACAACATGAACTGCTCGTCGCCGTACTTCTCCCTGACCTGTGCCTTGTTCTTGCCTTGCAGCTCACCGTAGTGGCGCTCGTTGAGCCGCCAGTCCCGGATCACGGGGATCCAGTGCCGGTCGGCGGCGTCCAGCGCGATGTTCGCGGTGGAGATCGCCCGACGCAGCAGCGAGGTGTAGACGACGTCCGGCAGGATGCCGTGCTCGGCCAGCAGTTCCCCGGCACGCTTGCCCTCGGCGATGCCCTTGTCGGTCAGATGCACGTCCACCCAGCCGGTGAACAGGTTCAGGGCGTTCCATTCGCTTTCGCCGTGGCGCAGCAGCACGAGGGTGTACGTCATGCGGCCATCCTCCCATGCGCGCCGCGCCGGGTCGCATCGGTTCCCGCCTCCGCCGCCCCGGGTCCCGGCGCGAAAGCGCGATGTCAGACCGGTTCGTCGGCGGTGTGCTCCGCAGCGAGCACGCCCGCGCCCGCCAGGGTGGCCCCGTGGGTGATCTCGGAGAGTTCCACGCGCAGTCCGCGCAGGAATTTCAGCCCGGCGTGCGCGTCCACCGCGGCCCGCAGCGGATCCCACAGCGGCGCACCGGATTGCGCGAACCCGCCGCCGATCACCACCCGGTCGACGTCGAGCAGGGCGGCGGCCGAGGCGACCGCCGTGCCGAGCGCGGTGCCCGCCCGGTGCAGCGCGGCGACGGCGATCTCGTCGCCCGCGTGCGCGTCCGCGGCCAGCCGCATCCCCGTGGCGCCGGGCCAACCCTGCTCGCGCGCCCAGCGCACCGAGGACATGCCACTCGCGACCGCCTCGACGCAGCCGCGGCCGCCGCAGCCGCAGGGCGTGTCCCACCCGGGCACGACGATGTGACCCACGTGCCCGGCGTTGCCGGTGCGCCCGAGCAGCACCTTGCCGCCCGCGACGATCCCGCCGCCGATGCCCGACGACACCGTCATGGCCAGCGCGTCGGGCACCCCGCGCAGCGCGCCGAGGCGATGTTCGGCCAGCGCGAGACAAGCGCCGTCGATGGCGAAACGAATCGTGGCGGCGGGAAAGAGTTCCCGCACGGCGGCAACGATCGGGAATCCCGTCTTCCACTCCGGGATGTTCAACGGACCCGTGACGCCGGTGCGCACATCCACCGGCCCGGCCGCACCGATACCTACCGCGCTGACGGGTTCCGGCCCCGCGACCACGCGCAGCAGTTCGCGACAGACATCCCACACGCCGGCGGCCGGCACGTCCACCCGGCGCACGCCGCGCACCTCGGAACCGGGGCCGACCACCCCGGCCGCGAACTTCGTCGCGCCGATGTCCAGAGCGAGAATCGCCAATGCCGTCCCTTCGCCGATCCGAGCCACCTGCGATTGTCACCCGGGAGCCGGACGGGGCGACGACCGGCTACGGCTTGTCGGCGGAATCGACCAGATGCTCGAAGGCGCGCAGATTCTGCAGCGACTCGCCGCGCGAGACGCGCCATTTCCATTCCCGCCGAATGGATTCGGCGAATCCGAGTTCCAGCAGCACGTTGAAGTCGGCGTCGACCGCCTCGAGAATCTGGCCGAACACCCGGTCCAGTTCGTCGGCGGTGACGGCGTGCGCGGACATCCGGCCCACCAGATAGATGTCGCCGACCCGGTCGAGGGTGTACGCGACGGCGTAGAGCCTGCGGTTACGGCGCAGCAGGAACTTGTACACGCCTTCGAAGTTCTCGTCGGGCTTGCGGCAGACGAACGCTTCGAAGCGGACCCCGTGCTTGCCCACCGTGACCATCACCGTGGTCTTCAGTTTGCGCTCACCGGGCAGGACGACGACGAAGGTCTCCTCCCCCGGCCGGGTGTATTCGATCTCCCTGTCCCGCAGCGTCTCATCGATGAGCCGCGCGGTCGTCTGTACCTCGTTCACCGGCGCACTCCCATCCGGCGCCGCCACAGCGCCCGCGATCTCGCCTGACTGTTCTCGCCGAGCAGGGCGGCCGTCCGCTCCGCGGCGAGACCGGTGTGGTCGTCGGACACCCGGTCGTAGGCATCCTCCCGCACATCGCTGTGCGCCAGGCCGCGTCCGCCGAAAGCCGCCCGCTCGTCCCGGAAACCGGCCATGGCCGCGGCATAGCTGGCGAGCAGCCCGTCGGCGGTGTGCGCCCAGGAGAAGTTGGCCGCGTGCGTGACGGCCCGCTCACCCATCCGGTGCAGCCGGTCCGGGTCGTCCAGCAGGTGGCGCAGCGCGTTCGCCCAGTCCACGGTGCGGTGGCCGGGGACGAGCAGGCCGGACACCTCGTGCCGTACGGCCGTGCCGAGACCGCCCACGTCGGCGGCGAGCACCGGGGTGCCACTGGCCTGCGCCTCGATCGCGACCAGGCCGAAGGACTCGTTGTAGCTCGGCACCGCGACCAGATCGGCGGCGCGGTAGACCAGCACCAGCCGTTGCGGCGGCTGCGGGGGCAGGAAGCTGACCCGCTCGGCGATGCCGAGTTCGGCGGCCAGATCGATCAGCGCGTCCGGCCGCTCCAGCCCGCTGCCGGACGGGCCGCCCACGATCAGCACGCGCAGTTTGCACTCCTGGTCGGCGCGCAAGACCTCGGCCGCGGCGCGCACCAGCACATCGGGCGCCTTCAGCGGCTGGATCCGGCCGACGAACGCGACGATCCGCTCGTCGGCGGCCAGCCCGAGCGCGGCGCGGGCGGCGGCCTTGTCACCGGGGCGGTAGCAGGTCAAGTCGGCGCCCGGCGGGACGACATCGATGCGCTCGGGGTCGGCGCCATAGAGTTCCACCAGCTGGCGGGCTTCCTCGGCGGTGTTGGCGACCAGCCGGTCGGACTCGGCGATCACCTGCTTCTCGCCGATCTCGCGGGTCGCCGGTTCGGGACAGTCGCCCTCGGCCAGCGCGGCGTTCTTCACCGCCGCCAGGGTGTGCGCGGTGTGCACCAGCGGCACCCGCCACCGGTCCCTGGTCAGCCAGCCGACCTGGCCGGACAACCAGTAGTGCGAGTGCACCAGGTCGTAGTGGCCGGGCAGGTGCCTGGCCTCCTGACGCAGCACCTCCGCGGTGAACGGGCACAGCTGGGTGGGCAGATCGTGCTTGTCCAGCCCCTCGAACGGGCCTGCCACCACGTTGCGCACCAGCACGCCCGGCGCGGCCTCCTGGACCGGCGGGACGTTCGACGCGGTGGCCCGGGTGAAGATCTCCACCTCGGTGCCGCGCCGGGCCAGCTCGACGGCCGTTTGCAGGACGTAGACGTTCATGCCGCCCGCGTCGCCGGTGCCCGGCTGAGCGAGTGGTGAGGTGTGCACCGATAACACGGCTATACGGTTCGGCCGTAGGTCCAGGCGCTGACTCACACTATCCATAGTGCACGTTGCGTTCCCCGGCCCAGACACGCTATCCGCGGCAAGTGAGAGCTATCACAGAGCAGACATGAATCCGATCACAGGCTCTCGGCGAACGCGCGCACCTCGGCGACGAACCGGGAACGGTCCTCGATGAACAGGCCGTGCTGTGCGTTCTCCCAGAACGACACACGCGCGTCCGGCACGGCCTCGGCGATGTAGCGGCCGTTGTCGACGGGAACGACCCTGTCGGCGGTCCCGTGCAGGACCAGCACCGGAACGTCCAGCGTGCGCAGGGTCTCGGTGTTGTCGACGGTCCGGTAGAACAGCGCTTTGCGCACCGCGGGCGGGGTGGCGAGACTGGCCCCGAACAAGCGCTGCGCGTCCGGCCCCTTGTCCGCGCCGGGTCCGGTGTTCGCATTGCCGAACACACCGAAGGCGCGCACCGCCCGCCCCGCGCTCTCCTCGAAGACGCCCGGAATCGCCTCCCGCATCATGCTGCCGGTCGCCGCGCCGGGCACACCGGGGCCGATGTTCGCCATCGAGCCGGTGTAAACGACGCCCGCCACGGCGCCGGTGCCGTAGGCGGTCAAGTAGTCGGTCAGCACGATCCCGCCGTAGGACCAGCCGAGCAGCACCGCGCCGGACGCGATGCCCTCGGCCGCCAGCACCGCCGCGACGTCGGCCGCCCAGTTCTTCGGATCGTCGTAGCCCGCCGCGGGCGCGTCGGAGTAACCGTGGCCACGCAGGTCGACGGCGACCACCCGCAGGTGCGCGGCGAGGTCGTCGGCGGCTCCACCCCAGCAGCGCAGATTCGCCGACCAGCCGTGCAGCAGCACCAGCGGCCTGCCGTGCGCCGGGCCGTTCACCCGGTAGACGATGTTGGTTCCGTCCGCGCTCACCACGTCCCGAATAGCCATGCACCGAGGCTAACCGTGCTCGCGGTGACCGCCAGGACCCGGCAAACCTCGCGCACCTAGGATCTGTTCGCATGAGCACTCGCACCGCCGTCGTCACCGGAGCCAGCTCGGGGATCGGGGAGGCCACCGCCCGGGAGCTGGCGAAGCAGGGCTATCACGTCTACGTCGGTGCGCGCAGGCTCGATCGCCTGCGCCGCCTCGCCGACGAGATCGGCGGCACCGCACTGGAACTCGACGTCACCTCGGACGAGTCGGTGCGGGCGTTCACCGAGGCGGTCGAGCGCGTCGACGTGCTGGTCAACAACGCGGGCGGCGCGAAGGGCCTGGCTCCGGTGGCCGAGGCCGACCTGGACGACTGGCGCTGGATGTGGGAGACCAACGTGCTCGGCACACTGCGCGTCACCAAGGCGCTGCTGCCGAAGCTGATCGCCTCCGGTGACGGGCTGATCGTCACCGTCACGTCGGTGGCCGCGTTCACCGCCTACGACAACGGTGCCGGGTACACCTCCGCCAAGCACGCGCAAGCCGTGCTGCACCGCACGCTGCGCGGAGAGTTGCTCGGGCAGCCGGTGCGCCTCACCGAGATCGCGCCCGGCGCGGTGGAGACCGAGTTCTCGCTGGTGCGTTTCGGCGGCGACGCCGAACGCGCGGCCAAGGTGTACGAGGGCATCGATCCGCTGGTCGCCCAGGACATCGCGGAGGTCATCGGGTTCGTCGCGTCGCGACCGGCGCACGTCGATCTGGACCAGATCATCATCAAGCCGCGCGACCAGGCGGACGCGGGCCGGTTCGCCCGCCGCAATTCATAGCTGATACGTATTGCTCTTTCGGCGGAGCCGATCCGGCCGCGAATTGCTGGGCCTTCGCTGTTCGCCCGTAGCCGTTACCATCCGAGAGGCCGCACGCGTAAAGACATCGGATGGGAGTGATTCGGCTCATGTTCAAGGGCTTCAAAGAGTTCCTGATGCGCGGGAACGTCATCGATCTCGCGGTCGCCGTCGTCATGGGCACCGCGTTCACCTCCGTGGTGACCTCGGTGACGAAAGGTGTGGTCAATCCGCTGCTCGCGGTGTTCGGCAGCACCAATCAGCTGGGCCTCGGCGTGCAGCTGATCCCCTCCAAGCCCGCCACCTTCATCGCCGTCGGCCCGATCATCACGGCCGCCATCGATTTCTTCATGGTCGCCGCGGTGCTGTACTTCGCGCTGATCCTGCCCATGAAGACGATCAAGAATCGCTTCGGCACGCCGAAGGCGGCCGAGCCAACCCAGATCGAACTGCTGACCGAGATTCGCGACCTGCTCGCCGAGCGGCACGAGGCGGTCCGCGCCCAACGCCAGGCCGACCGAGAGGTCGAAGAGGAACACGCCGACGACGCGACCGAAGAACAGAACGTGAAGGTGCGCTAGAACCGGTCAGCGCGCCCCCGCGGGCTGCGGGGGCAGGGGTGTGGCGGAGACCACGGCCGACGGCGCGCCCTGCAACGCCGACATGGTTTTCCAGGTGTCCCAGTCGATGGTCCAGTCGTAGAGGTCGCCGTCGGCGGCCGAGAGCGGGATCGAGGTTCCGGTCACCTCGACCGGATCGCCGTACAGGGACGTGGGGAAATACGCCTGGGCATCACCGGGCGACAGATTGATGCAGCCGTTGGTGACGTTCGCCGACCCTTGCGCCGACAGCGATTCCGGGTTGGCGTGGATGAATTCGCCGTTGTTGGAGATGCGTACCGCCCAGCGTTCGCGAACATTGGTGTAGAACGGCGGGTTCGACATCATGAAGTCCTCGTACTTCTCGGTGACCACGTGGACACCGGAACGAGTCACGTTGCGCGCCTCGTTGCCCTCGCCGTAACTGACGGCGAAATCGAAGACCGTCCGTCCGTCGCGGACCACCTGCATGCGGTGACTAGGGGCGCTCGCCTTGACGATCTGGCTGCGGCCGATGCGGAAATCGGTGGTCAGATCGGAATCGCCGTAGTTGCCGCCACCGAGGTCGAGGCCGTAGAGCCGGGCCGAGACGTGCACGGCGGTCCCCGGTGTCCAGTAGTTCTTCGGACGCCAATGCAGGCGGGAGCCGCCGTCGTCGGGGAACCAGGCCCACGCGCCCTCGGTGGGCGGGTCGGTGGTGATCGTGAGGGCCTTCTCCACCGCCGCCTTGTTCGTGACGGAGGACTTGAACTGCAGGATGATCGGCGCCGCGATGCCGACCTCCTGGTTGTCGCCGATGTTCAGGGTCGCGGGGACGGTGCTCTTGGGCTTCAGGGTGTGGAACGAGCCGTCGATCGGGATCGGCTTGCCGTCGGCGCCGACGGCGGTGCCCGACCAGGTGTAGGTGGCGTCGTAGCCGAGCGGCTCGGTGATGGTGTAAGCGCGCCGGTCCGGCGCGAGTTCGCCGCGGACCTGCTTGCCCGCGGCGTTGGTCAGCGCGACCTGATCGATGGTGCCGTCGCTGATCGTCACCGAGACCGGCGTTGCCGGGTTGACGTTCGTGGCGTCGGCGGCGGGGGTCAACGTCGCTTTGGCGATCGGACCGGCAGCGGGACGCGGCTTTCCGGAGCCACGGTCTATCGTGCAACCGGCAACCAGAGCGACGACCACCAGCAGGAGGGCCGACACCACGGCAACCGATCGGCGGATCATCGTGCGGTGGTTCACTTCGTCGAATCTACGCGCGGCGCGCGCGCCGACCCGTCGACGCAGCGTGTGGTGTCGGCCTCAACGGGTCAGAGGGCGAGACCCACGGTGACCGGTTCGGGTTCCAACCGGATCCCGAAACGCTCGGCGACGCCGTCGCGGACCGTCCTGGCCAGCGCCACCACATCGGCCGCGCTGGCGCCGCCGCGATTGGTCAGCGCCAGTGTGTGTTTCGTCGACAGCCGGGCGGGCGCACCGTCGCCGGGGAATCCCTTGGCGAAACCGGCCCGCTCGATGAGCCAGCCCGCGGAGAACTTGACTCCGTCCGGCGCCGGATAGGTCGGCACCGCGATGTCGCCCACATGAGCGGCGATCGCGGCGCGCACCTGGGCCACCCGCTCCGGCGCGACCACCGGATTGGTGAAAAACGAACCCGCGCTCCAGGTGTCGTGGTCGGCGGGATCGAGGACCATGCCCTTGCCCGCGCGCAACCGCAGCACCGCTTCCCGCACCTGCGCCGCGGGGCGGGACTCGCCGTCCGTGGCGCCCAGCGCCGAGGCCAGCTCGCCGTAACGCAGCGGCACGCTGGAACCGTCTGCGCGCAGCGCGAAGTCGACCGCGAGCACGACGGCGTCGTCGTGGTGCTTGAGCACGCTGGTGCGGTAACCGAAACCGAGTTCCGCGGGCTCCACCCACCGGATCTCACCGCTGGCGCGATCCAGCAGGCGTACCCGGCGCAGCAGATTCGCCACCTCCGCGCCATAGGCGCCGACGTTCTGCACGGGCGTCGCACCCGACGAACCGGGAATGCCGGACAGGCACTCCAATCCTCCGAGACCCGCCTCGACCGTCGCGCGCACCACGGCGTCCCAGTCCGCGCCCGCCTCGGCGACCACGCCGCCGTCGCCGATCTCGACGCCGCCGGTGGCGATCCGCACCACGACGCCGTCGAAGCCGTCGTCGCCGATCAGCAGATTCGAGCCACCCGCGAGCAGCAGCACCGGGACACCCGCCGCGTCCAGCGCGCGGACCGTCGCGACCAGCGCTTCGGTCGTCGCGCATTCGGCGACCAGGGCGGGTCCACCCACGCGCAGCGTGGTCAGCTCCGCCAGCCGCACGTCGGCGCGTAGCCGCGCGCCGGTATCGGCGAGGAGATCCGACGGCACCACTCGTGAAGTTCGCACGATGATAAACGGTAGCGTGCGCGCTGATGGGTACACGCTGGTGTATTGCTCCCAGCAGTCGATCGGATGGCACCATCCGGATAGCACGAGTGCTACGCGGTACCACGCGCGCGAACGGCCCCATTCCGAGGTGTCCGGCCGCGAGCAGATCGGACAGCAGGAGTCGTGGAGCTCGAGCGCTACACGGTAGCGTGTGGACCATGGCTACACCGCTGGCGTACACGGCCCGCTACACCCATCCGACCGCCGCGGTGCGCGCGGCGTTCGCGAACGACCAGTACTGGAAGGATCGCATCGCGGAGGTCGGCGGCCCCAATGCGCGGCTGGAGTCGGTCACCGTCAGCGGTGACGAGGTGCGCGTCGAAATGGTGCAGGCCATCCCCGCCGAGCGGCTCCCCGCCGCGATCACCGCGGTGCGGCCCGGCGATCTGATCATCCCCCGCGTCGAACACTGGACCGGGGACCAGGCCACCTTCGAGGCCCGCGTCGAGGGCGCGCCCGCCGAGGTCCGCGGCGCCATCGCCTTGGCCGCCGACGGCTCCGGCGCCGTCACCACGGTCGACGGCACCATCGAGGTGAAGATTCCGCTGTTCGGCAGCAAGATCGAGAAGGCGATCGCCGAGCACCTCACCGAGCTGCTGAAGAACGAGGCGGAGTTCACCGGCAAGTGGCTCACGGCGCACTGACCGGCCTCGGGAGCACGGTCACTGTTCGACGTCACATCGTGCGGTCCCGGCCTTCGTGTCAGTTCCGCACTCCACCCGCCCATCGAGGTCGGCGCCACCGGACCCAGTAACGTGTGAGCCCATGGCACGCCGATTGGACTACTCCGCCCGCTATCCGCTGCACACCACAAAAGAGCTGTACGCGGCGCTGTCGAACCGCGATTACTGGGACGCGCGGATGGGCGAGATGCGGAAGTACACCCCCGGCAACGAGGTGGTCCGGCTGGAGGCGGGCGACGACGGGATCACGGTCGAGCTGCATCACGTCCTGCCCCGCGACATGCTGCCGGAAATCGCGCAGACGGTGATGCGCAAGGACATGGTGATCACTCGCAAGGAGTTCTACAGCCCGTACGCCGCGGAGGAGACCACCGGCAAGTACTCGGCGTCCATTCCCGCGGGCCCCGGTAGCCTCGGCGGCACCATCCGCCTGTTCCCCACCGACACCGGCTGCACCATGCGCTTCTCGTCGGAGGCAAAAGTGTTCATCCCCATGGTGGGTCCGCGCCTGGAACAGCTGATGCTGGTGAACCTGGTCGACCTGTTCCGCGGCGAGGCCGAGTTCACGGTTCAGTGGCTGGAAGAACAACACCCCACTCGCTGACCAAACCGGTCGGCAATATCACTCGTGGCACCACCGCCGTCAACCGTCTCCGCCGCAGCGACCGCTGGCTGATCAACGACGAATTCGTCGCCGACCGGTTGCGCGGTGCGCCCGATCCGCTGGTCGTCGATCTCGGGTACGGCGCGAGCCCGTGGACCACGTTCGAGCTGGCCGCTCGGCTGCGCACGATCCGCGCCGACGTGCGGGTGGTCGGATTGGAGATCGACCCGCAGCGCGTGGTGCCCGGCCGCGACGGCGTCACCTTCGCACGGGGCGGATTCGAATTGGCCGGGCTGCGGCCGGTTCTGGTGCGCGCCTTCAACGTCCTGCGGCAGTACCCGGAAGCGGCGGTTCCCGAGGCGTGGTCGACGGTGCTGGCCGGGCTGGCGCCGGACGGGCTGCTGGTCGACGGCACCTGCGACGAATTGGGCAGACGCTGCGCATGGATCCTGCTCGACCGGGACGGACCGCGCTCGCTCACGCTGGCCTGGGATCCTTTCACCGTCGAGCGTCCCTCCGACCTCGCCGAACGCTTGCCGAAGGCGTTGATCCACCGAAACATCCCCGGTGAACCGATTCACGCGCTGCTGACCGCCGCCGATCGCGCGTGGGCCCACGCCGCGCCGATGGCGCCGTACGGTCCCCGGGTCCGCTGGCGCGCGGCGGCGCGGGCGCTGCACGCGGAAGGCTTCCCGATCCGCCACTACCGTCGCCGCCTGCGCGACAGCGTGCTCTCGGTGCCGTGGCCGGCGGTCGCGCCGCTCGGTACGAGCTAGCGCGGTTTCGTCACGCTACGGCAAGCGCCTGGTATACCCGTCGCGCGGCGCGCGGCGACAAGCGCGCACCCGCGTCGGTGATCTCCTCGCCCGCGCACCGGTGGATCGCGACCGCGTCGGCCACCACCTCGTTCAGGGCGGACTGCCCGATATCGGCCTCGGCCAGATCGAGCACCGTGCGCACCGGCGTCGTCACCAGGAACGCACCCGCCGATTCCACGTCGGCGCCTGCCAGCGTCCGGCGCACGACCACCAGCCGCGGCGTCACCGGCGGACGTCCCGCGCGCGCCGACAGGTGCAGGAACCGCGGGCACAGACTGCCGAGCCCGTGCAAGTCCGCCGCACTCTGATGGGAGACCACCGCGGCGCCGTCGAACCAGGCCGCCCACATCGCGTACTCGTCGAGCGGGCCGTCCGGCCACCCGGCCAACCGGAGCATGCCGACTCCGGCCCTCGTCACCGAACCATCGCCCAGGGCCGCTCGCACCCTCGCTCCGCACCCGGTGCGCAGCACCTGGCGAGTCGTGAAGAAACCGGCGTGCCGACCGGCCCAGCGGCGCAGAACACGCCATCCTTGTTCCGCGGATACGATCGCGCGGCTTGCCTCATCGCCGGCCATGGGCATCAGGCTACGCTCGATTTTTGTGCTTCATGTCACATTCGAACCCCTCACGGCGTCCTCAGAGACGGCACAGAAAGGTCGGGAAGAATTTCGGCCATGAGTACGAACGCAACCTCAACCTCGACGATCAACCGGCGGACCCTGCTGATCGCCCTGACCGTGGTAGCGATTCTGCTCGCCACGGTCTTGGTCGGCGGCGAGGCCTACGCCAGGCACACGGTGTCGAACTGCATCAGCTCGCAGTTCGAGAAGGAGATGGGTTCGAAGGTCGACGTGAGCTTCGGACCCAAGCCGATGCTGCTCACCTGGATCGACGGCAAAGTGCCCACGGTCAAGGTGAACAGTGACGACACCAAGTTCGGTCCCGCCGTCGGGATGGTGGTGCACGCCGTCTTCCGCGACGTCGACGTCGCCGACCAGAACCGAAGCGAAATCGGCAGTTCCTCGGCGGACGTCACCTGGAGCAACGAGGGGATCAAGCAGACTCTCGGCGGCATGGTCAGCGGGGTGAGTTCCTCGGCGAGTACCGGCATGCTCACCCTGTCGGTGCTCGGCGGCTTCGCCGAACTCCAGCTGAAGCCGCAGATCGTGAACGGCACGGTGCAGGTGGAGACGATGTCTGCGGAGTTGCTCGGCATCGGCCTGCCCTCCGACCTGGTACAGAGCATCGTCGACCTGTTCACCAAGAGCCTGCAGAGCTACCCGCTCGGCATGGCGGCGACCGACCTGAAGGTCACCGACTCCGGCATCGACGTCCACCTCTCCGGCGGGCGTACCCAGCTCGAGCCCGCGGGCAACGGCAACGGCTCCGACATGCGCTGCTGAACGCGTACCGTCGCAAGGTCTTCGGGCGTTGCGCTTTGCCGTCAGATCGGGAAACCGTCGAGCACTTCACGCGATTTCGACAGCCCGAGCCGGGTCGCGCCCGCCGCGATCATCTCCGCGGCCGCCTCGGCTGTCCGGATGCCGCCACTGGCCTTGACGCCGAGCCTGTCGCCGACCGTCTCGGCCATCAACCGCACCGCGTGCGCGCTCGCGCCGCCCGCGGGATGAAATCCCGTGGAGGTCTTCACGAAATCGGCGCCCGCGCGTTCGGCGACCCGGCACACCTGCACGATCGCTTCGTCCGGCAGCGCGGCGGACTCGATGATCACTTTCAACAGCGCCCGATCCCCGATCGCCTCGCGGACCGTGACGATGTCGGACAGCACCGCCGTGTAATCACCGGCGCGAGCCGCGCCGACATCGATGACCATGTCCACCTCGGCGGCGCCCTGATTCACCGCGAGCCGCGCTTCGGCGCCTTTGACCAGCGAATGATGCTTCCCCGAAGGGAATCCGGCGACCGTCGCGACCACCAGTCCGGGCGCGCGCACCGGCAACATGGACGGCGACACACAGATCGCGAGCACGCCCAGCGCTCGCGCGTCTTCGATCAACGCGCCGACCTGCGCGGGCGTCGCCTCCGGGGCGAGCAGCGTGTGATCGATCATGGCGGCCACTTCGGCCCTGGTCAGCGACGTGGAACTTGCCATGGGGTGAGAGTCTGGCACACCGGAATCGAATTCCGTTGCGCGCCTGGCGGCAGTTCGCGCACACTCGTAGCTGATGGCGCATCGGACAACGTGACGCCACGGTCGCTGACTAACGTGTGCGGATGGGCCCTACTTCGTTCGGGAGGAGACGACCGTGCTGATCCGTCGCGAACGCGTCGACGACGCCGCTGCCATCGCGGCGGTGCATCGCAGCGCATTCGCACCGCGCTATGCCCCCGCCGCCGCATCCGGTGGCCGCCCCGGCGCCGACCCGCCCGAGGTCGACCTGGTCGCTCAACTGCGCAGCGACGAGGGTTGGATCCCGACGCTCTCGCTGGTGGCGATCGAGCACGACAGTGTGGTCGGCCACCTGTGCTTGACCAGAGCCGCCGTCGGACCGTTTCCCGTGCTGGCGCTCGGCCCGATCGGCGTTCTCGCCGACCATCAGGGCGCCGGAGTCGGCTCGGCCCTCATGCACGCGGCGCTCGGCGCCGCCGACGCCCTCGACGAACCACTGATCGGCCTGCTCGGCAGCCTGGAGTTCTACCCGCGCTTCGGTTTCGTCCCCGCCGCCCGCCTCGGCATCACCCCCGACGACCCGTCGTGGATCAGCCACTTCCAGGTCCGCTCCCTCTCGGCCTACGACTCCCAGATCGCCGGCGAATTCCATTACGCCGAACCGTTTTACAACCTCTGAGCACCACCGCTCGACTCGGACGCCTGCGGCACAGGCGACCTGCGCCGCAGGCGAACGGCCCGGGCGCTAGGCCCACGGGTCGATGACGGGCACCCCGGCAGCTCGGAACGGCGCGGTATCGCGAGTGGCGACGGCCATCCGGGCAGCGCTGGCCGTCGCGGCGATATAGCCGTCGGCAGTCCCGATCGCCGCGCCGGTGGCGCGGGCAGCCGCCATGAGTTCGGCATACACCGCGGAGGTGGTCAGGTCGAATGCGAGTATTCGCTCGGCGAACAGAGGCAACACGCGTGTTTCGAACCTGTCGCGCAAGTTGTCCCGCCGCCTGCCCGCCGGCATCGCGGCAATTTCGAACCGCAGTTCGGCCACAGTGACAGCTGATAGGTACAGAGTGCGCAGAGGTTGAGCATTCATCCAGGCGACTACACGCGAGTCCGGAGCCTTGCGCAGCGGTTCGGAGATGACGTTGGTGTCGAGAACGATCACTCGAACTCCACGGGAGGGATCGGCCGTCGGTCACGGGCGTTCAGGGCGTCGAACTCGTCATCGGTGAGCTCGATCTCACGACCGATCTCCGCCAGCAACGACCCGAGTTCGACCTGCGCCACAGGCGTGACGGCTTCGATGAGGATCGCGCGAACTTCCGCCTCGGTACTGCGTCCATGCTGGGCCGCGCGGACACGCAGTGCCTCGCGTACCTCGTCGGGTAGATCACGAACGGTCAGCCTGGCCATATCCACTCACCCACTCCGAGTTGACAGCAATAGCGTCATTGCCTTCATTGGCTTCAAGCATAGACGGCGATCACACTCGGGGACACTTTGTCGAGCCTCGGTGAAGGCGCGGCGAATGCCCGGCGGCGCACCTGGGAGGATGAACCCCATGAGTTCCGCTCCACCCGTCTCGGACGACCGCCGCTACGTGCTGACTCTCGGCTGCCCGGATCGACCGGGCATCATCGCCCGGATCACGTCGTTCATCGCCGAGTTCGGCGGCTCGATCGTGGAGGCGGGGTATCACTCCGACGCGGATACGGGCTGGTTCTTCACGCGTCAGGCGATCAGGGCCGCGACGGTGCCGTTCGGCATCGCGGAGCTGCGTGACCGGTTCGCCGGGGTGGCGGCGGAACTGGGGCCGGAGAGCGAATGGCAACTGCTGGACTCCGGCGCGCGCCGTCGCGCCGTCCTGCTGGTCAGCAGGGACGGCCATTGTCTGCACGATTTGCTCGGACGCGCCGCCAGCGGTGAACTGCCCGCCACCATCGAGGCGGTGATCGGCAACCACCCGGATCTGGCGGCGATGACCGAGGCGCACGGGGTGAAGTTCCATCACGTGCCGTTCCCGAAGGACCCGGCCGAGCGCGGTCCCGCGTTCGAAGAGGTCCGCGCCCTGGTGGACGCGCACGATCCGCACGCAGTGGTGCTGGCGCGGTTCATGCAGGTGCTGCCTGCCGAGTTGTGCGAACACTGGGCGGGCAAGGCGATCAACATCCATCACAGCTTCCTGCCCTCGTTCGTCGGCGCTCGCCCGTACCACCAGGCTTTCGCCCGTGGCGTGAAGCTGATCGGAGCAACCTGCCACTACGTGACCCCGGAACTGGACGCGGGCCCGATCATCGAGCAGGACGTCATCCGCATCGACCACGCGGACGAAGTGCGCGACATGGTCCGCCAAGGTCGCGACATCGAGCGGGTGGTTCTGGCGCGCGGGCTGCGCTGGCATCTGGAGGGCCGCGTCCTGGTGCACGGCCGCCGGACGGTCGTCTTCTCCTGACCGGCGCGAGTGCCTGGGCGCGTCAGCCCGCGAGGTCGGCGCGGCTGGACTTGCGCGTGGCGGCGAGGACGCGCGCGAGTTCCTCGTTGAACCGCACGTAGGCCTCGACATTGCCGAGATGCCCCGCGGGCAGCACCTGATAGCGCGCGAGACTGCCGGTCTGCCGGAGCATTTCGACGATCCGCTCGGAGTGCACCGGCGGCGTCATGTCGTCGAACTGCCCCGAGATCACCGTCGTGGGGACCACCAGATTCCGGGCCGACTCCCCGACATCCATCGTGGCCAGCAGAAATCCGAACTTGGCGCGCACTCGCGCGGGACACGACCGCACGATCGCCATGCTGAAATCCAACAGCTCGCCTTTGGCCGCGGTGCTGAGGATCTGACGCGCGAACAGCCAGCGCACCGGCGCGATGGGCGGGAAGACCATCGGGGCGCCGAGCCCGAGCCTGCCGAACAGGAACGGCAGGGGCACTTTCAACTGCAGCAGCCGCAGCGGACGGTTCAGCAGCGGCACGACCGTCGTCTCCAGGATCAACCGGTCCGCCGCGGTATTGGTCAGCAGCACCGCGAGCGCCTGACGCGCGACCCGCTCGGGATAGCGGCCCGCCCACGCTTGCAGTGTCATGCCGCCGAGGCTGTGGCCGACGAGCACGGCCCGCTGCCCGGGCGCGAGCGCGGCGTCGAGCACGGCGGCCAAGTCGTCGGCCAGCAGCTCCATGGTCAGCTCGCCCGACCCGTATTCGCTCTCGCCGTGACCGCGCTGGTCGTACGCGATCACCCGATAGTCTCCGGCGAACGCGTTGATCTGCGGATTCCAGTATTCCAGGCAGCAGGTCCACCCGTGGACGAGCACGATGGCGGGGGCATCCGACGGGCCGTAGGCGTGTACGCGCAGCCGGACGCCGTCACCGGTCCGGACCGGAATCACCTCGCGAGGCTCGGTCGGCGGGTTGAACGCGGCGGTCTGGTAGGTACGCGACCGCAAGTCGGCGCTGTGCGCGTCGCGCAAGCTCCGGAGCAGGCCCCGGAAGCTCGTCAACGCGGTCGGCAGCATGGCACGCATCGGACACTCCTTTGTGTTACTGCCAGATACAGTAACCCCGATTCGCGCCGCTTGCTAGTGCAAGCACCCTTACCTGTCGGCGAACTCCGCCCTCACCAGCGCGGACCCCGCTGCACCTCGTCCACCTTGGGCCGGACGTCGGCCAAGTAGACGCCCGTGGCGATGATCGCCGCGAAGGAGAGCAGGCCCAGACCCGCGGGCGAGAGCAGGAGCACGAGCACAGCCGCCCCGAGAATCGCCAGCCAGATCGGCTTGGTCAGCTTGTCCACCGCGGTGAACGCGTCCGGACGCTGACGCACGGCGTGGATCAGCGCGAAAATCGTCGCACCGAGCGCCGCCAGCCACAGCACCAGCAGGATCATCCCGGTCAATCCGTGCACCATATTCACCCCACCCATCATAGAAGCAACGCCCCCGCACACCAGGGGTGCGCGAGGGCGTCGAATCGCTTCAGCCGCGGGCCGTTCAGGCCTTCTTGGGAGCGGCCTTCTTGGCCGGAGCCTTCTTGGCCGCGGGGGCCTTCTTGGCCGGAGCCTTCTTGGCCTCACCGTTCACGGCCGGAGCCGGGGTGGCCTCGGTGGTCACCTCGACGACCTCGGCCTCGACGACCGGCGCCGGGTCGGTCTCCTCGTCGGCCTCGACCTTCGCCGGGCGGCCGATCAGTCCGTTGACGCGCCCGAGCACGTCCTCGGCGCGGCTGACCGCGTCGCCGTACAGCGTCTCGACCTTGCCGATCCGCTCCTCGACGACCTGGTTGGCGCGCAGCCGCTCGATCGTCTCCTCACCGCGGACGGCGAGGTCGGCGTAGATGTCCAGCGCCTGCCGGTAGTACTTCTCGGCCAGCGCGCGCAGCTCCTCGGCGGTGAACCTCTCGCGCAGTTCGGCGAGGTCGTCCGGCAGCTCCGACGGCAGGCCGGACAGCCGCTCGCGCAGCGACTCGAACCGGTCCTGGACGTCGGCGGGAACGTTGGCGAAGCGCTCGCGCGCCTCCTCCACCCGGGCCTGCACCTCGGTGGCGGCCGCACGCTCGCGCACCTGGGCGAAAACGTCGTTGACGGCAGCGTAGAGGGCATCACCCGCGCCGACGGTGGCGAGCAGGGGCTTGGTGACGGTGGCGTTCTTCTCGGTCATGGTGTTTCGTTCTCCTGGCGTGGCGGAGTTTCGGTTGTCGTGCGCGGAACGTCGCTGTCCCATACGTCCCCCCCTACCTCGTTTCCTCCGTTTTCCCGGCGAAACGATTCATAGATGTCCAGCAGCACCTGCTTCTGCCGCTCACTGATGAACGTGTCGGCGAGCAGTGCATCCCGGACCGGACTGTGCGGCCGCTGCTCGAGATAGCCAGCCCGTACGTACAAGACCTCCGAGGAGACCCGCAGCGCTTTCGCGATCTGCGTGAGCACTTCGGCGGACGGATTTCGCAGTCCGCGCTCGATCTGACTGAGATACGGATTGCTCACCCCCGCCAGCTGGGCGAGCTGACGCAACGAGACTTGCGCGGCTTCCCGCTGCGCCCTGATGAAGCCTCCGATGTCGTGCGCCGCACTGACGACGCGACCCCCTCGTTCGCCGATGCCGGACGAATGCTCGTCCGATCTCTCGGTGTACTCGGCGGAAACCTCGGGCTGGTCAGCCATCACTCACCTTCTGGCGGTTGTACGAATTCGATTCTAGGTCAGGGTGCTAGCTATTGCAAGCAGTCTGCTAGCAGCGTTTCGGCAAACGTTCCGCACGCCGCGGATCAACCGCCGAACATCAGGTGGGAAATCGTGTAGATCGTCAGTCCGGCAAGCGAACCGACGACGGTTCCGTTGATGCGGATGAATTGCAGATCCCGGCCGACCTGCAATTCGATCTTCTTGCTGGCCTCCTCGGCATCCCACCGGGCAACCGTGTCGGTGACCAGGGTGCTGATCTCACCGGCGTAGTTTTCCACCAAGTAGCGCGCACCGCGATCGATCCAGTTGTCGACCTTGGCCCGCATGTCCGCGTCGTCGCGCAAGCGTTCGCCGAGCTGCTGCACGTTCTCGGCGACCTTGCGCCGCAGCGTGCTGCTCGGATCGTCGGCGGACTCCAGGATCAGCCGCTTCGCCGCGCGCCAAGTAGCCGAGGCGAGCCCGGTGATCTCCTCCCGGCCCATGATCTGCGCCTTGATCCGCTCCGCCTTTTTGATCATGGCGTCATCGAATTGCAGGTCCTCGGCGAATTCCTCCAGGAACCGGTTCGCGGCGAGACGGACCTCGTGCTCCGGATTGGAGCGGACTTTCCAGGTGAACTCGACCAGTTCCCGGTAGATCCGTTCGGAAAGCAAGATGTTGACGAATTTCGGCGCCCACTGCGGCGCGTCCCGCAACACGATCCGATCGATCGTCTCCTGGGATCCGAGGGCCCACTGGTGCGCGCGCTCGGCGAGCAGATCCAGCAACGCCAACTGCCGGTTGTCGGCGAGCAGTTCCGCCAGCACCCGTCCGATCGGCGGACCCCACAGGGGCTCGGCGATCCTCTTGACGATGGTGTTGTCGATGACCTGCTCAACGTCCTCGTCGCGCAGTACGCCGACGACGGCGCGCAGGATGGTCGAGCTCTCCTGCGCCACGCGCGCGGCATGACCCGGATCGGCCATCCAACGCCCGACCCGCCAGGAGATCTGCGCCGAGTTCACCTTGGCCGACACCACCTCGGGTGCCAGGAAGTTCGTGCCGACGAACGTACCGAGACTGGCGCCGAGCTGGTCTTTCTTCCGCCGGATGATCGCCGTGTGCGGGATGGGCAGGCCGAGTGGGTGACGGAACAGGGCGGTCACCGCGAACCAGTCCGCCAGCGCGCCGACCATGCCCGCCTCCGAGGCGGCCCGCAGGTAGCCGACCCAGTCGCCGCCCGCCCCGCGCGATTCGGTCCAGCGGCAGAACAGATAGATCGCGGTGGCCAGGGCGAGCAGCCCGGTGGCGAACGCCTTCATCCGCCAGAGGTCACGACGCTTGGCCGCCTCGTCGAGCACGGCGGCGAAGCCGAGGGGCACGGCGGCGGGCGCGGCGCCTCCGTCGCGCTCGCCCCGGGCGTTCAGCACCGCGGTGTTGCCGGGAGCTTTCTCCATGCCTCCCATTCTGCTGTGCGCGGCGAAGTGAGCGAGCGGGGTGAGTGCCTGCGCACAAACCGGACGTGCCGGGCGCCGGACACGCCCGAACTGTGGTTCCTACCGCATCCGGGCTCAAAAGCGCATATCACGGGTATCGGGGACCTAAGCTGGTAGCCACCGGAGCACTTACGAACGAGGGAGCCCACGCTGTCCACCGAAGACCTTGTCGATGTCGGCGAGCGACCGTCGGCGGTGCGCGGCGGCCGGATGGACGGCCGCAAGCGCCGGTGGCGGCAACACAAGATCGACCGCAGAGAGGAACTCGTCGACGGCACTCTCGCCGCCGTGCGCGCCCGCGGCAGCAACGCGGGCATGGACGAGATCGCCGCGGAGATCGGCGTCTCCAAGACCGTGCTCTACCGCTACTTCTCCGACAAGAACGACCTCGTCCACGCGACCATGCAGCGGTTCATCGAGACCACGCTGATGCCACGGGTGTACGGCGCGATCAGCCTGGACGCCGACGAATACCAGCTGGTGCGCTCGGCTCTTGCCGAGTACGTCGGCACGGTCGACGAGGACCCCGAGGTCTACCGCTTCATCATGGGCAACGGCTCGGCCGACCAGTCCTCGCTCGCGGAGTTCGAGAAGCTCTTCGCCGAGGTGGTGTGCGCGGTGATCACCGATCGTGCCAAGGACCGGGGCGTGGCGACCGAGGGCGCCGCGCTGGCGTCGTACGTGCTGGTCGGCGGCATCCAGCTGGCCACGCACTGGTGGACCACCAACAAGTCGCTGTCCCGCGAGGACGTGATCGATTACCTCACCATGCTCGCCTGGAGCGCTATCGAGGGCATGGCCCGCGCGGGTGGTTCACCCGCCGCGTTCAACGCGCAGCAGCACGTGCTGCCCGCCCCCGAGACGCCGGCGCAAGACTGAATCGAGCCATCGGCCCTCGTGCTAGCTGGAGCGCTTGCAAAAGTTCACCAGCACTCTCGACTTTGCCGAAACCTTGGCTAGTCTGAACCCGAGCGGTGCGCCGAGTGCGTTGCGTCACCGCAGGCGCCGTACTCGGCGGCGGTCCGTGCGGGTATCCCGCACGCTGCCGCCCGCGTCCGTCGCTCCGACCGCGGCACCAACGGAGGTACCTCGATGGCGAAGCAAGTACCGACCTCTCGGCTTGCTCGTGGCACGAAGCTGGGCGCGGTGGCAGCCAGTTCGGTCCTTCGCACCCAGCGCACGCGGTTGACCATGCGGGGCAGATCCGAGGCCGTCCGGGCGAAGATGGCCGAGGAATCGATGATCCGCACCACCGAGCAGGTGGTCACGGTGCTGGGCACCATGAAGGGCGTCGCCATGAAGCTCGGCCAGATGATGTCGGTGCTCGATCTGGATCTGGTGCCAGAGGACCATCGGGAGCGGTTCCAGAAACGCCTGGCCGTGCTGCGCAACGCGGCTCCGACGGTCTCCTTCGCGGCCATGCGCCAGGTGATCGAGGACGATTTCGGAAAGCCGCTCGACGCGGTATTCGCCGAGTTCGACGCCGAGCCCGTCGCCGCCGCCTCGATCGGCCAGGTGTACCGGGCGCGACTACACGACGGTCGCCAGGTCGCGGTGAAGGTGCAGTATCCGGGCATCGATGCCGCGGTGCGCGCGGATCTGAAGAATCTCGCGATGTTCCGGCGCGTGCTCCAGTCCGCGATGCCGTGGGTGACGCCCGCGGTGCTGGACGAGCTACGGCTGAACATGGAGGCCGAGCTGGACTACCGGGCCGAGGCGGCCACCCAGTTGCAGATCGCCGAGTTGTACGCCGGGCATCCGTTCGTCATCGTCCCGCGCTCGCTGCCGGAGTTCTCCACCACGCGGGTGCTGGTCACCGAATACGTGGAGGGCAAGGGTTTCGAGGAGATCCGGCAGCTGCCCCAAGCGGAGCGCAACCGGATCGGCGAGATCATCTACCGGTTCTACGTGGGATCGCTGTTCACCTTCAACGAATTCTGCGGCGACCCGCATCCGGGCAACGTGCTGCTGGCGGGGGACGGCCGGGTCGGCTTCCTGGATTTCGGATTGTTCAATCGCATGGACGCCGAGCACGTGCAATTCGAGCTGGTCTGTCTGCGTGCCGCGGCAGAAGATCGCGCGGAAGATCTGCGCGAGTTGATGATCAAGCGCGGCGTCATCTCACCGCAGGAGATCGGCGCCGAAGAGTGCCTGGAATACGTGCTGGCTGCTTCGGAATGGTGTCTGGTCGACGAGGAACTGACCATCACTCCCGAGCTCGCCAGCGGCGCCTTCCTGCTCGCGGTCGACCCGAGGGCCAGCGAGTTCACCGGTATGAAGCAGCAGAATCTGCCGCCGGAGCACCTCTTTTCACGCCGCGCCGACTTCCTGACCTTCGGCATGCTCGGTCACCTCGGCTGCACCGCGAACTGGCATCGCATCTCCAGGGAATGGCTCTACGACGAACCACCGGTCACCGAGCTCGGCCGGGCCCATCACGCCTGGCTCGCCGACCGCCCGCACGCCGCGCCGCAACGGCCGCGCAAGAAGACCACCAAGTAGCCGCCGAACGGCGGCACGACCGCAGAACGGAAGACCATGGCAGACACACGGGAATTCGACCTGGTGCTCTTCGGCGCGACGGGTTTCGTCGGCAAGCTGACCGCGGAGTATCTCACCGAGGCCGCGCCGGAATCCGCGCGAATCGCGCTGGCGGGACGATCGCTGGACAAGTTGACCGCCGTACGCGACAGCCTCGGCCCGACGGCCGCGAACTGGGGTCTGGTGGTGGCCGACTCGACAGACCAGAGCGCGCTCGACGAGCTGGCGGCGCGCACCAAAGTCGTGGTCACCACCGTCGGCCCGTACCTGCGCTACGGGATGCCGCTGGTGGCGGCGTGCGCGAAGGCAGGCACCCATTACGCCGACCTCACCGGCGAGCCGCTGTTCATCCGCGACGCCATCGACAACTATCACGAACAGGCCGTCGCCACGGGCGCGAAGATCGTGAATTCCTGCGGCTACGACTCGATTCCGTCCGATCTGAGCGTGTATCAGCTCTACCGCCGCACGGTCGAGGACAACACCGGTGAGCTCGTCGACACCACGCTGGTGGCTTCGCTCAAGGGCGGCGTCAGCGGCGGCACCATCGATTCCGGCCGCGCCATGATGGAGGCGATCGCCGCCGACCCGGCCAAGGGCAAGGTGATGTCGCACCCGTACTCGCTGAGCCCGGACAGGTCGATGGATCCCGACGTCGGCCGCCAGTCCGATCAGGCGCTGTCGCGGGCGAGCGCGATCGACCCCAGCCTGGACGGGTGGGTCAGCACGTTCGTCATGGCCGCGCACAACACCAAGGTCGTGCGCCGCAGCAACGGCCTGCTCGGCTGGGTGTACGGCAAGAACTTCCGCTACCGCGAAGTGATGAGCGCGGGGAAGTCCCGGGTGGCGCCGCTGGTCGCGGCGGGCATGGCGGGCGGCATCGTGGCGGGCATGACCGCGGGGGCGCTGCTGTCGCGGGCGTCGGCGGGCCGCAAGCTGCTCGATCGCGTGCTGCCCAAGCCGGGCACCGGGCCGAGCGAGCAGGCCCGCAAGAGCGGCTGGTTCTCTATGAAGACGTTCGCGCACACCACCTCGGGCGCGAAATACGTGGCCACCTTCTCCGGCACCGGCGACCCGGGCTACCAGGCCACCGCCGTACTGCTCGGCGAGAGCGGTCTGTGCCTGGCGTTCGACACGGAGAAGCAACCCGAGCTCGCGGGCATTCTCACCCCGGCCGCGGCAATGGGCGACGCGCTCACCGAGCGACTGCGCGCGGCGGGCATGACGATCACCGTCGACCGCGCCTGAGGGACGCACTCCGGTGAATCTCGCACGGAAGACGATGAATGCCCCTGCGCTCGCCGCGGTGTACGAGCGGGCCTGGCGACCGGCGCTGTTCTATCTCGCCAGTGGGCGCACGACCGCGTCCGACCGGCGCGACGCGGTCTCCACCCTGCGGCTCGGCGGCGCGCAAAAGGTGCTCGACATCGCATGCGGGCCGGGAAATTTCACCAGATACCTGAGTGAATCTCTGTCCGGCGACGGCTACGCGATCGGCTTGGACTACTCCGAGCCGATGCTGGCACGCGCCGTCGCGGACAACGCCGGACCGCGAGTCGGGTATCTGCGCGGCGACGCGCGCACACTCCCGTTCGCGGACGGAACCTTCGACGCGGTCTGCTGTTTCGGCGCGCTCTACCTCATCCCGGACCCGCTCGTCGCCGCTCGCGAGATGATCCGCGTCCTCGCCCCCGGTGGCCGCATCGCCATCACCACCAGCCACCGGGCCGCCAACCCCATCGGTGAGATGAGCCGCGTCGTCGGCGGTCTGAGCGGACTTCGGGTGTTCGGCGGCCGGACCTTTCCCGCGCTGTTCGCCGAGGAGGGCTTGGTGGAGATCGACCAGCGGGTGCATCGCCTGCTCCAGTACGTCAGCGCGACGAAGCCCATTCAGTCGGCGACGGGAACAGCGTGCGCCGGAGCGCGGTGATCAATCGCGGGTGACCGTCCGGATCAGGAACTCGAGCTTCGCCACGGTCCGATCGAGCGGACGGATGCTGCGCTCCACTCGGCACATCGCCACCGTGCCCTCGAGCGCCGCGACGATCAGGGTGGCGGTCTGCTCGGCGTCTGCCTCGCTCGCGCCGTGGTCGCGCAACGACCGCGTCAGCAGCCCGGTCCAGTTCTCGAACGCGGTCGCGGCGGCGCGCTGCGGCTCGTCGTCGTCGTCCCCTTGGTCTTCGATCGAGACCGCGAGCACCGGGCAGCCTGCGTGGAAATCATTGTCCACCAGGACCTTCCGCCACATGTCGACGAACGACCGCAATCCGGCGACCGGCCCGGCGGGCAAGCCCTGCGCGAGTTTGCGGGCGGCCAGCGCATCGGCGAAGCGCACCGCTTCGGCCGCCAGTTGCGCCTTGCCGCCGGGGAAGTAGTGGTAAGTGGATCCCAGCGGAGCCTGGGCGTGCTTGGCCAGTTCCCGCACGCTGGTCGCGTTCAGACCGCGGCGGCGGATCATGTCGGCCGCGCCTGCCACCATCCGATCCCGCGCCTGCGGCGTTTCGGCCACCTTTCTCCTCCCATGTTCATGACGACTGTCATAGCCTACGCGCAGGCGGGCCCGGGCCGTGCGCGGTGGACCGTGACCGCGCGCGGTCAGCCGATGTCCTGCAATACCCGCCGCTGCGAGTCACCGGTATCGCAACCGGTTCCGACGACCAATGCGGTGACGGCGGGCGGATGCGGGCCGCTGAGCAGGATGAGCACCGCGTCGCCGCCCTGGAACGCGATGTCGGCCGAGCCGAGGACGGTGCGGTCGAGCCCGTTCGCGTGGACACAGCGTTGCAGCGCTTCGGGGTCGGCGAGGGAGCCGCTGACGGTGTGGCGGCCCAGCGCGCCGAGGGCCATGGTGGCGGTGACTTCGTCATTCCCGATGGTGGGTCGCGCGGTGGGGGCTGGGTGGTCACGGCTGTCCATCGTCGCGATGGCCGCGCCGGCTCCGGCAAGGGCGACGATCGCCGCGGCTGCCGCGGCGAACCAGCGCGCCCTGGTGCGGCGGTGCTCGTCGACAGTGACCGAGGGAGCCGCGCCGCGTTCGGAATATTCGATATCGAGCCGGGATTCGCCCGCCCGCCCGCGCGCAATCACATGGACCGTGGCGTCCTGGGATGATCGGAGTGCTTCGATGAATTCGGTCAGCCGGGCGGTGACGTCCTCGGGCATGGCGTGGATGACGCGTTCCTCCCGGCTCAGTGCACCCAATTCCGCGCTGATCTCATCCAGCCCGCGCAGATACCGCACCGCCTGCGGATCACGCGAGACGATCGGCCACAACTGCTCGCGCTGCGCGGCCGTCACATTGCCGGCATGCAGATCGGCCAGCAACCCCGGCGAGAACGGAGGCTGCGGCACCGTCCGGGTCGCCATCGCACCTGCGTTGTTCGCATCCGACATCGCACCGATCCCCTCACCCCCAGGCCCGCCTGTGCATCGTTCAAAAGGTCGTCACTGTTATTGGACGCATCCCGACTGCTGTCGGTTCCCCGGATCGCCGAGAAATCCAATTGCTTTTTCAAACGACCGCCGCGTATGGACGCACCGGCTTCGATCGTCCCCTCGGGCACGGCGAGCAGCCGCCCGCAAGCCGCTGTAAACAGCTCGGGGACAACGGATCTGTCCCGCTCCCGGCGAATGCCAGCTAGCCTCACTCCACAAGATCGCGTATTCCAGCCAGAGGACCCAGCCATGAACAGTCCCCTACCCACGCCCGCGTCCGCCCGAGGAGAGGCCACCGGGGATCTGCTCGAGGGAAGGACCGCCGTCGTCACCGGGGCCAGCCGTGGTATCGGCCTGGCGATAGCGATCAGATTCGCGTCGGAAGGCGCGAACGTCGCGATGATCGCCCGTACCCAGGAGCCGCACCCCAAACTGCCCGGCACCATCCACACCGCCGCCGCAGAGGCGGAGGCCGCGGGCGGCGCGGTCCTGCCGCTGGTGGCGGATGTCCGCGACGACAAGGCAATGGCGGAAGCGGTCGATCGGATCGCCGAGCGCTTCGGCGGCATCGACATCCTGGTCAACAACGCGGGATCGGTCGATCTCACGGGCGCCGAGCAGCTGGGCATGCAGCGCTACGACCACATGCAGTCCGTCAATGTCCGCGCGCCGTTCCTGCTGTCCAAGCTGGCGCTGCCACATCTACGCGCCTCGGCGACGGCCGGGCGGAATCCACACATCCTCACCCTCTCACCGCCGCTCAACATGAACCCCGAGCACGTGGGCAACGGCGTGGCCTACACCGTCTCCAAATACGGTGTCAGCGTCGCCACCGTCGGTCTGGCACATGAGTTCCGGCCCTACGGCATCGCCGTGAACTCCCTGTGGCCGCGCACGAAGATCGACACTGCCGCGGTGCGCAACCTGCTCGGCGGCGCGGAAGCCGTCGCCGCGTCCCGCAACCCGTTCATCTGCGCGGACGCCGCTTTACTGATCGTCACCAGCCCTGCGGCGACCTACACCGGTCAGCTCCTGCTGGACGAGGATGTCCTCGCTTCCCATGGCCGCACCGACCTGGACCACTACCGGGTCGTACCGGGCTCCGGCGCGCTCGCCAACGACCTTTTCATCGACGCGTAGACCACATTCGCGGAGATAGCCGAAAGCACGCACCCGCACTGACTTTCGGCCCCCAGCTTGTTCCGCAGGCGTCGGCAGGAACCGCCGCGAACCACGGTGCGCGTAAGGCGATCCGCCGCGGTGATGGCTCGCCGATGTCACGGCGCGGACGGGGCGGTCCCGAGATCGACCATGCGGTGCAGGATCGCGGGCGCCAAGGCCAATTCGAATTCGGTTCCGCTGCTCTCGAACACGAAGGCCAGGAAGTCGTCGCGCGGTACCGGGGCCAAGCGGACCGAGCACTGCTCCCCCACGACCACCCAGCCGCCGACGGTCAACTGATCGGACATCGCCCCTCCCACCCTTCGATACTTCCGACAAGTGGACTATGCCAGTTGCGGCACAGGGGTGTCAACGGCGGAAATCGGTCGCTGACCTGGCCGGATACACGCGCTCCATGATCGGGCGGCCGGGCGGGTGGACGCTCTGGCGGTACTCCAGCGCGACACCGTGGACGTCCAGACCGATGCGGTGCACGACCAGCACCGCCGCCGGATGCGGCAGCGCGAGACGGTGGCGTTCGTCGTCCGTGGCCAGCCGGGCGCCGACGCTCTCGCGCACGACTGCGGCGGCGCGGCCGATCACGTTTTCCAGATGCCGCACGACTCCGCCCGGTACGGGCACCGTCCCGTGCACCAGCGTGGCGGCCGCGGCGAATGCACCGGGATACCAGCACGTGACAAGCCGCACTGCCCCGGAGCCGTTCTCGGACAACAGCTTCAAGCTGATCACCGGATCCGCCGTCGGGAGACCGAGCGATTCGGTGACCTCCCGCGGTCCTTCCACCATTTCAGCTCCCAGCACGGTCACCGAATCGGGCTGGGACGCGGACGGTCCGTATCGGGGCGCGCTCTCGCGCATCAGCGCCGAGCGTTCGGCCACATAGGTGCCCGACCCACGACGTGACGTGACGATTCCCTGCTGCCGCAGCGTGTTCAGCGCCTTGGCCGCGGTCGGGCGGGCTACCTTCCAGCGGGCGGCGAGTTCGCGCTCGGACGGCACCTCGGCGCCGGGAGCCAACTCCCCGCGCTCGATCAGATCCCGAAGATGCCCCGAGATCTGCAGATACTTCGGGACTACGCCATCGATTCCGGCCACCGGTCGCCTTCCCCACACCGCCCCTCGGACCGCTGGTCAGTGTAACAACGGCGGAGACGGGGGCAGAGGCCTTCACACAAGCCCGTACCGAGGCGGTCCGCCGCGCTGAACCGCCCGGTAAAGTGCGAATCCAGTACAGCGCGGTACGAACAGGACCGAGCGGAAGGGGGCTTCCACGTGGCGGTACCCGATACCGGACAGGGGACGGCGCGCGAGCTGTACGCGGCGGCCATCGGCGCGGGCGGGAGCGAAAGGTTCGAGCTGGACACGGCGGTCGCGGAGAATCTCGCCGCCGCGTGCGACCAACTGGTCGACGATCTGGGCCGCGCGATGGCAGGCGAACACCTCGTCACCGACGTGACCGGCTTCCCCGATCTGCCCACCGGGCACGGCCTCACCCGCGGGTTCTCCGCGAAGGGAAGGCAATACCTGGACACCCTGGCAGCGTTCCAGGAAACGGCGCTGCTGTTCAAGGCCGCGTATCTCGCCGCGGCCAATCGGCTGGCCGACGCCGAGGCGGCGAATCAGGCCGCGCTGCGGCTGGTCGCCGACTATCTGGAGCCCCGTTGAGCGCGCACCCGCGCGCCGGGACCGACTGAGGGGGACGACGGATGGCAGACTCCACGGCACGCGCCGCCGCCGACGGCATCCGGCAGGAATTGGCCGGATTCACCGACGACGCGACCGATCCCGCCTACGCGCCGGATCGGGAACTGTTCGGCGCCTACACCCACCAGCAGATCTGGGAGCTGGTGCACGAAGCGCTCGACCCGGCGGCATTGGGCCGGATCGCCGCGGCATGGCAGGCCAACGCGACCGCGGTGGCCGAAGCGTTCCAAGCCTTCTCCGATGCCACCAACCGGGAATTCGCGCGCTGGTCGGGCCGGGCAGCCGACGCCGCGGTGAGCGCGACCAGGCAGTTCGTCCGCGCGGGCGGGGATACGCACGACGTGTGCCGGGCGGTCGCTCGGCTGATGGAGTTGAATAGCGATGCCGCGCAGACGGTCCGGGGCGCGATCGCGCCGCCGCAGCGGTATCGGCCGCTGGCGGACCCGGCCGCAGAAGCGGTTTACGGTGGAAAACGTAGGATGGAACACGATAGTGCGGCGGCAGACATCGAAGCGGATGTCCGGGACACGATGACTTACGTCTACACCCCGACGATGCCCGCCACCGGCGACCGCGTTCCCCGATTCCCCCGGCCGCAGGAAGGTTCGGCGGCCGATAACGCACCCGGCGATCCGGATTCCGCGCGCGGAGGCGGCGCACGGTGAAATGGGTGCTCACCCCGGACGAGTTCACGCATGTCTGGACGAACGAAACGAGCCTGGACCGCAGGCCCTACCCGGTCAACATGGTCCCTTCGGCCACCGCGCGGACCGAGTCGGAGTACCACGCCCTCCATCTGCCGCAGCGCTTCGCCCGCCAAGCCGATCCGGATCTCGCCGCCGCGCTGGTGCTCTGCGCGCGCAACGACGCGACCACCATCACCGTCTCCGGCGAGCGTTCGGCGCTCTCGCGCAACGGCAGCGGGTCCGAGACCGAACGGATCCTCGCGTTCGCCGCGGTGGTGCACAACCACGCGGGCATTCTGGTCGCCACGCCGGACCGGGTGACCGTTCAGATGTGCCACGCCCGTGCCGTGGGCGAACGCTTGGTGCAGATCATCGGTTCGGCGCGACCGGGCAAGCTCGCCCCGATGCGGGAGCCGCAGGACGCGGTGCTGAATCCGGATCGCACCGAGCCGTTCGTCACCAATGGCCATCGCGGCGCGGCGAAGTTCCGCCAAACCCTGCGCAAGCCGGTGGACGGCCGTGGCTTCATCACCGTCACGGTGCAGCCGGAGAACCCGATGTCCCCGCCCACCCGCCATCGCACCTGGCTGGACTTCACCGGCGACGGTCGCTACTTGCTCACCACCGCGCACGATCTCATCCTCACCCCGGTGTCGGACGAGGAATTCGCCACTCAGTTACTGCGGCTCGCGCAAGTGTGACGTGGCCGGACCGCCGCGCGATTAGGTTGGAGCCATGCCGAAATTGTGGACGGTGCCGCCCACCGAGGCCATGCGAGCCGATGGCTTGCGCGTAGCCGAGCTGGACACCTCCGGGACGCCGGGGTTCACCGGCGGCAAGAAGGCGGGCGTGCCCTTGCTCGCCGAACGCGCCCAAGTGCTGTCGGATCTGCAGGAGAAGCTGTACGCCAACGGCCGGGCAGGCGGCGACCGGCGCAACGTGCTGCTGATCCTGCAAGGCATGGACACCGCGGGCAAGGGCGGCATCGTCCGGCACGTCATCGGCTCGGTCGACCCGCAGGGCGTCGACCATGCCGCGTTCGGCGTGCCGACGCCGGAGGAGAGCCGCCATCACTATTTGTGGCGCATCCGCAAGGCGCTGCCGCGCGCTGGTCAGCTCGGGGTGTTCGATCGCTCGCACTACGAGGACGTGCTCGTGGTGCGGGTGCACAATCTGGTGCCGCCGACGGTGTGGGAGCCGCGCTACGACGAGATCAACGCGTTCGAGCGGGAACTGGTGGACGAGGGTACCTCGCTGGTGAAGGTCGCCATGTTCGTCTCGCTCGACGAACAGAAGCGGCGGCTGGCCGAGCGACTGGAACGCACGGACAAATACTGGAAGTTCAACCCGTCCGACATCGATGAGCGCGCGTTCTGGCCCGCGTACCTGGACGCGTACCAGGCGATGCTGGACCGCACGTCCACCGAGTACGCGCCCTGGCACGTCGTGCCCGCCGACCGTAAGTGGTTCTCCCGGCTCGCCGTCACCGAACTGCTGATCGCGGCCCTCGAGCGGCTCGACCTCGACTGGCCGCAACCGACCTTCGACGTCGAGGCGCAGAAACGGCGGCTTGCGCGGGCCTAGCGTCAGCGGACCAGTGGCCGGACCTCCTCCGCCACGAAGCGGATGAACGCGGCCGGGTCGGTGTCGTCGGCAGTGGTCTGCAGGACGACCGTATCGGCGCCCGCTTCGGCCAGCCGCGTGACGGCTCCGGCGACCGTATGCGCGTCACCGGCGACGCCCGCGCCGGGCGCGTGCTCCGGCGTCCGTTCCGTGGCCAGGCGAGCCTCGGCGTCCGGACCGGTCACCGCGAGCAGATTCGCGATCACCTCGTGCCGGTCGGCGCGACCCACGGCGGCGCGACCCGCATCGATCAGCGTGCGGGCGGCGCGGACGCCGTCGGCGTCGGCGACGGAATCGAGCAGAGTGCCGTCGGCGTGCTCGCCGGACAGCCGGATCGACCGCGGGCCGCGCGCGCCCGCGTAGACCTTCGGCGCTCGAATGGGCGGCCAGTCCAGCGCGACGGCGTCGAGGCACACGTAGCGACCCGAGGTGGTGACCCGCTCACCGGCCAGTAGCGCGCGCAGCGCGGACAGGTGCTCGCCGAGCAGGGTCATCGGCGACTCCACGCGTGCGCCGACTTGTCCCATCCAGCTCTGGACGCCGTGCCCGACACCGAGGATCAGCCTGTCCGGGAATAGCCGATGTAGCGTCGCCGCTTCCATGGCGGTGAGCGCGACGTTGCGCAACGGTACGGGCAACAGCCCGATGCCGATGCGCAGCCGTTCGGTCCAGGCCAGCGCGGCTGCGGCGGTGGCGATCCCGCTTTCCAGAAAGCAGTCCTCCCACAGCCACAATTCCTCCAGCCCCGTCGTCTCGGCCACGCGGGTCGCCTCGCGGAGCAGTTCGGGGGGATTTTGGGGGCGGAACACAACACCGAGAACAGTCATCCTACTATTCATACCGCCTGCCCCGGCCGGTTTCCCGGTGCCTTCCGAACCGCCGCTACGCCCTGTTTTACGGAATCTCTCAGGTAAGCCGACGATGATGGCGGCTGTGGGCCGATCACGCGGGCAGATGGTCGGCGGATCTACGATCGTGGCGGCAGAAAACGTCCGGCGAGCGAAAGGCGTGGTGAGCGCACGGTGAGCAAAAACCAGGGTGGGAAATCGAACCCGCTGCTGGCGGCGGAACGCGCCGACCGCAACCGCAAGATCTTGATCCAGGTGGCCGTCGCCGCCGTGCTCGTCGCGCTGATCGCGGCGATCGGCATCGGCATCGCGGTGAAGAAGGCCCACAAGGACGATCCCGGCCCCGCTCCGTCCATCGCCGCGACCGGCACCGCGAACGCGGGCCCCGTGCCCGCCTCGATCACCGACAACGGCGCCGTCCGCGTCGGCAAGCCGGACGCGAAGGTCACCGTGCGGGTCGTCGCCGACCTCCAGTGCCCCGCGTGCAAGGCCTTCGAGGCGGCCAATGGACAGGTGCTCGAGGACGCGGTAGCCAACGGCACCGCGGTGGTCGAGTACAACATCATCGCCTTCCTGGACAAGGCGTCCACCACGCGCTACTCCTCGCGCGCGGCCAACGCCGCCTACTGTGTCGCGGAGGCCGACCCATCGAAGTACCAGGCCTGGCTGAAGACGATGTTCGCCCAGCAGCCCCCGGAGGGCGGCGCGGGCCTGACCGACGATCAGCTGGTCCAGATCGCCAAGAGCGCCGGTTACACCGACGACGCGATCGCCCAGTGCATCACCGACCACAAGTACGACAAGTACGTCCAGGCCCGCACCAAAGAGGTGCTGGACAGCGGCATCCAGTCGACCCCGTCGGTGTTCGTCAACGGCAAGAAGGTCGAGTCCAGCCAGCAGGTCTTCGGCGCAGGCGGTCTCGCACCCGTGATCAGCGCCGCCGCGGGCCAGTGATCACCGCGGGGCCCCGGGCCGCGTGGGTCCTGTTGATCGGTGGGCTGGCCGGCTGGCTGGCCGCCGTGGCGCTGACCGTGGAACGGTTCAAGCTGTTCACCGATCCCGGCTACACGCCGTCGTGCAGCATCAACCCGATCCTGTCCTGCGGGTCGGTGATGGTGACCGATCAGGCCGCGGTTTTCGGGTTCCCGAACCCGCTCATCGGCATCGTCGGGTTCTCGGTCGTCGTCACGCTCGGCGTGCTGTCGGTGGCCGGGGTCGGCTTCCCGCGCTGGGTCTGGGGCGGACTGTGGCTGGGCACCCTGCTCGGGGTCGGCTTCATCTGCTGGCTGATCTTCCAGAGCCTGTACCGGATCAACGCGCTGTGCCCGTACTGCATGGTGGTGTGGGCGATCATCACGCCGCTGCTCGCGGTGTGCACCGATCAGCTGTGGGGGCGCTCGCGCGGTCCGCTGGGAGTACTCGCCGAGTGGCGCTGGACGATCGTCGCGCTGTTCTACGCGGTCGTGCTGCTGCTGGTATTCCTGCGCTTCCAGGACTACTGGCTGTCGCTGGTCTGATCCGGATCAGTTCGGCGGGCCCGCGACCAGCGCCACCGGCACCGTGCGCGCGCCGCTCGCGCCGGTGACGCCCAATCGGACGGTCTCGTTGGGCTTGCGCCTGTTCAGCGCGATGCGCAGCGACTGCGCGTTGCTGACGGTGTGGTCGTCGAGCGAGGTGATCACGTCCCCGGCGGCCAGACCGGCGGTATAGGCGGGCATGCCGAAGATCGCCATGTCCACGCGCGCTCCGGTACCGGCCGGAAGCGCGTTGGAGACGAGCACGCCGAGCGTGGCCGTGGGGCCGATGTGCACGGTGTCGGTCGGGGTGCCGGAGCGAATCTGCTGGACCACTCGCATCGCGGCATCGATCGGCACCGCGTAGCCGTTGGCCGGGTGGTCGGCCGTGCGCGCCCCGTCGCCCGACGCCGCCGCGATGACGCCGACGACGGACGCCTTGTGATCGACCAGGGCTCCGCCGGACTGTCCCGGCGTGACCGCCGCCGCGACCTCGAGCATCCCGTTGAGCGCCTTGCGCGACAGATCGGCGGCGTTGATCGCCACGATCGCGCTGTCCAGGTCGGTGAGCGGGCCGTGCACCGCGGTGGGCGTGCCGCCGGTCCCGCCCGCGTTGCCGATCGCGAGGAGCTCCTCACGCAGCCGCAATCCGGCCGAACTGCCGATGGTCGCGGTCGGCAGCGCGTTGGCCGCGGCCAAGTCCAGCAGGGCGATGTCGGCGTCGGCGTCGTAGCCGAGCACCGCCGCGTCGTAGACCTTGCCGTTGCCCACGTCGGTGACGGTCACGGTGTCCGCGCCCTTGACCACGTGGTGGCTGGTGAGCACCTCGCCGTCGGCGGTGAGGACGATGCCGGAGCCCGCGGCGCCGGGGCCGGATCGCTCGGCCGAGGCGTTGATGTTGACCAGCGCGGGGCGCACCGCCGCGGTGACGAGTCCCGCGTCGAGCGGCTCGGGCGGTACGAACGCGACCGAGGCCGCCGTCCCGGCGGGGCCGGGCCGGTCGCGGTCCGGGAGATCGCCGCGATACCCGAGGAACGCGGCGACCACGAGCATGAGGGTGACGACCAGCACGAACACCCGGCCACCACCGGGCGCGCGACGCGCCCCGATCCACTGCTGCCGTTTTTCGTCCATGGCTCTCCCGCCTCGGCCGAACCTCCCGGATCCATTGTCGCCGGTGCGTGCCGCCGAAGATCATCGAACCGTGCAGCCCGCCGGAAAAATAGCTCGTGAGCGTGCCTTTTCCGTGTCACAGTTGGCAACCGCACCCATGCGACGGTAGGCATGTCCTCATGAGTACTGCCGCTGCCTATGCCCTGTCCACCGCCGATGGCTCGTTCGAGAAGGTCACGATCCACCGCAGGGACCTGGGTCCGCGCGACGTGCTGATCGACATCAAGTTCGCGGGCATCTGCCACTCCGACATCCACACCGCCCGCAACGAGTGGGGCAGAACCCGCTACCCCTGCGTGCCGGGCCACGAGATCGCGGGCGTGGTCGCCGCGGTCGGATCCGCGGTCACCAAGCACCGGGTCGGCGACCGCGTCGGCGTCGGCTGCATGGTCGATTCCTGTGGGGTCTGCGCGCCCTGTCTCGCCGACGAGGAGCAGTACTGCACCGCGGGCGCGACCATGACCTACAACACCCCGGTCGATCCGGCGGTGGAGCCCGGCGGACACACGCTCGGCGGGTACTCCACGCAGATCGTGGTGACCGAGAACTTCGTGGTCGCCATCCCCGAAGGGATCGGCCTGGACGTCGCGGCGCCGCTGCTGTGCGCGGGCGTCACGCTGTACTCGCCGCTGCGGCACTGGGGCGCTGGGCCTGGCAAGAAGGTCGCGATCATCGGCATGGGCGGACTCGGCCACGTCGGGGTCAAACTCGCGGCCGCGATGGGCGCCGAGGTCACGGTGCTGAGCCACTCGCTGAGCAAACAGGACGACGGCAAGCTCTTCGGCGCCACCAACTACTACGCGACCAGCGACAAACAGACCTTCCGCGAGCTGCGCGGCCGGTTCGACCTGATCCTGAACACGGTGTCGGCGAACCTGCCCATGGACGACTATCTGCGCCTGCTGAACCTGGACGGCACCCTGGTGGTTCTCGGTCTGCCCGAGAAGCCCCTGAGCGTCAAGCCGCTCAACCTCGCCGGTTACCGCCGCTCGCTGGCGGGCTCGATGATCGGTGGCATCGCGCAGACCCAGGAGATGCTGAACTTCTGCGCCGAGCACGGCATCGGCGCCGAGATCGAGCTGATCGCCGCCGACGAGATCGACGGCGCCTACGACCGGGTGGTGGCCAGCGACGTGCGCTACCGGTTCGTCATCGACGTCTCCACCATGTGAGCCCGCTCTCCACCGGTACGGCCGCGTGGTGTCGTGCGCGAACCGGTCGTGGCGTGGGTACCTTGGCCTTGTGCCCGCGGAGGACGAAGACGAGACGCCACGACTGGCCATCGCCGCACGCGGCATGCCGCCGTGGCTGCCGCGCGCGTTCCTGCTCGCCGCGGCGACGGTCACCGGGTTGCTGGCGGCCTTCTGGGTGCTCGGGCGACTGCGGAGCCTGCTGACGATTCTGCTGGTCTCGCTGTTTCTCGCCTTCGCGATCGAACCGGCGGTGAACTGGCTGGCGCGGCGCGGCATGCGGCGTGGTCCGGCGACCGGATTGGTGTTCCTCGTCCTGACGGCCCTCGTCGTCGGCTTCTTCTGGACGCTCGGAGCGCTGCTGGTCGAGCAGGTCACCACGTTGGTGCAGCACGCCCCCGAATACGCCGACCGCGGCGTGGACTGGATCAACCACACCTTCCACAAGGATCTGTCCAGTACGGACATCCAGAAGTACGCCACCGACTGGAGCTCGACCCTGGAGGGCTACCTCACCGGATTGGCGGGCAACGTCTGGGGCATCGGCACGGCCGCGATCGGCGCGCTCTTCCAGATCCTCGGCATCCTGCTGTTCACCTACTACTTCGCCGCGGACGGCCCCCGGATCCGCACCACCGTCTGCTCGCTCCTGCCGCCGCGCCGCCAGCGGCATGTGTTGCGCGCCTGGGACATCGCGGTGGACAAGACCGGCGGCTACATCTACTCCCGCGCACTGCTCGCGCTCGCTTCGACACTCGCGCACTACGTCATGCTGCGGCTGCTGGACGTGCCGTCGGCGTTCGCCCTCGCGCTGTGGGTCGGTGTGGTCTCGCAGTTCATCCCCACGGTCGGCACGTATCTCGCCGGTGCGCTACCGGTGATCGTGGGTCTGGTGCACGGGCCGAGCACGGCGCTGTGGATCCTCGGCTTCATCGTGCTGTACCAGCAGTTCGAGAACTACGTACTGCAACCGCGCGTCACCGCGACCACCCTGGACATGCACCCCGCCGTGGCCTTCGGCGCGGTGCTGGCGGGCGCGGCGCTGCTCGGCGCCACGGGCGCGTTGCTCGCCATTCCGGTCACCGCGACGGTGCAGGCGTTCTCCGGCGCCTACATCCGCCGCTATGACGTCCCGGCCGACGTAGAGGCCGACATCGATCGCACGACCGGCTCACCCAAGCGCCGCCGGAAGTTCGCCAGGAAGTTGACCCTTCGCCTGGCCGGCCGTCACGAGCCGCCCGCCGAGTGAACCGGCGACGGCGGGTGGCTAGGCGGCGCGAACGGCGGCCAACGTCCGGACCAGCGCCTTGCTCACCTCGTCCAGCTGCGCCCGGGTGTGCCGTGCGGTGTCGTACTCCACCTGAATGGTCATCCGGTCGCCGATGGTGAACACCGTCAGCTTCGGCGGCATGCCCACCGTCATGGCGAAGACGTCGTTGCGGACGATCCGCAGTCCCGGCGGGGTCGGAAGCGCGGGCAGGCGACCGATATTGGAGATGGCGAAGGTGTTCGGCGAGGAGAACAGCGCGGCGGCCGCCGGGTCGGTGACCCGCTGGGCGGCGAGCATCACCAGCAGTGCTTCTCTGCGCTCGACCGAGGAGCGCATGCCCGACGCCACCGCGTGCGCCAGCGCGATCGGATCGGCTTCCGGTTCGACGAGCGCGTACGTGCCCACCCCCGATACGCAGTTGAGCACGGTGCTCACCGCCAGCGGCGGGACGAGGTCCGCGCGGACGTCGACCGCGTGGCCGCAGATCATCGGCAGCGCTCCCGCGGACGGCTCCAGCTGTGCGCGGAAGGCGGCGAGCGCCGCTCCGGCGACCAGGCTGTTCACCGAGACGCCGTGGAGGCGGGCGGCGGCGAGCACCGCGGCGGTCTCGGTGTCGTCGAGTTCGATCCGGTCCAGGGTCAATCGGTTCGGCCGGTGCGCGCCGTCGCCGGGCTCGGGCAGGTGCCGCGGCGCGAGATCCGGGCTCATCATGGCCGCGCCCGCGCGCATCAGGTCGAGCAGGCCCGCGACCTCCTCGTCGGAGACGATTCCCGCCAGCTCGGTGTCCATCGCCTCGGGCAGGCGCTGGTCCGGATTCGCCTGTGGCGCGGGCGCGCCCGTCACCTGTGCGGTGTAGCGCTCCCACAGCTCGCCGAGCAGCGCGAAAGCTGACCTGCCGTCGGCGATTCCGTGGTGGATGACCAGCACGATCCGAGCGCGGTCGCCGTCGCGCAGGAGATGCGCGTGGAACAACCCATCGGTCCAGTCCTGTGCGGTGTTGACCAATTCCAGGTACTCCGGCTCGCCGCCCTCGGTGATCGTCAAGCGCGGCCGATAGGACTCGTCGGACCGGAAGCATTTCGTTCCCTCGGCGTCGATCACTTGGCTGCGCAGGAGAGGATGCGCGGCCGCCAGTTCGGCGAGCACGCGGGTCAGCGCGGACACGTCGAGGACGCCTCGCACGGTCGAACCGATGAACAGCGGCATGCCACCCACCGGGATGCTGCCGATTCTGGTGCCGGAGCCGAAGTAGCTGCTTTCGAAGGGGGACAGGGGGCGGTGATCGGTCATCATCTCGTTCCTTCTCGTGCGGAAGACCCCACCATACGTATGTTTCAAACGCTTGTCACATACGAACGTTTGAAACGTTCGTTATAAACGCACGTATGGCCCCTTGCTAAGGTGCTGGAGTGGGAACCCGCGAAGACCTGCTCGCCGCGGCCAAGCAGTGCTTGGCCGAGCGCGGTTACGCACGCACGACCGTGCGCGAGATAGTCGCCGCCTCCGGCAGCAACCTGGCCGCGATCAACTACCACTTCGGTACCCGGGACAAGCTGCTCAACCAGGCGATGATCGAGTCGAGCGCGGAGGCGGTGCAGCGAATCGCCGGGGCATTGCCGCAGGACGACCTCGTTACGCCCGCGGCGCGCCTGGAAGTCTTCTGGCGCAAGCTCATCGCATCGTTCACCGAGGACCGGCCGCTCTGGTCGGCGAATATCGAAGGCCTCGCGCAGGCGCTGCACTCCCCCGAGGTACGCGCGGAGCTGGCGACCGCAGAGGAACACGCGCGCCAGCAGCTCTGGCAGTTGTTCGGCCCGCCCCGCGGCGTGGAGGCCGACCGCGCCGTGGGCGCGGTGCTGCACGCGTTGATCGGCGGTCTCATGGCCCAGTGGCTGGTGGATCCCGAAAACGCGCCGTCGCCCGACGAGCTGATCGCCGGATTGCGCACGTTGGCCACCGAGATCGGCCCCGACTGAACCGTCTCGCACCGGCCTATCCCACGCCACGGGTAGCCATGAATCGCGCGCCGATGTAGAACTCTCGGAAAAGGATCCGCACCACTCGGTGCCGAGGCTGGAATGGGAACAATGCTGAAGCGGCCGCCGGACCTGGCCTTCGACCTCGGCAAGATGCACCGCAGGCGCAACGACGTGGCGGCCGCGCGCGAGGCGTTTCAGATCGCCATCGCCTCCGGCCATCCGAACTGGGCGCCGCTGGCCGCCGCGGAGCTGGGCGGACTGCTGAGCGCGGCGGGTGACAAACCGGCCGCGGAAGGCGCCTACCACGTCGCGGTCGATTCCGGCCATGAGGACGCCGGGCCGCGCGCGGCCTACAACCTTGGCCTGCTGCTGGCCGAACGCGGCGACACGGCGGCGGCCGAGGCGATGTACGAGCGCGCCGCCGAATCCGGCCATCCCGACGCGGCGCCGCGGGCCTGGATCAATCTCGGCTACTCGCGCGCCAAGCGCGGGGACTCGGATTCGGCGCGCACGGCCTACCAGCACGCGATCGACGCGGGCCCCGGCGACATCGCCCGGCTCGCCCTGTCCAACCTGGCCTACCTTCTGCGCTCCGAAGACGACCTGGACGGCGTGAAGGCCGCCTACCGCGCCGTCATCGACGGCTGGCCGGAGGATCAGTCGCTCATCGTCGCGGGCGATCTCGTCCAGCATCTGAGCGAGGCGGGCGATCTGCCGGGGGCCAGGGAGGTGAGCCGGTCCTTGGCCGGTTCGGACGATCCCGCGGTGGCCGCGCGGGCCAGTCTGGATGTCGGGGTGTTCAGCGAACAGCTCGGCGAGCCGGACGTGGCGCTGGCGGCCTTCCAGCGCGCACTCGATTCGACGGACGCGGAAGCTCGCGTCCGGGCGGCGGCCGCGCTCGCGCCGATCTACCACGAACGGGCGGCGACCGTGCTGCGCGAGACGGACTGGGCCGGGCTGGCGCACGCCCACGGATCCGCGAGCGATGCCCCCGCCATGCTCGCCGACCTGATCAGCGCGGCTACCGAGGACCAGGCGCGCGGCATCGTATTCCTGTACTCCGCGGTGCTGCACCAGGGTTCGATCTACTCGGTCACCGCGCCCGCCGCCGAAGTCGTGCTCGGCGCCCTGCTGCACGAGCGCACCGACGTGATCTATGTCCGCGCCTGGCTGCGCGATCCGCAACCACTGCGCTTGGAGCTGCTCAACTGGTTGCACGAGGTGATCGCCACCGCGGCATGGCAATCCGCCGCCGAGGACGACGCCGAGCTCGCCCCGGCCGACCGTACCGCCGCCGCGGCCTGCTTGGCGCTGCTGCCGCGCGTGCGGGCCGCTACGGCGGCCGCGCTGGCAATGGCCGAGGTCGAAGCGGTGGCCAATGCCGCGACCGAGGTGCTCGCGACGCTCAGCGCGCTGCCTGCCGTCAGCGAGTGATCGCGCGCAGCACCGCCGTGACCGACTGCTCGGCGAGTTCATCGGTCAGCGGTAGGTGTCCGAACAACGCCCGGTAGTAAATCGGCGCGGCGACCGCGTCCAGCACGAAATCCGGATCGATGTCCGGGTCCACTTCGCCGCGGGCGATGGCCGAGCGCAACGCCGTCGCCGTGGTCCGCCGCCGCGGTTCGAAGACCGTGGCCAGGAAGTGGGCGCGCAACCGCTCGTCACCGGCCAGGTCCGCGACCAGCGCGGGCAACACCCGGTGCAGCGACGTGTCACGCAGCGCGGCGACCAGATCCCGCATGGCGCGGTTCAGGTCGGCGCGCAGGTCGCCGGTGTCCGGGGTCGGTCGCAAGCCGAGCATTTCGGCGACGACGTCGACCACCAGGTGCCGCTTCGACGGCCATCTGCGGTAGATCGCGGGACGGTGCAGACCCGCACGGGCCGCGACCTGCCCGATGGACAGGTCCGCGTATCCCACCTCGTCGAGCAGTTCCCGCGCGGCGGCGAGCACCGCGGCGTCGATGCGGTCGTCGCGGGTTCGTCCCGCCATCAGAAGACCGGTCGCGGCATCAGCACGACGCGCCAGCCGTCCGGATCGGGAAAGGTCAAGCCGCCGTTGGCCGCCCAGAACGGATTCTCGGCGGGCACCGGCTCGACGCCGAACTCACCGAGCCGCTGCGCAACGTCGTACATGTGCGACTCGCTGGTGAAGTAGAGCACCAACAGGTTCTCCCGACTCGGCGCATCGCCGGGGCTGCCGTCCACATGCGTGGTGAATTCCAGGTGGTATCCGGCCCCGGGCAATCCGAGCATCACGCCGTCGTAGCCCGCGTGGTCGCGGAATCGGTAGAGCTCGCGCAGGCCGAGCCCGTCGACATAGAACCGCACCACTTCCTCGAGCCGGTCGGTCGGGCGGGCGATCCTGACCTGTGCGACGCGCAGTGAGTCCGGCCAGCCGTTGTCGGTGTCCATAGTTCAACGATACAGTACGAACTGTACTGAAATAGCTCTGGGAAAACGCCGAGGGCCGCCCCCGTTCGATCGAACGAAGACGGCCGTCGGCGCGTTCTGCCTCAGCTCACTCGGCGGACTCCACCCGTCTGCGGATGCGGCGCGCCGCCGCGACCAAGTTGCGCAGCGACGGCTCGAGCTGCCAGTAGTGCCTGGTCTTCAGGCCGCCGTCCGGATTCGCCCACAACCGCTGCGGCGTCACCGCTTCGGCTGCCGCCGTGAGCAATTCGTCCAGCTCGTCGATGTCCGGGATACGCGCGGACCGGCTCTCGTACACGCCGGGGCCGACGCCGTGGCTGAGCCCGTGCCCGGAGGCGCAGTCCTCCTTCAACGCACGCAGCACCCATTCGATCGAGCGCGTCGCGACGATGGCGGTGACGTCGGCGTCGAGTTCTTCGATCGCCTCGACCACCTCGGCGCGGCCGGAATACCCGATGTGCGTGTGGATCTGCGTTTCCGCCTGCACCCCCGAGGTGGCCAGACGAAACGCGCCGACCGCCCAGCGCAAATACTCGGCGCGCCCCTCCGGGCGCAGCGGCAGCATCTCCCGGATCGCGGGCTCGTCGACCTGGATGATCGCGATGCCCGCTTTCTCCAGGTCCACCACTTCGTCGCGGATGGCCAGCGCCACCTGGTCGGCGGTCTCGTGCAGCGGCTGGTCCTGCCGGACGAACGAGCGGGCGATCATGGTGACCGGCCCGGTCACCATGCCCTTGACCGGCCGGTCGGTGAGCGACTGCGCGTAGGTGATCCACTCCACCGACATCGGCGCCGGGCGCGACACGTCGCCGTAGATGATCGGCGGCCGCACACAGCGTGATCCGTACACCTGCACCCAGCCGAAGCGGGTGGTCGCGAAACCGTCGAGCAGCTCGGCGAAGTACTGGATCATGTCGTTGCGCTCGTGCTCGCCGTGCACCAGCACGTCCAGGCCGATGTCCTCCTGCAACCGGATCGTCGCCTCGATCTCGGCTTCGATCCGCTTGCGGTACTCCTCGTAGGACAACCTGCCCTCGCCGAGCTCGTAGCGCGCCTGGCGAATCCGGACGGTCTGCGGAAAGGAGCCGAGCGTGGTCGCGGGCACCGGAGGCAGGTTCAACTTGCGCTGCTGGGCTTCCCGGCGCACCTCGTAGGGCTCCCGCGAGCGCATGTCCGAGGTGATCGCGTAGACCCGCTGCCGCACCGCGTGCTTCTGCTTGAAGTGCACCTCGGTCGGCCGCTTGCGCCACTTGTCCGACGGGCCTTCGGTGAGCGCCTTCGCGAGCGAGACCACCTCGCCCACCTTCTGTTTCGCGAACGCGAGCCGATCGGCGACATGCCCCTCGATGTCGTATTCGACCAGCAGGTCGTAAGGCACGTGCAGCAGCGTGGTCCCGGTCGAGACCACCAGGTCCGGGCACACCTGCGCCAGTTCGTTCAGGTATTCCAGCGTGACGTAGCGGTCGGCGCGCCACACGTTGCGGCCGCTGATCACGCCCGCGTACAAGCGCTTGCGGCGGATGCCGGGCACCTCGGCCAGATCCTCCGGGCGCATCCGGTGACTGGCGAGGTCGAGGCCGATCGCCTCGATGTTCGTGCTCGCGAGAATGGCCAGCGCCTCGCCGAAATCGCCGTACTGTCCGGTGACCAGGATGCGCGGACGCAGCGGGGCCTTGCCCAACCGGTGATAGGCCGACTCGAACGCGGCCAGTTCCGCGGGCGTGCGCTCGCTGGTGAACGCGGGCTCGTCCAGTTGCACGCAGGTGGCGCCGCGCTTGGCGAGGATCTCGAACAGTTCCTCGTAGACCGGTAGCAGCTTGTCCAGCAGGCTCAGCGTGTCGAACCCGCCCGACTCGCCGGGGATGTGCCCGGCCTTGGACAGCAGCAGCAGCGACACCGGGCCGAGGACCACCGGCCGCAGTTCGATGTCGACCGCCTTCGCGCGGTCGAATTCGTCGAGCAGCGCCTCGGGGTGCAGCGAGAACTCGGTGTCGGCGTCCATTTCCGGCTGGCGGTAGTGGTAGTTCGTACCGAGGAACCGGACCAGCTCGAGCGGCGGAAGGTCCGGACGGCCGCGCGCCATCAGGAAGTAGAAGTCCAGCGGATGCAGGCCCTCGCGATACGGCTCGAACCGCTTGGGCACCGCGCCGAACAACAGCGCGTTGTCGAGCACGTGGTCGTAGAACGAGAAGGTATTGCCCGGCACCTGGGTCAGTCCGGTAGCGGCCAGCTCGTTGAACTGGGTATCCTGGATCTCACGGCCGACCGCGAGCAGCTTCTCGCGGTCGAGCGAACCGTGCCAGTAGGCCTCCAGGGCCCGCTTGAGTTCGCGGTGCGGCCCGATCCTGGGATAGCCGAGGATGCTCGACCCGTAGCCGTCGGTCACGTTCACCATGAGCGGGATACCTTCTTTCGATCACCTGCGCGGCCCTTGCCTGGATCGACGGATCGACCCGGCGCTGCGCTCCGGATACCCAGCCGAGCCGTCACCATGGCCCGGCTGTTGTGCAGCTTATGCCGATTGCCGTCGACGGCCCGGCGACACCGTTCCGGTCGACTCCACGTCGGGGTCGTTACGCGCCCCCCGACTGGGGCCACCGCCGCGGCGCGTCTACCGCCGATCGTTCGGTGCTCGCTCCCCCGGCCCCCTGGGTGCGAATCTTACGAGCACCGTTCGCGGCCCGTCTCGCGTCCGAGTGTCCGTTGTGCATGCGCCGAAGGCGCGAGCAGCGGACGCTCGGACGCGAGACTTCCAGGGGCCGCGAACACGCAGCGCCGCGGGCGCTGCGAATCAAGCACGGTATTGGTAGAAGCCCGCGCCGGTCTTCTTGCCGAGCAGGCCCGCCTCGACCATGCGCATCAGCAGCGGCGGGGCCGAGTACAGCGGCTCCTTGAACTCGCCGTACATCGAGTCGGCGATGGACTTCACGGTGTCCAGGCCGACCAGGTCGGTCAGCGCCAGCGGGCCCATCGGGTGGGCGCAGCCGAGCACCATCGCCTTGTCGACGTCCTCCTTGGTGGCGAAGCCGGACTCGACCATCCGGATCGCCGACAGCAGGTACGGCACCAGCAGCGCGTTGACCACGAAACCGGAGCGGTCGGCCGAGCGCACGACCTGCTTGCCGAGCACGTCGCCCGCGAACGCCTCGGCCCGCGCGGAGACCGACTCACTGGTCTTGAGCGTGGTGACCAGCTCGACCAGCGGCAGCACCGGGACGGGGTTGAAGAAGTGCATGCCGACCACGCGCTCGGGGTTCGCCGTGGCGACCGCGATCTTCATGATCGGGATGGAGGAGGTGTTGGAGGCCAGTACGGCCGAAGGGTCGGTGACGACCTTGTCGAGCTCGGCGAAGATGCTCGTCTTCACCTTCTCGTCCTCGAGCACCGCCTCGACCGCCAGCTGACGGTCGGCGAAGTCGCCGAGATCGGAGGTGAACCGCAGCCGCCAGGCGGCCTGCTCGCGTTCGCGCTCGGTGATCTTGCCGCTGCTCACGCCGCGATCGAGGGACCGCAGGATGCGCGCGCGGCCCGCCGCGGCCAGTTCCCGGGTCTGCTCGTACACCAGTACGTCGACGTGCGCCCTGGCACACACCTCCGCGATTCCGGCGCCCATCTGGCCGGCGCCGATGACACCGACGCGTTGGATCTTTTCGCTGCTCACGTCCCGCTCCTGCTGGGTTGTCTGGCTCTGGGGTGGCTGGTCTGCGAAGGTGTCGCTCCGGTGTGAGCGCGCCCTTCGATGGTCCAAGGTATAGGGATGCCCTCCCCGCCGGGGCTGTTCAGCGGGGAGGGCAGTACACCCCTACCGGAGTAGAGGATTGTCGGTTTTCACGTCGGGAACCTCACTTCCCTTGCGAGCACCAGTTGTGTTTTCGAACGGCTCGCGCGTCGCTCCGAAAGCGGCATGCGACGCGCGGGCCGTTCGACCAGCCGCGACCGAAGCGCGGCGGCACAGCTCAGTGGAACTGGCCCTCTTCGGTGGAGCCCTTGAGCGCCGCGGTGGAGGTGTTCGGGTCCACGGTGGTGGCGATGGTGTCGAAGTAGCCCGCGCCGACCTCACGCTGGTGCTTGATGGCCGTGAAGCCACGCTCGGCGGCGGCCTTGAACTCGCGCTCCTGCAGGTCGACGAAGGCGGTCATGCCCTCGCGGGCGTAGCCGTAGGCCAGGTCGAACATGCCGTAGTTGAGCGAGTGGAAGCCGGCCAGGGTGATGAACTGGAACTTGAAGCCCATCGCGCCGAGCTCACGCTGGAACTTCGCGATGGTCGCGTCGTCCAGGTGCGCCTTCCAGTTGAAGGACGGCGAGCAGTTGTAGGCCAGCAGCTGGTCCGGGAACTCGCCACGGACGGCCTCGGCGAACTTGCGCGCGACCTCGAGGTCCGGCACGCCGGTCTCCATCCAGATGAGGTCGGCGTAGGGGGCGTAGGCCTTGGCACGCGCGATGCAGGGCTCGATGCCGTTCTTCACACCGAAGAAGCCCTCGGCGGTGCGGGTGCCGTCCAGGAACTCACGGTCGCGCTCGTCCACGTCCGAGGTGATCAGGGTGGCGGCCTCGGCGTCGGTGCGGGCGATGATCACCGACGGCACGTCGGCGACGTCGGCGGCCAGACGCGCGGAGGTCAGGGTGCGGATGTGCTGCTGGGTGGGGATCAGCACCTTGCCGCCCAGGTGGCCGCACTTCTTCTCGGAGGCCAGCTGGTCCTCCCAGTGCACACCGGCGGCGCCGGCGGCGATCATGGCCTTCTGCAGCTCGTAGGCGTTCAGCGCGCCACCGAAGCCGGCCTCGGCGTCGGCGACGATCGGGGCCAGCCAGTTCTGGACCGAGGTGTCGCCCTCGACCTTGGCGATCTCGTCGGCGCGCAGCAGCGCGTTGTTGATGCGGCGGACCACGGACGGAACCGAGTTGGCCGGGTACAGCGACTGGTCGGGGTAGGTGTGGCCGGACAGGTTCGCGTCACCGGCGACCTGCCAACCCGACAGGTAGATGGCCTTCAGCCCGGCGCGGACCTGCTGGACCGCCTGGTTGCCGGTGAGAGCGCCGAGGGAGTTGATGTAGTCCTCGTTGTTGACGAGATCCCACAGGATCTCCGAGCCGCGGCGGGCGAGGGTGGCCTCCTCGACGACCGTGCCCTGGAGCTTCGACACCTGCTCCGCGGTGTAGTTACGGGTGACGCCCTTCCAGCGCGGGTTGGTGTCCCAATCCTTCTGGATTTCCGCGGTGGTCCTCGGGGTGCCGGTGGTCGACATCTGTGACTCCACTTCCTCGTTCGGTGCTGCCGCCCGGTCGAGCTACGAAACAGCTCGTACTGCTGGAGCGGCAATTTGCAGGCTTGCTAGGCCCTTGGGGTGTACTTCCACACGATGGCACATGAAGAAATAGGCGTCTACCTGTTGTTAGTGTGAATCTGAGCTAGGTTTTCAGCCCTCTTTGCTAAGTCTGCAAAATTTGCCCTCGAATTGCAGTAGTGCAATCTACCGGCCGGTAGCTCTGACATGGGATTTTAGCGTAACGCTCGTACTGTTAGCGATCGGCGGGCGGCCCCCTACACCCCGGCTCTGCAATTCCCAACTGTGAGGACCTTCACACGACCACTGTGGCCCACGCCACCCCTCGATCTCGGGCTCGATTCCCCCGGCCTCAGGCCGGACGGGGGAAGTTCCGAGCCCGGCAAGGGTGGCTCCCTCCGTCTACCACCCTCCATTGCCCGCTCCCGACAATCCCGTCAGTTGGATTCCTCGGACCACCCCCCATCCGGACGTCGTCGCTGGATGAGACCAGATCGCGAGACCTGCTGAGGCGGGTAGCAAGGAGCTACGAGGCGTGAAGACCGACCTATCCGGGGCGAAGTGGTTCAAAAGCAGCCACAGCGCCACTGGCAACCTCTCCGACTATTCCGGCTCACGAGTGGCACATGAGCGAGAGCCCTTCTCGCGTTTTGCCGCAGCCTTGTGCCACTCGTGGCGGAAGATGGCCGATCCGAAGGGGGCGGTCTCGAGCAGTGTTCGGCCGTGTGGGCGAATGGCAGGATGGGCATGGGTATAGACGAAGCAGTTCGAGGTGCCCGGCTGCTGGCGGCCGATATCGAGCAATCCCTGGGGTTCTCGACACAGATCAGCACCGAGTACACCGAGGACTGGCGGAGATTCGGCGAGCAGCCCGGTCGCCCGGTGCCGAAAGCTTGGGTGAGCATTGGAGTGCCGGATGCAGGCACCTCCGCGGCGCTCGACCCCACCGAGTCGGGCAGCGGCACGGCCGAGGGCTTCGCGATGGAGTTGGCGCGAATCCTTCAGGACGACATTCAGATTCACATACGCGAGCCGTGGCCGAAGGACCCCGCTGCCAGCGGCCGGGCGCTGGAACCGACCGAGCGCGGTTGGCGAAGCCGAACGGATCCCGGGTATCTCGTGCCGTACGGCAGGCTGGGCCGCTGAGCGGGCATGCGCACGGGCATTGTCCCCAACCTGGGCGCAGGATCAGTCCGTCCGCGGCAATGATGTAGCGAGCCGGACTAGGCTCTATCCCGCCAATAACGTGTGGTTCGACAAGATTTCGCCGACCCGCGCGGCCCATCCGGCCGGATGCGTCAGATTTCCGTTGTGCCCGCCGGGAAATTCCACCACCGGCACGCCGCGCAGTGCCGCCAACTCGTGGGCGGCCTTGTAGTCGAAGACGTGCTGAGGGGTGGTGTGCCCGCAGGCCGGGACGATGCGTACCGGCGACTGCCGCAAGGCCGCGACGTCGAGGTGGTCGGCGCGGATCGCGGCGAAGTCGTGCCCGAGGAAATATTCGAAATTCGCGGCACGCTCGGGGCCGAGCGGGGGTGCGGTCACGCCGGGTTCGCGATCCTGGCTCTTCGGATCGATCCCCAGCGTCCGCACCATCGGAGCGAGTGCCGCCTGCCAGCCGAGCTCGGCGAACACCTGCTCGCAGTGTTCGAGTTCGCCCATTTGGGCGGCGCGGTCGGCGGCGGCGAGCAGCCACGGCGTGACGGGCTCGTGCGCGACGAGAGTGTGCAGCCGGTCCGGGTGCTCGACCGCCAGATGCAATCCGATGGCCGCGCCCATGCTGCACCCGAGCATTGCCACGGGCTCGTCGGTCAACGTGGACAGCAGGCGATAGACGTCGTCGGCGTGCGTCGCGACCGAGGCGGGAGCGCCCGGATCGCGAAGGACGCTGCGGGACAGTCCGCGCCGGTCGTAAGTGACGACGGTGAAGCGCCGCTCCAGATGGCGGACCAGATCTTCGCTGCGCCGCGCGTCCCCCTCGCCGCTCTGCGAGATCAGAAGCATCGGGCCGCTGCCGCGAACTTCGTAGTACAGGTCGGCTCCGGGGACTTCGAGAGTGCCAGTGGCAATCGTGCTCATGCAGACCAGACTAATCCATCAATTCAGATACATCAAGCTTGATACATCTGAATTGATGTAAAGTTCTCCGTCGTGGACGGAGTCGAACTGTTCCTGTTGGGCCGGACGTTGATGAAGATCGGCGAGGAGGCGTTGCCGACAGCGGGACTCGGCGGCGGACACCGCCCGGTGCTCGTCGTGTCGAGCGACATCCTCGAGCACCCGGACAGCACCGTGGGCGAGATCGCCACCCGAACCGGATTGCCACAAAGCGCGGTATCCACCGCCGTCGCCAGACTCAAGGAGGCCGGTGCGGTCACCTCGACGGTCGACCCACGCGACCGCCGCCGCACCCTCGTCCGCGCGGCCGACCAAGCCTCACCCCGAGTAGCCGAAGTCCGAGCAACACCAGTGGACGACGCGGTGGCAGCGGCACTGGCCGACAACGACCCAGCCGCCCTACGCGAGGTGCTCGACGCGCTCACGACGCTGACCCGCCACCTCCGACCACGCGAACCCCGCCCCGATCTCTGACGCCCGCCACGAGCCGCCCCACGACCGCGAGCGGCACATCAGCGAGAGGTCTTTTCGCGTTTCGCCACAGCCATGTGCCACTCGCCGACGCGTCGCACCTACGGCTCTGAAGGCCAACGCTGGGGTTGCGGTCCGGCGAAGTCAAAAGGATGCAACCGGTGGGTGCACCGTGCGCCAATGTCGCGCTATGTCGATGCGGCGGGTGATCCAGACCTGGTCGTAGGACTGGATGTGGTCGAGTAGGCGTTCCAAGGCGGCGGTGCGGGCGGGGCGGCCGATGAGGCGGCAGTGCAGGCCGATGGACAGCATTTTCGGATTGCCCTCCGCCCCTTCCCGGTAGAGGACGTCGAAGGCGTCGCGGACGTGTGCGAAGAATTGTTCGCCGGTGGGGAAACCCGCGGGGGAGGCGAATCGCATGTCGTTGGTGTCCAAGGTGTAGGGCACCACCAAGTGGCCGCGGTCGAGCACGCGCACCCAATAGGGCAGGTCGTCGGCGTAGGAATCGGCGTCGTAGGCGAAGCCGCCGTGCTCGACCACCAGCTCCCTCGTGTTCGGCGAGTCGCGGCCGGTGTACCAGCCCAGCGGCCGGGAGCCGGTCAGTTCGGTGAGGACGCGCACCGCCTCGGCCATGTGCGCACGCTCGGTGTCGCGGTCGGTGAGCTGGTAGGACTTCCAGCGCAGACCGTGGCAGGCGATCTCATGGCCCAGTTCGCCGAAGGCCGCCACCGCCTCCGGGTTGCGTTGCAGAGCTCGGGCGACCGCGAAGATCGTCAGCGGCAACCCGCGCCGTTCGAAGACGCGCAGCACTCGCCACAACCCGGCGCGTGCGCCGTACTCGTAGAGCGACTCCATGCTCATGTGGCGGTTCGGAAAGGCTTCGGCGGGAGTCATTTCCGACAGGAACGTCTCGGAGAACTCGTCACCGTCGAGGACGTTGTTCTCGCCGCCCTCTTCGTAGTTGAGCACGAACTGGACCGCGATCCGCGCCTGTCCCGGCCACTTCGGGTCCGGCGGACGCGGGCCGTAGCCGACGAAATCCCTCATCAGCGCGCCTCACGAAAACACGGCTCGGTGCGCGCCGCCGATGCCCGCGCGTTCATACGCCCAGCTCGCCCTGCATGCGCAGCTCCACACCTTGCGAACGCCCACGCGTACATACGCCGAGCAGGCGCAGCCCAACACACTGCCGACGTCCGCCCGCTCATGCGCCGAGCTCTCCGTACAGGCGCAGCCGCGCCAGCCCGCCGTCCGGGTAGATGTCCAGACGCACCTCCTCCACCGACGCCGCCATCGGCGCGATCGGGAACCGGTGCCTGGTGTCGGGTTGCAGCGGGGTGCGCGGCAACAACTCCAGCTCGGTGCCGTCGTTGGTGCGACCGGTCAGCCGGGCGGCGCCCGGACTGTTGCCCAGGAAGTAGGACGTGTCCAGCTCGGCGAGCCGGATCAGTCCCGGCCCGGCCAGGCGGATGCGCACCCAGTCGTTGCCGTCGTCCCTGCGGCGAGCGGTCTCCCAGCCCTCACCCATGGACCGGGCGCGGCCGGGATACAGCAACTGGTTCGGCGAGCTGTAGAAGCGATTGGAGCAGTCCAGCACCAGCGCGCCGTTCTCCAGCGCGGCCAGGTCCAGCGGACCGAGGCCGAGCAGGCGCGGGTCGGGCCGTCCTTCGCCGTGCACCCGCAGCCTGGCCACGCCGCCGTCGGGGTGCATGGTGAGTTTCACATGCGTCCAGCGCTTCTCGTTCTCGACGGCGAACGAGTTGCGGCTGTCGCCCGCAACCGGCGAGCGATCGACCAGCATCACCCAATCGTCCCGCGCGGCGATGGTGTCCGCGTGCGGATAGTCCTCGACCTCCAACGCGGACACCGACACGGCGGGCGGGTAATTGCCCTTGAACCACGCCGTGTCCACCACGATCCCGCGGATCACGCCGGGCACGCCGAGCCGCACGATCGCGGCGTCGTCGCCGGGTTGCCCGCGGTGCCTGCGGGTCTCCCAGCCGTCGTAGATCTGTCCCTTGTGCCCGAAGTCGGACGGCCGGTACCGGGCGGGCCCCGGGTTGATCAGATTCTCTTTCTCCGCGAAGAATTCGTCGTTCGCCCAGATCACCGAACCGCCCAGCGGCCGGACCGCCAGGTCCGGCAGCAGCGTGAATTCTTCGTCGCCCCGGTCGCGCATCGCGTCTCCTGTGTCGTGCGGGATCGTCCCGTTCGGATGGCCGATCACGGCGCCTCCGGTATCGGCGCGCGTGCCGCCAGGGCTCGCAGAACCGTCTCGGTGAGTTCCGGCGCCCCCGCGTCCGGGCGGGCGCCGCACTCGATGCCACGCAGCACCGTGGCGGCCAGCGCTTCCGCGGTGGCGGGCTCGTCGACGATGTCGCCGCCGCGTCGAGCGAGGTAGTCCCGCAGGCGCGGCACCGCGACGTCGATCGCCCGGCGGAAGAAGTCGTAGGTGGCAAGCCAGCGGGTGACCAAGTGACCCGGATGCATGTCCCAGCCCTGGTAGTACCCGCGCCGCAACGCCCGGGCGACCAATCGGTGGTGGTTGCGCAGCGCGGCCTCCGGGTCGGCGTCGGGCACGATCTGGGTGGAACCATCGCATACCCACACCCCGGTCTGCGCGGCCGCGACTTGCATGACCGCCTTGGCGTAATCGGCGGCCGGGTGGTCGAGCGCCTGATCCGGTGCGGCGACGCCACAGGCGGCGGTGTAGTCGTATGTACCGAAATGCAATGCGCTGCACCGCCCTTCGGAGAGGGTGAGCATGGCGGCCACCGGCGCGGTGCCATCCGCGGCCAGGATCGCCTGCGGGCTCTCGATCTGTAGTTCGAAGCGCAGGCTGCCCGCGGCGATGCCGTACCCGCGTTCCAGCCCTGCGCACAGCTGCACCAGGGCGGGAACCTGCTGCGCGGCACGGATCTTCGGCACCGTGAAGACGAATCCCTCGGGCACGCCGCCGGCGCCCTCCAACACGAGGTCGAGCGTGCGCAGCGCCCGGCGACGCTCGCCGCCGCCCAAACCCTTCATCCGGATGCCGCTGCTCGCCGGGCCTCCGGGGCGCCGTGCCCAGGCAGCCAGCACCGCGCCCGCCGCCGTGGCCGCACGGTCCTCCTCGGCGTCGGCGCGCAGGCCGTATCCGTCCTCGAAGTCGATGCGCAGATCCTGGACCGGGTCGGCTTCCAGCCGTTTGCGCACGTCGGGAAGCGAATCGGTGCCGTCGAGAGTGATCAGCAGATCGTGGTGGCGTTCGAGTAGTTCGACCGCGGTCGCGCCCCACTCCCCGGGAGTCTCCTCGGTGACCCGGTCGGCCGGGACGTACACGGTGTGGATCGGTTGCGAGCGACCGTTCGAGCCGGGGTATCGGCGGCGCAGCTCGGTATCGACCGCGTCGAGCATCGCCTCGACCCGGGCGCGGACGTTCTCCGGCACCTTCGTCATCGTGATCCCTTCTCCCGCAGGGCGGCCCAGACCCGGTCGGCGGTCATCGGCAGCCCGTACATCCGCACGCCGACCGCGTCGCGGACCGCGTTGGCCAGCGCGGGCGCGACCGGGTTGTACGGCGATTCGCTCATCGACTTGGCCCCCAGCGGACCGAGCGCGTCGGACGTCTCGGCGAAGTAGACCTCCGTGCGCGGCACGTCGGCGAATTGCGGTATGTGGTAGTGCCGCAGGGTCTGCGCACCCACCACACCGTGCGCGCTGCGCATGTCCTCGTACAGCGCCGTGCCGATGGCCTGAGCCGCGCCGCCCTCGATCTGCCCGCGGCACTGCACGGGGTTGAGCACCGTCCCCGCGTCGGCGGCCTGGATCGATTGGAGGATGCGCACCGCTCCGGTGTCCGGGTGCACGGCGACGCGGAAAGCGTGCACATTGAAGCTCACCGACCTGGGACTGCCGTCGTGCTCGGCGCGCGCGGTGAGGGCGCCACCGGTCAGCAGTTCGGCGGCGGTGAGCAGCCGGTCGCCGCAGTGCACGCCGCCGGAGTTCAGCGCGCAGTCCCGCTCCGCGACGCCGGTCAGTTCCGCCGCCCTCGCCAGCAGCCGCCCGCGCAGCGCGCACGCCGCCGCGTACACGGCCTTGCCCGCGACCACGATGCCGGTGGAGCCGAACGCGCCGGTGTCGTGGTCCACCAGGTCGGTGTCGCCGTGCCGGACCACGATGCGGTCCACCTCGGTGTCCAGCGCGGTAGCGGCGAGCTGCGCGTGCACCGTCGTCGTGCCGTTGCCGAATTCGGCAGTGCCGACCCGGATCTCGTAGCGGCCGTCGGGCAGCAGCGCGGCCGTCGCGGTCGACCGGTGACCGCGCGGCGGAACGGTCGCGATCATCGCGGCGGCCATGCCCGTGCCCACCCGCCACTCCGGGCCGGGCGCGTGCACGTCGTTGCCGCGCAGCAGCGCTCGTTCGGCGAGGTCGAGGCACTGGTCCAGGCCGTAGCTGCCGAACATGAGGTCGCTCTCGTTCACCGCGGCGCCGACGAACCGGTCACCCGGCACCACCGCGTTGCGGCGGCGCAGTTCGAACGGGTCCATGCCGAGCGCGTGCGCGAGTTCGTCGAGAGCCGACTCCACCGCGAAGATCACCTGCCCGAGGCCGTAGCCGCGGAACGCGCCGGAGGGAACGTTGTTGGTGTACACCGCCTGCGCGTCGACCCGCTTGTTGGCACAGCGGTACAGCTCCACCGACTCACCGACGCCGTGATACATCACCCCGCCACTGTGATTGCCGTACGCGCCGGTGTCGGCGAGCACGTCGACGGCCAAGGCGGTCAGCACACCGCGCGCGTCGGCCCCCGCCGTTACCGCGACCCGCATGGGATGGCGGCAGGTCGCGGCGGTGAATTCGTCGGAGCGCGTGAACTCGTATTGCACCGGTCTGCCGGTGCGCAGCACGGCCAGCGCGATCAGGTCCTCCGCCAGCATCTCCTGTTTCGCGCCGAACCCGCCGCCGACCCTGGCCGCGAACACCCGCACCTGCGCGGACGACCGGCCGAACAGACGGCACAGTTCGTCGCGGACCAGGAACGGGACCTGGGTGCTGCACCGGATGACCAGGCGTCCGGCGTCGTCCAGCCAGCCCACGCCGCCGTGTGTCTCCAAGTGCACATGCTGGCCCCGCGGCGAATCCCAGACGCCGCGTACGACGTGCGCCGCGGCAGCCAGACCCGCGGCGACGTCACCCACCTCGCCGTGCAGTTCGGCGACCAGGTTGCGGCCGGGACCGATGATCCGGGCCGAGGGGGGCTTGTCGCCGTGCAGTTTCGGCGCGTCGGGGCGCAGCGCGTCCTGCGGTTCGAACACCGCGGGCAGGACCTCGTAGTCGACCTCCAGCAGACGGCATCCCTCGCGGGCGATCGCGACGCTGTCGGCCACCACCGCGGCCACCCGCTGCCCCACGAAGCGAACCGTGCGGTCGAGCACGTAGGTGTCGTCGGGGTCGTCGGTGCGCAGCTCGTGCCGCGCGGTGGAGAACGGCACGTCCGGCGCGTCGGCATGGGTGAGCACCGCGTGCACGCCGGGTAGTGCCTCGGCGGCTGTGGTACCGATCGAGCGGATTCGCGCATGCGGGTGCGGGCTTCGCAGCACCGCGATGTGCAGCGGCGCGGACGGTGGCGCGGTGTCGGCGTCGCCCGGTAGCGGCAAGTCGAAGGTGTACGGCTCGCGTCCGGAGACGATGCGCGGCCCGGCCGGGGCGCCCGCTCCTACGATCGCCGCGGCCGGATCCGGTGCGACGGCGGCAGGATCGTCCGGAGTGAGCTGCTCGCCCAGCGCGGCGCGGATGGCGCGATAACCCGTGCAGCGGCAGAGGTTGCCCTTCATCAGCTCGGCGAGTTCGTCGCCCGACACGCCGACCTGCTCGTCGGCGGCACACCCGAGCCCCGCGGCCGTCACCACCATGCCCGCGGTGCAGAACCCGCATTGGAACGCGGCGTCGGCGACGAACCGGCGCTGCACCGGGTGCGGATGCTCGGGCGTTCCGAGTCCGGCGGCGGTGGTGACAGCGCGTCCGGCGGCGCGAAAGGCGGGAAAGACGCAGGAGTGCACGGTCATTCCGTCGACCAGCACCGAGCAGGCCCCGCAATCGCCCGTGTCACAGCCCTTCTTCACCGCCAGGTTGCCGCTGTCGCGCAGCGCCGTCCGCAGGCACTGCCCCGGCCGCGCCGCGATGTCGACGGTCCTGCCGTCCACTTCGAATCGCATCAGTTTCCCCGCAGTTCCGCGGCGACCTCGTCGGCGAGCACTCCCGAGACATGCCTGCGCCACTCCGGCGACCCGTGCGGATCGTCGAACCACAGCGCCGGATCGATCATGTGCACGGCATCGCGCATCTCGCCTTCGGTGGGCGGTGCGGCGAAGTCCAGCACGACGGGCCTGATCGTGGCGGCCGTGATCGTGACCGCGCTACGGCCACCGCCTTCCCTCCGCCCCATCACGACGGCGTCGGAGCGGCCGAGCGGGGCGAGCGCGATCTTTCGAAAGCTGGTGCGGGCCAGCAGACTCGAGCGCGGCAGGCGAATCGAGCGCAGCACGTCGCCGGGGCGCAGCGCCGTACGGCCCGGACCGAGGACGAACTCCCGCATCGGAATTTCCCGATCGGTACCGTCCGCGGCCCACACCAGCGCGGTTCCGTCGAGCGCCACCAGCGCGCCGAGCACCGCTCCCGCAGGCAACGCCAGGCAGACGTTGCCCCCGACGGTCGCGGTGCGCCAGATCTTGTGCGAGGCCAGCAGCGCCCGGCAGGACCGAGCGAACAGCGCGGTCCCCGGCCACGGGTCGCGCAACACCCCCGTCCCCAGCTCACGGCCCGGCGCGGCTCCGGCGAACTCGGCCAGGGTGCAAGTCGCGGCGATGTCCAGTCCGCCGTCCACGATCTCGAACGCGGGCCACCCCAGGCCGGTGATGTCGACCAGGCGCAGCAGCTGATCCTGCGGCTCGGAGAACAGGAAGGTTCCTCCGGCGAGCACCGCAGTGGACGCACCGAGCACGGCCAGGTCTTCGCGCTCGCGAGCGATCACCACCTCGCGAATCGTGTCCAGATCCACGTCTCACCTCGTTCCTGCCTCTCCGTCACCGTAGAGCCAGTCGGTTGCCGCCGTATTGCGCGCGACGCACGTCAGATTGCGCGGCCGTTACCTCGCCGCACGACGGCCCCCGCGACCGGGAAACCGTCCCGGCCGAGCGCTTACGCGGGCGTGCCGTCCACGACACCACGGCTCGCGCCCGCCTACCGGCCGTCCGAGCCGACACTGCTTCAGTATTGCTCGTCCGGCCTGACCAGGCACGACACCCCGCCCAGATCAACGCGGCGATTCTCACTCGAGCGAAGGTGACGCGACACCACCGTCACCGCACCCGGCATTCCCGACCACCGCGCGGCTATGGCGAGAGTGCCGCACGGCCGCATCCGGTGTTCCGGTGCGCGATCGACTTCGAGCGCCTCGGCGACGGAGATCCGCACTCCGTGCACCCAAGGAGCCGACAGCATCCTCCCGGCCTCGCCGCACCGACCGCGCCGCCTGGTTCCCGGTGCTGCTCGCCTGCGCAGTCGAGCAGGTGGGCGACCTGTACCGGCCGGGCCACGTCCCCCCGCCTCGACCGGCACAGGCCGTACGGCGACAGCACCCGCTGCCGGTAGGCCGATCCCGCACTCCGGCAGGGCCGCCGACGGCTGCTGCGCGCGAGTCGCTCACCCCGCTTTCGCGAGCAGTTTCGCCTGCGCCCGCGCCACCTCGGCGGCGACCACATCGGTGTCGACCGTCCGCACCTCGCCGTCGCACACCACCTCGCGTCCGTTCACCAGCAGCGCCGCCAACGGCGGAGGCGAGCCGAGCACCAGTGCGGTCACCGGATCCGCGATCCCGGCGTGCGCGGCCGTGTCCAGCCGCCACAGCGCCAGGTCCGCCAGCTTGCCGACCTCGATCGAACCGATGTCGGCGGCGCGGCCCAGCACCCGCGCGCCGCCCATGGTGGCCAGTTCCAGCGCCGTGCGCACGGTCATCGCGTGCGGGCCGCCCCGATTTCGCGCCCACAGCAAGGCGTGGCGCGGCTCCTCGATCATCGAACCGGCCTCGTTGCTCGCCGCGCCGTCGACCCCGAGCCCCACCGCAACGCCCGCGCGGACCAGGTCGGCGACGCGGGCGATGCCCGCGCCGAGCCGCGCGTTCGACGTAGGGCAGTGCGCCACGCCGGTACCGGTCTCCGCGAGGGCGGCGAGCGCGTCGTCGTCCAGGTGGACGGCGTGCGCGTACCAGACGTCCGGACCGAACCAGTCCAGCCGCTGCAGGTACCGCGCGGGCGTACAGCCGAAAGTCGCCAGGCAAAAGTCCTGCTCGTCGATGGTCTCGGCGAGGTGGGTGTGCAGCCGGACCCCGAGCTCGCGGGCCAGCGCCGCCGACTCGCGCAGCAGGTCGGGCGTGACCGAGAAGGGCGAACACGGCGCGAGCGCGATCCGCAGCATGGCGTCGGACGACGGGTCGTGCCACCGCGCGACGGCCTCCGCGCTCCCGGCGAGGATGTCGTCCAGCCGTTCCACCAGGTGATCGGGCGGCAGGCCGCCGCCGCTCGCGCCCAGATCCATCGAGCCGCGACAGGGATGGAACCGCAGGCCCACCTGCGCCGCCGCGGTGATCTCGGCGGCGAGCGGGTCACCGCCGTCGCGCGGGAACACGTAGTGGTGATCGGTGGTGGTGGTGCACCCGGTGCGCGCGAGAGTGGCGAGCGCACCGGTGGCGGCCACGCGCACCCCGTCCTCGTCGATGCCCGCCCAGACCGGGTAGAGCGTGGTGAGCCATTCGAACAGCGTGTGGTCGGTGGCCAGGCCGCGGGTAATCCATTGGTAGAGGTGCTGATGGGTGTTCACCAACCCGGGCGTCAGCAGGCAGCCGCGCCCGTCGACGCGCCGCGCGTCCGCGCCGAGGTCCGGCGGATCCCCCGCGCCGACCGCGTCGATCCGGTTGCCCCGCACGACGACGTACCCGCGGGCGTACTCGGTCCCCTGGGCGTCGACGGTCGCGACGGCGCAGTCCGCGATGACGGTCACCTGCTCCACGCGGGACCCGCTTCCGGCGCGTCGGCCCGCGCAACGGTGGCGTGGATCAGCCCGTAGGGGCGGTCGTCGGCGTGGTAGACCTCCCCGTGGTTCTCGATGCCGAAGCGGCCCAAGTCGTAGTCGAAGTGATGCTTGTTCGGCGCCGCGAGCCGGACCTCGGCCAGCACCGGGTACGCGGTCAGCGCGGCCTTGCCCATCTCGAACAGCGTCTGCTGCAACGCCTTCGAATGCAGCGTCGCGAAGGTCTCCACCAGCCGCGCCCGCACGCCGGTGTAGACCTCGTCCCAGTCGATGCCCGCGCTGCTCGCGAAACGCCATTCGGCGATCAGTGACGTGGCCAGCATCCGATCACGGGTCGGCGCGAGCACGGTGAACTCGTCGCTCAGGAAGTCGGCGAACTCCGAGCCGGTCGACTTGAGGATGGTCAGGTCCTTCACCCCGCCGACGACCCAGGCCAGTCGCTCGGAGCCCTTCCCCGCCACGGTGACCGCCGCGGTGCGCACTTCCGGTCCCTGCCGCACCCAGGTGTGATCATGTTCCACACCACCGACCGTCACGCGCCGCCAGGCGTATTCGTCGACCTCGATACGCGCGCTGTGCACCGGTTCGATCTCGGCGACGAAATGATCGGCCAGCGCGAGCGCGTAGTCCTCGATGGCCCGCAGCCCGGGCCGCTTCGCGAAGGCATAGGCCGTCTGCTTCTGCGAGTCGGTGGGTAAGACCTTCGCTTGGTCGCCCGCGACGTACGCGTCGGCGAAATCGCCGCGCAGCACCGTGGACACGTTCACGTCGCGGATCTCGTGCCGTGCGCTCTGCCGGTGGATCCGGACGATCCGGTTCTCCGCCTTGCCGTATCGGTGGTCGGTCAGCACGATGGGCCCGGTCAGTTCCATGCTCAGCTCCCTCGATAGGTCGAAAAGGCGAAGGGCGACAACAGCAGCGGGACGTGATAGCGCCGTTCCTCCGTCACGGCGAACGCGATGCTCACCTCGGGATAGAACGTCTCCACCCCCTGACCCGCGAAGTAGGCGCCGGTGTCGAACACCAGCCGATAGGTTCCGGCTTCGAGCGCTTCGCCCAACGCCCGGATTCGCCCGTCCGCGCCCGTTTCGCCCGAATCGAGCTGCCGCTCCTGCTGGTACAACGTCACCGTGACGCCCGCGGCGGGCACGCCGCGCACCGCGTCCAGCACATGCGTGCTCAGCGTGCTCACGACCGCTCCGCCAGCAGCGCGCGCAGCCGGATCCGATTGATCTTGCCCAATTCTGTTCGCACGACCTGCCTTTCGGTCTCGGGATCATTGCCTAACCGGGCAGTGAGCAGCGCGAGCAGCTCCGCACCCGACTTTCCGCTCGCACACACCAGGTAGATGTGCCCGAACCGTTCCTCGTAGGCGCGGTTGCCCGCGGCGAGCGCCGCGCGTACCGCGTCGGCCGCGCCCGTCACTCCGGCCTGCTCCCGTGCCGAAGCGGCGGAATACGGTCGCTCGCCGATCCTGGGGTGACCCGCCAGCGCCAGGTCGAACTCGGACTCCGGCAGCCGTGCCAACGCCTCGTCCGCCGCCTCGAGCAGCGCCTCGACGCTCCGGTACGGACGGCCCGCGACCAGCGACCGCGCGAACTCCGGCGACGAGCAGCAGCCGAGCACCGTCCGATAGGCCGCGTCGGCGGACAGCGCGTCGAACGCCGCGATACCGCGTCGCTGATCCGTCATCGGACCAGCATCGAATACGACGGGACGAGCCGCCACCGGAAGCGGAGGGATCGCCTTCGGCGTGTCGCTCCGGAACCACGCCTGAGCACCGGTTTCCCATCATGCGGCGCAGACCGGCCGGTATTACGTTTGAGGCATGGCCGACCCTGATCGCCCCGCCGTCGCACCCTGCGCCGGCGTCGTGCTCGCCGCGGGCGCCGGAACCCGCTACGGAAAACCCAAAGTGCTCGCCGACGACGGCGCCTGGCTGCGGGCCGCGGTCGCCGCGCTGCGCGGCGGAGGTTGCGACCCGGTCATCGTGGTCCTCGGCGCGACCGGCCCGACGCCGGGGATCGTCGATCTGCCGCCGGGCGTGCGGCACGTATGGGCGGCGGACTGGGCGACGGGGCTGAGCGCATCGCTGCGCGCGGGCCTGATCGCCGCGGCGAGCACCCCCGCGCGTTACGCCGCGATCATGCCGGTGGACACCCCCGATGTCGGCGCCGACGCGGTCGCCCGAGTGCTCGCCGCCGCGCTCGCGGCCCCCAGCGGTCTGGCGCGCGCTGTGTTCCACGACACACCCGGACACCCCGTTGTTATAGCCCACAAGCACTGGAATGCGGTTTGTGGATCGGCTGCAGGAGATTCCGGCGCCCGCACCTATTTGACCGGCAGAAACGATATGGTGTGCGTCACGTGCGACGATTTGGCGACGGGCGTCGATCGTGACTTCCCGGCCACGACCGCACGGTGATCGGAGCTAACTGATGCGGGATATCGTCGACGACCTGTTGCGGGTGTGGCACTCGGGCCGGACCGGCGGACTCGGCACCATCGTGCGCACCGTGGGCGCCGCGCCCTTACCGGTGGGCTCGGCGATGCTGGTCGACCCGGACGGGGGCGTCTACGGATCGGTCGCCGCGGGCGGGCTGGAGGACATCGCGTACGAGTCCGTGCTCCAGGCCGCGCGGACCGGCCGCCGCGCGATGCACCGTTTCGGCGTGGACGGGGGCGCGCACGGCGAGGGGATGATGGACGTCTTCACCGAACCGTTCTCTCGAAGACACTTCCCGGAGTTCCCGGATGTCGCCGCCGAGATCGCGGCGCACCGCAGGGTCACCGTCTTCACGGTGGTGTGGAACTCCGATGCCGACCTGATCGGCCAGCACCTGATCACCGACAAGCGGCACGCCACCGAATTGGTCGCGCTACCCGATTCCGATGTCTTCGTCGCCTCGTTCGCTCCGCCGCCGCGCCTGATCATCTTCGGCGCCAATTCCTTCGCCGCCGCACTCACCGTGCAGGCCAGGTTGCTCGGATACCGAGTGACCATCTGCGACTCCCGCCCCAATTTCGCTACGCCGGAATCGTTTCCCGGCGCCGAGGTCGTGGTCGACTGGCCGCACCGGTACCTCAACGTCCTCTCCTCGGCCGGTGAAATCGACAGCAGCACGGCCATAGTCGTGGTGTCGCACGATCCCACATTCGAGATTCCGCTACTCACCGTGGCGCTGCGACTACCCGAGGTCGGCTATCTCGGCGCCATGGGGTCACGCCAGGTGCACGTCCGGCGTATGGAGGACCTGCGCGCAGGCGGTTTCGGCGAGGAGACGCTGTCGCGGCTGCACTCGCCCGCGGGATTCGACATCGACGCACGCACCGCGCCCGAGATGGCCGTCGCGATCGCGGCCGAACTGCTGGCCGCCCGCGCCGCGCAGCCGGTGCGAGCGGTCGATCCGTACAGCGGCGAAATCCCGATCACGCCGAAAACCGCCGTGGGTCTCTGATCATTTCAGCCCGGGGTGCTCGGCATACACCTCGCGCAATACGGACAGGTCGAACAGTTGCGCGGCCTTGATGTCTATTTTCGCGGCACGCAGCGCGGCGATGTTCTGCTCGATCAGGGCGTCGGTCATCGAGAGCAGTCCGCCCGTGGCGGTATCCGCCGAAACCACTAGATCGTTCTGCGCGACAGCCTCTTTCGTCTGCTCGGCGAGATCGAGCTTCTGATCCTTGCCGTACACCTCGACCGCGAGCCGGGCCGCTTCGGCCGGATCGGCCACCGCGTCCTTCCAGCCCTTGATCTCGGCGGCCAGGAACGCTTTCAACTTGTCACGCTCTTTGTCGATGGTGGACTGCGCGACCGTGAGCGTCTCCGCGACCAGCGGCAGGTTGAAGTCGGCGAACAAGAAGTGGGTGTTCTGAAAGCCCTTTGCCGCCAGCGTGATCGGTTCGTTCGTCACGTAGCTGACCCATCCGTCGACCTCTCCGTTGGCCAGCGGGGTCGGGTCGAATTGCGCGGGCACGACAGTGACATCGCCCGGCTTCAACCCGTTGGCGGTGAGCAGGGCGTTGAAGATCAACTGGTTGGTGTCCTGCACACCGATCTTGCGTCCCTTCATGTCCTCGGGCGTCTTGATCGGTTTCGCCGCGGAGGACACGATCGCGAACGGGTTCTTCTGATACGTGGTGGCGACGATCTTGGCGGGCAGGCCCTCCAGGATCGCGGGTGCGGTGGTCTGCGGCGCGGACAGGCCCAGCCACACCTTCCCGGTGTCCAATCCGGCCTCCACCGACGTGCTGGCCGCGCCGCCCGCGATCAAGTCGACCGAGCCGAAACCCGCCTCCTTGAAATAGCCTTTCGAGTCGGCGAAGTATTCGCCCGCGAATTCGATGTTCTTCAGCCAGGAAAGCTGCACCGCGACGCCGCCGTATTTCGATCCGTCCGCGGTGGTGCCGCCCGGCGAATCACCGGAGCTCCCTCCGCAGGCGGCCAGCGCTCCGGCACCGCCGAGCGCGGCGCCGGCGAACGCGGAGTAACGGAGGAATGAGCGTCGGTTCAGGTGCCCGAACGTGGAGCGGTGCGCGGGTGTCATGGGCCGAATCTAAGTGCAGCGCGTTTCATTTTCTTTACTTTGGCGTTCCGAGCGAGAATTCGGTTCGGTCAGAGTCGTCCCGCTTCCGGTCCGAACCGGGCCAGCACCACGTTCTCCACGACACCGACGATCGCGTAGAGCGCCACCGAGACCAGCGTGACGATGACGATCGATGCCCACAACTTGCTGTACTGGAACGTGGGGATCGCCCGGATCAAGCTGGCGCCCAGGCCGGTACCGCTGCCGAGCCACTCGCCGAGCAACGCGCCGATCAGCGCGCCCGGTACCGAGATCCGCGCGGCGGCGAACACCGAGGGCAGCGCCGCGGGCACGGCCACCATGCGCAACCCGGTCCAGCGCGATCCGCCGTACGCGGCCACCAGTTCCAGCGCCTGCCGCGGCGCGTTGCGCAATCCCGCCATGATCATGACCAGCGCGGGGAAGAACACCACGATCGCGGCGAGCACCGCGACCCCGGCCAGGCCGCGGCCGAACACCAGCACGATGATCGGCGTGAGCGCTACCAGCGGCACCGAGCGCAGCAGCATCGCCACCGGCAGGAAGGTCTGCTCGATCGCGGCGAACGACACGAACAGCGCGGCGACCACCAGCGCGGCGAGCATGCCCGCGCCGAACCCGATCGCCGCGTCACGCAGCGTGATCTGCAGATCGTCCAGGATCGCCTGCCGCGCGGTCGCGGCGTTGGGCGCCGTCACCAAGTAGGTCCAGATATCGCCGGGCGTCTTGCCGACCCGCGGGCCGACCTGCGGAAACGCTTTCAGGAAGACGTACCAGATCACCAGCATCAGCAGCAGCGATGTGCACAGCGGGAAAAGGAAGATCCCGATCCGTCGCAGCAGATTCATCGGGCCTCCCCCGTCACCTGGTGCAGCCCAACGCACGTGGCGATCTTCATCGCGCCTCCCGGACGGTCCAGGGCGCGGCCAGGCGGGCGGCCAGCGCCACCAGCGCGTAGCCGAGTCCGGCCAGCGCGGCGGCGGCCAGCGCCATGCCCCAGGTGCGTGGCACGTTGTAGGAGGTCTGGGCGGCGGTCAGCGCCACCCCGATGCCGCTGTCCACGCCACCGAGGTACTCGCCGATGATCGCGCCGAGCACGGCCGACGGCGCGGCGATCTTCAACGCCGCGAACGTGCTCGGCAGCGCCGAGATCGCCTGCACCCGGTACAACTGCTGCCAGCGTCCGCCGCCGTAGGCGCGCACCAGTTCCAGGCTGGTCCGGTCGGCCGAGCGCAACCCGGCGACGGTGCCGACCATAGTGGTGAAGAAGCAGTACATCGCGGCCAGGAAGACCGTCGGGGTGCGTCCGCCGAACACCACAAGGATGATCGGGCCGAGCGCGAGCAGCGGAGTGCAATAGCTCAGGATCGCCAACTGGGTCGCCAGCGACTCGATCGGCGGGACCAGAACGATCAGAACGGCCAGGGCGACGGCCATGGCGTTGCCCCAGACGAATCCCTGTAGCGCGCCGAGCGCGGTGATCCGGAAATTAGGACCGTACAGGCCCCATCCGTCGGAGTACATGGTGTGCAGCACCTGCCAGGGACTCGGTATGGTGCCGCCCGCTACCTCGAACGCCGCGAGCGCCCACCACACCGCGACCAGCCCCAGCACGCCGAGCACGCCGCCGAAGCGCTTCACGCCGTATCCCCTGTCCTCCGGACGCATGGATGCCGCCGCAGCAGCCGAGTGCGCACGCTCGCCCGCTGCCAGCCCGGCTTACGGTGCCGCAGGCAGCGTTCCGGTCGGTGCTCGTTCATGCGACGCCTCCTTTCCCGCGGTCCCGAACAGCAGCTCGGACAGATAGTCGTGCAGCTTGTGGAATTCCGGTGTCCGCATCATCTCGGGCAGCCGTGGACGCGGCAGATCGATCTCGACCAGTTCCAGCACCCGCCCCGGCCGCGGGCTCATCACGGCCACCACGTCGGACAGGAACACCGCCTCCGCGATGCCGTGGGTCACCATCAGCGTCGTCGCGGGCTTCTCGGTCCAGATCCGCAGCAACTCCAGATTGAGCCGCTGCCTGGTCATGTCGTCCAGCGCTCCGAACGGTTCGTCCAGCAGCAGCACGGTGGGCTTCACCACCAGTGCGCGCGCGATCGAGACGCGTTGGCGCATGCCGCCGGACAGTTGCGCGGGCTTGGCCTTCTCGAAGCCGTCCAGCCCGACCAGGCGGATCAGGTCATCGATCTGCCCCGGCTCCGGCGTGATGCCCGCGACTTGGAGCGGCAGCGCGATATTCGACGCCACCGATCGCCACGGCAGCAGCGCCGAATCCTGGAAGGCGATGCCGAACGCGTGCTTGCCGCGCAGTTCGGCGGGGGTCGCGCCGTCGATCAGCGCCTTGCCCGCGGTCGGCGTCTCCAGGCCCGCGAGAATGCGCAGCACCGTCGACTTGCCGCAGCCGGACGGACCGAGCAGCGACAGGAACGCGCCCTGCTCGGTGTGCAGATCGACGCTCGCCAACGCCTGCACGGTTTTCCGCCCGACCCGGAAGGTCTTGGTCAATCCGCTGAGATGAATTCCGGTCCCCCCGGCGGTATCGCTCTCCGTGCTCATGACGGCCACCATAGGAGCACCCCGTTGCACGGACATTGCGAATGGCGTCGCCAGATTGCGCAATCGTTACGGTCCGCACCGCGCATTTCCGATCGCGGCGATCCGAACGGATGAGATACGCCCCGCCGCGGGTTACACGACAGGTGAACCCGATCCTCACGCTGCTCGACGCCAAGCTGCACATCGCGGGCTCGGAGATCCTCTGGCGCGAGGTGGTCGGCAACGGCTTCGGCTTGGCTTCCGCGATCGGCGGCATGCGGCGGCGGGTCTGGGCCTGGCCCGTCGGCATCGCCGGGAACGCGTTGCTGTTCACCGTATTCGTCGGTGGGGTGTTCCACACTCCGCAGCAGCTGAACATGGCCGGACAGGCGGGACGCCAGCTGATGTTCATCGCGGTCAGCGTATACGGCTGGTGGAGCTGGTACCGGCACGCGGCACGCGGGACCGCGCTCGAGCACCGCGGCGTCGACCCGCGCTGGGCGAGCACGCGCGAACGCGTCGTCCTGGTGGTGGCGATGCTCGCGGGCACGGCCGTTTTCGCCCAGCTCTTCGAATGGCTCGGTTCCTACGGCCCGTGGGCCGAGGCGTGGATCTTCACCGGCTCGGTGCTGGCCACCTACGGCATGGCCAGGGGGCTCGCCGAGTTCTGGTTGATCTGGATCGCGGTCGACCTGGTCGGCATTCCACTGCTGGTGCGTGCGGGCTACTACCCGTCGGCGACGCTGTATCTGGTCTACGCGGGATTCGTAGCCTGGGGATTCCTCGTTTGGGCGCGAGCCATGCGTCGACCCACCGGCGCCGATGCGCCGCTGAATCGGTTCAGCACCGCAGATCGGTAACCGGCCGACAGCCGGTCCATCTATCAGTAATTCAGTCGCTACCAGCCTGATCCGGCCTTCACGTCATTCCCAGTGGTGAGAACATCTTCGGTGCCACATGTTTGCCACACTTGCGAAGAAGCCCAAAACCGCACAGAGCCCGAGTTGCTCGACATCCCGATGACCGCGCCGCACCACCGCTGGTAGGAACGATTTTCCGGCATGTGAGCGCCATGATCCGCGGGCCTGAGCACTTCGGCCCGCGGAGGAACAGCCAGCATGACATCGCCATACATCCGCGAGATCCGACTGATTGCCGATCATGTACTGGCGATCCCGGAATGCTTCACGCCACACTATGTCTCCTCAGCGTGCGCGACGGAGTTCAGTGCAGTACCCTGCGCGAATCCGCAGGCACGCGAATTCGTGGCATACCCGGACGGCGGGCCGTTCTCATCAATCGCGTTCCGCGGCCCGCGCACGGGGGCAGTCGGTTCACATGCCCTGGTGATCATGCACGTCGCGATGGACGTCCGCATCACCCGTGCCGATATGGCCGGGAACTTCGAACTCCCGATGGAAAACGCACGGGTCGACCCTAGGATTCCGCCCGAAGGAGCGGTTTCGTTCACCTCTGAGCATGGGGCGAGAAAGCTGAACATCAGATTCCATGCCCGCTCGCAACTCCTCAGAGACATATCCGTACACGAGAACCGTGGACGAGTTCGGAGCCTCGGCAGCGGTAGCCCGGAATGAGAGGTCTCCGCGAACTATTCCTGAACCTGACGACCGGCCTACGCCGCGATCTATCGAGATACGCGAATGCCGCATCGCACAATGTCCATAGTCTCAGCGGAGAAGTCAACCTGACCGTCGCCAAGACAATGGATGCCGATCTCGCCGGACGGGATGCCATCCGAAGGGGAACCCTGGAAATCCCGGAATACCAGAAAAGCCTACAGCGGCTCGGCTACTCGACGTCCGTAGAGACCGGACTGGGCGGAGAAGTCGACGAAATCGCCGGGTTGTCCGAGGACCTCATTCGTCAGGTCCAGGACGTACAGCAGTTCGGATGGACCATTCGCTACGGAAAGAGAGGGGACGGAACCTACGCCGACTACGAGGACAAGGCTGTTGTTCTCGATCGCAAGATGGAAGGCAACGCCGGAGCCTCCACCGATGCGCTCGCACATGAGATCGACCATGCCCACCCCGGTAATCCGCACAACGACGCCCCCTCGCCGCCGATGGGCCGAACGCGGGAGCAATGGGTGGCCGATCATGTGGACCGGTCGCTGCGGAACGAGGGCCATGCCGTCATGTCACAGCTCAACATACGCCGCCAGATACTCGAAAATGGCGGGCCGGACATCAATCACACCGTCTCGGGGAAGTACCGCAGGATTTATGAGAGATATCGCAGTGGAGAGTTCTCCCACGACGAGGCGGTACAACGAATAGCTGATCACTATCGCTTCGAGACAGGAAGCAACAGCAAGATGTCGTACGGCCGGCACTTCCGTCAGTGGTACGAAGAGTATTGGGACGAATGGATCGCGCAGATGGTGTGAGCGCCTACACCACGTCGACCCGCACGCCCGCCGCCCGGATCGCCTGGACCGCGGCCGGATCCGCGCCGGTATCGGTGACCAGCACCTGCACCTGCTCGATGCCGCAGATGCGGGCCAGTGCGGTGCGCTCGAGCTTGTCCGCGGTGGCCACCACCAGCACCCGGCCGGAACGCCGCACCATCTCGGTGGTCACCCCGGCCTCGTCGATGTGCCTGCACTGTGCGCCGCCCTCGACGGAGATCGCGTTCACGCCGAGCACGAGATCGTCGAGCCGCAGTTCGGCCAGGGCCCGTTCGGCCAGCGGCCCGTGCAGCTCGTAGGACTCGCGCCGGGCCACACCGCCGAGAACGATCGTGCGCACGTGTGGCCGCAGCACCATCTCCCCCGCGATGTTCAGCGCGTTGGTGACAAGAGTGAGCTGCTCGTCACCGGCCGATCCGAGATCCGTGCGCACGGCCAGCGCCCTGGCCACCGCCGTGGTGGTGGTGCCGCCGTTCATCCCGACCACCGCGCACGGATCGACCAGCGACGCGGCGTGTTCGGCGATGCGCTGCTTGGCCTCGCCCGCACTCTGCCGGTAACGCGCGGGCAGGTCGTAGGCCACCGAGGTCGCCACCACACCGCCGTGCGTCCTGGTGGCCAGTTGTTGTTCGGCGAGCGCGGTGAAATCGCGGCGCACCGTAGCGGCGGACACACCGAGCCGCTCGGCGGCCTCCTCCACCGAAAGCCGCCCGGATTCGGCGAGCAATTCCAGCAACCGGTTCCACCGTTGCGGACGATCCGTCGGCCCGGTCATCTCACACCGCCCCGCTCGCGCGGGCAACCTGCTGTTTCGGCGAACACGCGAACAATATGAACACACGCACCCACCGACCGCGGAAATCCGCACGGCCGACGCCGGCCCCGCTCAGAACACATCGGCCTCGACGGTGGGCCGGGCCGGAAGCGCCGCGGTAGCGGGAAGACGCCCGTCTTCCGTACCGGGATCGCGCGCCTGGGAAAGACCGGAATTCACGAAGTAGGCGATCTCTTCGCAGATCTCGTCCAGACTCACCGCCGAATCCGGCGCCGTACCCTGCACCAATTCCTGTGCGAGTGAGGTGACCGCGCCGATCACGGCCAGCGCGAAGAGATCGAAACGCCGCGGACCGGTCTCGCCACGGCCGACGGCGCGTTCGGCCTCGCTGATCAGCAGCGCCGACAGCAGGCCACGCTGCTGCCTGCGCCACTCCTCCACCGCCGTACTCACGCCGACCACCTCGACATAGCAAACCCGCGCGGACCGGGCGTCGGCGCACGTGACGCTCAGATAAGCGCGAAAACTCGCTACCACGCGGGTGGGCAAGGGCTCGTTCTCGGTGGCCGCCAGCGCGGCGAGCGCGCATTCCAGCGCACGAGAGGTGATGCGATTCGCCAGGGCGATGAGCAGTGCTTCGCGGCTGCCCATGTCCTCGTAGAAGCTGCGCGTGGAGACGTTCGCCACGGCGCAGAGGCGCTCGATCGAGGTGGCCGCGTATCCCTGGGTGCCGAATAGTTCGAGAGCGGCATCGATCAGGCGGGTCTGCCGCTGGGCAACCCGCTGTTCCTTGGACAGCCCGCCGTAGCTGCGACCGTCCTTGGGTCCGTGATCCCGCCGTGTCACCTTTCGATGCTACCGCGCGGCTACCTTCCATCAGCGCGCCGAACGGTGGCGGCGCGGCGATTCCGTCATCCCGGTGCGCCAGTTCTCGCAGGCTATTTCACGCTTCCCGCGGTCAACCCCGCCACCAGACGCTTCTCGATGAGAGCGAACAGCAGCACCACCGGGACGATGCCGACGGTGGAGATCGCGAACACGTATTGCCACGCGGTGTCGTACTCGCCGACGAACTTGGTCAGCGCCACCGACAGCGGTTGGTTCTCCGGCGTGGTGAGCACGACCAGGCTGGCGGCGAATTCGTTCCAGCACGCCACCACGACGAAGATCGTCGCCGTCACGATGCCGGGCCACACCAGCGGCAGGCTCACCCGGACCAGGATCTGCCCGCGCCCGAGCCCGTCGAGCATCGCGGCTTCCTCGATCTCCACCGGGATCGCGGCGAAGAAACTGTGCAGGATCCACACCGCGAACGAAAGGTTGAACGCGGCGTTCACCAAGATCATCGCCAGCCAGGTGTCGTTGATGCCGAGCGCGAAGAACTCCCGGATCAACCCGGTGACCAGCACCGTCGGCTGCAACATCTGGGTCACCAGCACCACGCCGAGAAACACCAGGCGCCCCGGAAAACGGTGCCGCGCCGTGTAATACCCGGCCGGAATCGCCACGGCCAGCACCAAAGCGGTGGCGCAGACCGCGATGATGATCGTGCTGGCCAGGTTGAACGGCAGCGGCGTCTCGGGGGTGTCCCACATCGTCGCGTAGTTGTCCGGATGCCAGGACCGCGGCAGATACGTCGGCGGGATGCGCAGGATCTCGGCTCTGCTCTTCAGCGAACCGAGCACCATGACGACGAACGGCAGCAGGAACACCGCGGCGAGCACCACGCCGACGGCGGTGAGCTCCCAGCGGCGTCGGGCGCGCCGCGCGGGCGCCGCCGGGGCGAGCGGCGTCGCCGTGGCCTGCTCGCGTACCTCCACCCGCGTGGTCATCGGTCGATCTCCGCGGTCGGACGGACCAGCTTCACATAGATCGCGATGACGACGACGATCAGCGCGAAGTTCAGCACGCTCATCGCCGCGGCGGTGTCGACCTGCTGGTTCTGCCGAATCAGCTTGAAGGTCAGCGTCGTCGTGGTGTCCGCCGAGAAGCCGGCGATGCTGCCGGTGATCACTTGCAGAATCGGCAGCGAGTTGAACACGTTGATGATGTTGATGATGGTCGCCACCGCGACCGCCGGACGCAGCTGCGGCAGCGTGAGATGGCGGTAGCGCTGCCAGGCGCTCGCGCCGTCGACCCGCCCCGCCTCCTCGATCTCCGCCGGAATGGCTTGCAGTCCGGCCAGAATCGTGTAGGTGGTGAACGGCACCGAGACGAACACCGCGACGCCCATCGCCACGAGGAACGCCTGCGTCGGCTGCTTGGTGAACCCGTATCCGCGGTCGAGCAGGCCGATGTCCACCAGGAACCGATTGGCGATGCCCACGTCCGGATCGAGCATGTAGTAGAAGATCGTGGTCGTCATCACGACCGACGCCGCCCACGGCACCAGGATCGCCATCCGCACCGCGGCGCGGCCGGGGAACTCCTTGTTCAGGAATTGGGCCAGCGCCGCGGACAACGCCAGCGTGACCAGCACGACGCCCACTACCCAGACCACCGTGTGGACCAGCACCGAGCCGAGCTCCGAGATGTCGAACAGCGCCCGGTAATTGGCCAGTCCGGCGGCGCCGCGGTCCTGGCCGTAGGCGCTGAGGTCCCTGGTGCTGGTCCACAGCATGTAGCAGGCCGGGAAGGCGACAACGGCCGCGATCAGGACCAGTGACGGCCCGATCCACGGCAGTGCCGCCAGTACTCCTCTGCGCCGCACGCTATTTCGTTGCTTCCTGGATCCGTTGCAACACCTGAGCGGGGTCGGCGCCCTGTGCGATGGTGCCCATCTGCTGGCGGATCACCCCTTGCGCCACGGCCCATTTCGGGTTGTTGCTCGGATAGAACCTCGCGACCGGAAGCGTGGCGGCGAACGCCTTCGTCACCGGATCCTCGGCGAGGGCGGTGGCGGCACTGTGGGTGATCGGGATGAAGCCCTCGTGCTTGACGAAGTCCGCGTATACCGCCGCCGAATAGAAGTAGTCGAGGAACTTCTTGATCGACTCGGCCTTGGCGCCGTCCTTCTTGAACGCCATCAGATGATCGGCCACCCCGAGCGTGACCGGGTTCCCGGTCTTGGTCGGCGAAGGCGCGGTCGCGTACCGCAGACCGGGATTCTTCGCGGCGATCTGACCGATGGTGGGCGGCAGGGCTTCGATCATGCCGATCTTGCCCTGGATGAAGGCGTTGATCACGTCCTTGCGGTCGGTCGCGCCCGGATTCGGCTGCGTCGCACCGGCGTCGATCAGCTCACGCATGGCCCGCACCCCTTCCAGGTTCTCCGGGGTGTCCACGGTGACCCGGTCGCCGTCGGCCCACGAGCCGCCCGCGCCGAAGGTCCAGATGGAGGTTTCGCCTTGTGCCTCCTCGCTGCCCAGCGGGAGCCCGTACCCGGAGACGCCGCCGCCGAGCGCCTGGATCTTCTTCGCCGCGTCGGTCAGCTCGGCCCAGGTCTTCGGCGGCCGGACGATGCCCGCTTTCTCGAACAGTTCGGTGTTGTAGAACAGGGTTCGGGTGGAGGCGAACAGCGGCAGCGCGTATTGCGTGCCGTTCAACGCCGCGTTCTGCGCGAAAGCGGGCTGGATGTCGGCCAGCACCGGCGCGGAGACGATGTCGGTCGCCGGGTAGAGCAGGCCGTCGCCCGCGAAGCTGGCGTAGGCGTCGATGTTGAGGATGTCCGGGGTGGTCGACTGTGACTGGAGTTTCGTGCGCACCACGTCGTTGATCGAGTTCCACGACTCCATCTGCAGATCGACGGTGATGCCCGGGTTCTGCTTCTGGAATTCGGCGATGATGCCGTCCCACAGCGCCTTGGTGCCCGTGGCGCCGTCGCTGTAGGCGGGGGCGAGGAAATTGATCGTGGTAGCCGAGTCCGCACCACTTTTCGAACCGAACCCACAGGACGACAGGGCCAGCGCGACGCCGGTGACCATCGCGACTCCGGCAAGCACGCGGTGGAATGGTCTTTTCACGAGCAGAACCTTTCAGATTTACCCACCCGGCGCCAGCGGAGCCGCCGATGATGGGAGGACACACCGTCCGTGCACCTCAATCTAGCCCGAAATGTGATCAGATGTGACTGTTTTAGACGGAAATTTGACATAAACGATCATCCAGAGTGAAGCTGGTGGCGTGCCTACGCCTGCCGACCCCACGCCGCAGCCGCATCTGGTCACCGAAGTGGCCACCCAGCCGGACGATTGGACGCACGCCGCCGCCGTCGCAGCGGAGCATCGCGCCGTGCTGCCGAAACCGGGCGAGCGGGTCGCGGTGATCGGTTGCGGCACGTCGTATTTCATGGCGCGCGCCATCGCGGCACTGCGCGAGGGCGCGGGTCATGGCCTCACCGACGCCTGGCCCGCCAGCGCGGTCCGTGCTCGCGAGTACGACCGCTACCTGGTGATCTGCCGCTCCGGCACCACCACCGAAGTGGTGCGCGCGATGCGGGACATCCCGGCGCACGTCCCTCGGACGGTGATCTGCTCCAGTCCCGGCACGCCCGTCCTCGAACTGGGCGCCCCGATCCTCATCGACCAGGTCGACGAGCGGTCGGTGGTGCAGACCCGCTTCGCGACGACCACCCTCGCCATCCTGCGCAACCACCTCGGCGAAGACCTCACCTCGGTGATCGCCCGAGCGCGCGCGGTGCTCGCCGAGGATCCCGCCGAGTCGCTGGCCGCGGTGCGCCACGCCGAGCAGATCAGTTTCGTCGGTATGGGATTCGCGGCGGCCATCGCCGAGGAGGCGGCGCTCAAGCTGCGCGAATCCTGCCAGTCCTGGACGGAGGCGTATCCGGCGACGGAGTATCGCCACGGTCCGATCGCCATCTCGGCGCCCGGCCGGGCGGTCTGGGCGTTCGGCCCACTCGAGCCGGGCTTCCCCGACGACGTCGCCGCCACCGGCGCCCACCTGGAGCATCGCGACATCGACCCGATGGCGGACCTGGTCCGAGTGCATCGGCTCTGCCTCCTGCGTTCCGCCGACCTGGGATTGGACCCCGACCACCCGCGCGGCCTGAATCGCTCGGTGGTTTTGAAGTCGTGACCGAGGGCCTGCGGTGAGCATTCGCCGTACCGCGCCGGGTACGGACGGCATCGTCGCGCCCGCAGCCACACCGTCGGCCTCGAGTCGACTCGAACTCGTGACATCACCACAGGCCGCATGCGCACCGTCGCGGGAGCCACCACGAACTACTGTGCCGAGGATGGGAACCGAGCAGCCGTGTGCGCCGACTGGTGCGTCCGTGTCCGGATCGCGCGGCGCGGTGACGGACTGCGCATGCCCCGGCGACCGGCCTACCGCGCGGCGAGGTTCGGCCGGGCAGCCGATGGACATACTCGGCGCAGCGGCGCGGGCGCTGCCGGATGACGCGCTCGTGCTCGGCATGGATGTCGGCGGCACCACGATCAAAGGCGAGATCACCGACGCGGGGGGCACTGCGCTGGCCGTGGGCACCGTGGCTACACCGCATGGTCCGGCCGCGTTCGATGCCATGGGCGAGCTGGGCGATCGGTTGCTCGGGGGACTCCCGGAATCCGACCGCCGCCGGGTACGTCGCGCCGCCGTCGTGCTGCCCGGCATCGTCGACACCGCCCGATCGGTCGCCGTCTTCAGCAGCAACGTCGGCTGGCGGGACGTGCACGTGGGCGACCGCTTCCCCGCGCGCTGGGGTGTACCGACGCTGATCGAACACGATGTCGCCGTGGCCGGTTGGGCGGAATGGCGGTACGGCGCGGGGCAGGGACACGAGAATGTGTGCGTCGTCATTCTCGGCACCGGTATCTCGGGCACGTTGTCGGTCGGCGGGAGGCTGGTACGCAGCAGCTACGGCCAGGTCGGCGAGTACGGGCACGTGCCGGTGCGGCGCGCGGGCGGATTGCCCTGCCCCTGCGGCAATACCGGATGCGTCGAGACGGTCGCCTCGGGCGCGGCCATCGCGCGGGCCTACACCCGGCGCACCGGACGCGAGACCGGTGGCGCGGCGGAAGTTTTCGCACTCATGTCCACCGACCCCGACGCCGCCGCCGTCGTGGCGGACGCGGTCGACGCGCTCGCCGACGGTCTGGTCGGCATCGTCCACGCGGCCTGCCCCGAACTCGTCGTCCTCGGCGGCGGGCTCGCCGGAGCGGGCGCGGCGCTCACCGACCCACTGCACCGCGCCCTGTCCGGCCGGCTCCGCCTGGTCCCCGCTCCCCGAGTCGTCCTCGGCCGGTTCGGCGCACGCGCGGGGCTGGCAGGCGCCGCCCTCTTCGCCCGCCACGGAGCGTTGACATGACGCCACCCGCGCAGCCGACGAACCGAGGCGCACCACAAGCTTCAGCCAGCACAGTGGACATCCCTATCCGTCAGCCGGTCCGCGCGAGCCGAGGGGCACTCGAATGACAGCACACACCCAGCTCATCCGGGGGCGCATCGTCTCGGCGAGCGTCACGGTGGACGACGGCGTAGTGATGGTGTCCGGGGATCGGATCGACGCGGTGCGGTCGTTCGCACAGTGGCGCGCGACGCATCGCGATTTACCTGAGCCGCCATTTTCGGGAACCGTGCTGCCGGGGCTTGTGGACATTCACAATCACGGCGGATTCGGGTACCGGTTCGATACCGTGCGCGGTGAGCAGGCCCGCGCGGCGGCGCAATCGCACCATGCGCGCGGCTCGACCACCGTCGTGGCGAGCGTGGTCACCGGCCCCGCCGCGGAAATGGTGGCTCAGACCGCCACCTTGCGCGAACTCGCCGAGGAAGGCGTGCTCGGCGGTATCCACGTCGAGGGGCCGTTCCTGTCCGAGGCGCGCCGCGGGGCGCAGGACCCGCGATATCTGTGCGACCCCGATCCCGGGCTGACCGACCGGCTGCTGGACGCGGGTGGCGCGCACCTGCGCGCGATGACGCTCGCGCCGGAACGTCCCGGCTACGCGGCCGTCGCGCGGCGGCTGACCGACAACGGCGTGGTGGTCGCGCTCGGCCACACCGACACCGACTACGCGTCATTCCGGAATGCGCTGGCTCCCAGAGGATCAGGAAGCCTCGTGACGCACTTGGCGAACGGCATGCCACCGCTGCATCACCGGAACCCTGGCCCGGTCGCCGCGGCGCTGGCGGCCGCCGCGGGCGGTGCCGTGACCGTGGAGCTGATCGGCGACGGCGTGCACGTGGATCCGGGCTTCGCCGCGCTGGTGTTCGCGACCGCGCCGGGGCGAGTCGCGCTGGTCACCGATGCCATGCAGGCCGCGGGGCTCGGCGACGGCGAGTACCAGCTCGGTCCGCAGCCGGTGACGGTCCGTGCCGGCGTGGCGCGCATCGCCGACGGGTCGATCGCGGGCGGCGTCAGCACCCTGCTGGAATGCGTCGCGTGGGCCGTGCGCGACTCCGGCGTCCCGCTGCGCGCGGCGGTCCTGGCGGCCACCTCGGTTCCGGCCGCCGCACTCGGGCTCGCCGACGTCGGTGACCTGCGGCCCGGCTATTTCGCCGACATATTGACAGTCCGTGACAATCTCCACTTGCGTGGGGTGCTCAGACGTGGACAGTGGTTGAAGTGATCCTCACCGTGACAATGAATCCCGCGTACGACATGACCTATCGCGTCGAACGCTTCGAACGCGGGCAGGCCCACCGGGTCCGGTCGGTGGAGCAGCGCATCGGCGGCAAGGGCATCAACGTGACCCGGGTGCTGAATCAGCTCGGCAAGTACGCCAGGGCCACCGGATTCTCCGACCACGCCTTCGCGGCCGCCGCCGAATTGGAGATGCCGGTCGACTTCGTGCACGCGCTGCCATGGGTGCGCCGCACAGTGGTGATCAGCGAATCCGAGGACGGCACGGCCACCGCGCTCTGGGAGCCGGGTGCGCGCGTCTCCAATCCGCACGCCGCCGAACAGTTGTCGGTCCGGGTGGCGGGACTGCTCCCGGAAATCGCCGGATTGGTCATCTCCGGGTCGCTGCCCGGCGGCATCGAACCCTCCCTGCCCGCCGAGATCGCCCGCACCGCCATCGCGGCCGACGTGCCCACCATCTGCGACGTCGACGGCGAAGCGCTGCGCTTGGCCGCCCAGGTGCCCGGCATCGTGCTCACTCCGGACGAGACCGAATTACAGCGCCTCATCGGCACCCGGCCGACGACCGCCGACGACATCGTCATCGCCGCGAAGCCGCTGATCGACAACGGAGTGCGCGCCCTGATCGCGACCCGCGGTCCCGAGGGGATCGTCGCGGTGACCGCCGACGGCGCGTGGACCGGGGCGCTCGCCGAACCGCTCGCCGGAAACCCCACCGGCGCGGGCGATGCCGCGGTGGCGGCGGTGATCGCCGCCCTTTCCACCGAATCGCGCCCGGACTGGGCCGCCCTGCTCGCCGACGTGGTCGCGACCTCCGCGGCCGCCGTGGTGGTTCCGGTGGCCGGTGAGATCGACCGCTCCCTGCGCACCCGCCTCACCCCGACCATCCACGTTCGGGAACTGGACATCTCCACACCGCAGAAGACTTCTCCATGACCGCCGAACCGGTTCGCCGCTGCCCGCGAACGTGCGGAATGCTCCCGCGAGCCGGGCGATCCCGCCACCCTGGTCGCTTACGCGGCTCGCATGGCGAACCACATGCCGCGTTCCCCCGCCGACGACCTCGGCATGCGGCGAGCCGGCCAGGGACGCACAAGCCGGTCCACAACGCATCCGGTCGCGCCTCCGCCGCGAATCCTTTACACCGCTCGCCCTTTCGAAAGCACGCAACCATGCCGCTGACCTCGATACCGGATCTGATCGCCGCGGCCCGCCCCGGCGGACTCGGCGCCTTCAACGTGATAACCCTCGAGCATGCCGAGGCGATCGCGGCCGCGGCGGAATCGGCGAAAAAACCGGTGGTGCTGCAACTGTCGGAGAACACCGCGCGCCATTACCGCGGCATCGCCCCACTGGCACTGGCCTGCCTGCGCATCGCCGCCGACAGCGAGGCCGCGATCGCGGTGCATCTCGACCACGCCACCAGCACCGAATTGATCCATGCCGCCGTCGATCTCGGCATCCGCTCGGTGATGTACGACGGCTCGGCCCTCGACTACGCCGACAACCGCGCCGCCACCGCCGCGATCACCGCTTGGTGCCATGAGCGCGGCGTGCACATCGAAGCCGAGCTCGGCGAGGTGGGCGGCAAGGACGGCGCCCACGCGCCCGGCGCACGCACCGATCCCGACGAGGCGGTCGAATTCGTGAGCGCTACCGGCGTCGACGCACTCGCGGTCGCCGTCGGCTCCTCGCACGCCATGCACACCCGCACCGCCGAACTCGACAACGACCTCATCGCCCACTTGGCCGCGAAGGTCCCGGTCCCCCTGGTGCTACACGGCTCATCCGGCGTCCCCGATCACGGCCTGCGCGCCGCCGTCGAACACGGCATGACGAAGATCAACATCGCCACCCGCCTCAACATCCGGATGACCGCCGCCATCCGCGCCCGCCTAGCCGCAACCCCCGACCTCTCCGACCCACGCGAATACCTCACCCCCGCCCGCACCGCCATCCAGTCCGAAGTAGAACACTTCCTCCACCTCCTCGCCGGTTGACCGCCACGAGTGGCACACCATCGAGAGGCCTTCTCGCGTTTTGCCGCAGCCATGTACCACTCGTGAGATTTGTCGGGGGTGGTGGGGAGGATGGGGGTATGGGGGAGATCGGGGAGGTTTTTCCGGGGAGTTGGGCGGTACGAGCGGGGGTGGTAAGCGCTTGGGAGTTGCGGAAGGACTTCGAGCGTGTGCTTCCGGATGTTTATGTCCGCAAGGGGATTCGGCTGGATGCACGGGGGCGCGCTCAGGCGGTCGCGCATTGGGTCGAGGGCACCGGGATTCTGGTCGGGTTCTCCGCGGCGGCTATGCATGGGACGCAGTGGCTGGACGACAAGCCCGCCGAGATCGCGCTGTCGACCCGTGCCCGGCCGCCACGGCACGTGCTGGTCTATCGGGACGCCATACCGGCGGACGAAGTATGCGGCGTCGGCGGATTCCGGTGCACCACACCAGCGCGGACCGCGTTCGACCTGGCCCGACGCCTCGACTTCGGCGAGGCGGTCGAAGTCGTCGACGCCCTCTGCAACGCGACCCGGCTGACCACCGCGGACATCGAGCGGCTGGCCGAACGGCACCCGCGCGCACGCGGCGCCACGAGCTTGCGCCGAGTTCTGCCCTACATCGACGGCGGCGCCGAGTCCATCCAGGAGACGCGTACGCGCTTGCTGCTGCGGCAAGCAGGACTGCCCGCGCCGGAAACCCAGATCCGTATCCATGGCCCGGACGGAATGACCCTCGCACGCCTCGACATGGGCTGGCGCAAATGGCGAGTCGCCGTCGAATACGACGGAGCCCACCACTGGACCGACCGCGACCAGCGCACCTGGGACATCGACCGCAGCGCCGTCCTGGAATCCCTCGGCTGGACCCTCATCCGAGTAAGCGCCGCCCTCCTGACCCACCGCCCCCGCACCATCACCACCCGGGCCCTGGACGCCCTCCGCCGGCACGGCGCCGACATCTGACGAGTGGCACACCATCGAGAGTCCTTCTCGCGTTTTGCCGCAGCCATGTACCACTCGTGGACCTGAGCGGCCGGCGACGCATGCGAGGGGGCTGCGCCGCCGGCCGGTTCCAGTGGTGGGCAGGGCAGTTGCCCACCGGTGAAGCTGTCGATGGATCGCTTCGCATCGACGGGAACACTCTTCCGGATGGAGCTGTGTTATGGGTGTCGTGAAGCTGAGAGTCTGCTGGGAGACGTGTCAGGTGAGGTCGGCGGTGCGGATCGCGGAGGTGAATCCCGCCCACTGGGTCGGCGTGAACGCCAGCGTGGGCGATGCGTCCGATCGACCCTCGAACTTGCTGTCCCGAACCAGGACCCGACCACCGTCGAAACACACTTCGACACAGGCGGTGCTGTCGTTCGAATGTGATGACTTGAACCAGCAGCCCGCGCTCCCCATACCGATCACGCTACAACGCGGCGAGTCTGCGTTCGATCAACGTTATGGACTCGTTCTGCGAGAGGGCGTGCTCGGCGAGAGTGGTGGCGAACATGGTCGCGAGGTGGCGCACCGGTTCGCTCTCCTCGATCACCCCGAGATGGATCAGCGTCTCGGTCCACGCCACGTCGGGTAGGAGTGCATTCTCGAACCCGAGGAGGTGGAACGACGCACCGCTGAGCAGCACACCGCCCGGCGCGTCGAAGGGTATGACACGAATGTCGATCGTGTCCGCATGCGTCTCGGTAATCGATAGCAAGTGGCGTAACTGGCCTTCCAAGACAGTCTGGCCTCCGGTGCGCTGAGTCAGCGCGGCCTCGTTGACGATCGCGGTGACCTGCAGCGGCTCTGATTCGGTAAGTCGTTTCTGGCGCCGCAGGCGGACCTCTACCCAGCGATCGATTTCCACTTGCCGAATCCGCGCGCGGTCGTTGGCGATCACCGCCCGCGCGTAGTCCTCTGTTTGCAGCAGACCTGGGACCAAGATGCTCGTGTAAGTCCGAATGCTCTGCGCCCCGTGCTCCAACCCATAAAGGCGGATCACCTCGTCCGACAACAACTCCGCGTACTCCGACCACCAGCCGCGTCGCTTCGCGATGTCGCGGAGCCGCAACATCTCCGCACGTTCGTCCTGGTCGAATTCGAGCAAGCTCATCAACTTTCGCAGCTTGTCCTCGGCCAGGACGCGTTCTTTCTCCACCTTCGACCAATACGACAACGTGAACCCGAGTTCCTTGGCGATGACGGACGCGGAGACGTCGAACTCGGTGCGGCGGCGCTTGATCCGGAGCATGAGCTCCCAGCGCGCCACCGTGGGCGAGAGTGGTGCCATCGTCCGATGCGTCCTTCCGGCTCCGGCTGTTCGTGCAGATGACCGTACCCGGATCCACAGGCGGCCGAGTTTGTCAAATTGACTGGTCAACTTGACCTCTCGCCACTGTGGCGCCTACGCTTCTTGTGTTGCGCATCACAGCGGGGGCTTTCGGCAGCACCCGCTTCGGCGGGGAGGGGTTCTGATGTCCGTGCACGTCGTCGACCGCACGTGGATCGTGAGTGATCGGACGCCGCATCAGGCGCGGCGGGTCAGCGACGACGCGTGGGTGGTGTCCTATCTGCGTGGCCGGATGGTGAACACCGAGCAGGCGACGGCGGCTATCCAAGCGGCGGAGATGGTTTCGCTGACGGAGGAGTTGGTGCGCCCCGTCGGGCTCACCGCGCTGGAAGCGGTCGGCCTCGTCGTCCTCGAATCGCCATGGGACACCGCGCCGTTGCGCACTCGGTTCCGATTGCCGCGTCCGGGCGGGCGGCATCGCCGATGATCCTTCACGTGACGCCCGGCGCGAAAATTCGATCCAGGGGGTTGACGCAGTGGAACCGCTGCCCACCAAAGAGCTCGTCCTGAAGGCTTGCCGCATAGCGCCGCATCGCGCCCACCCAGTCCTGGAGTCGGCTCACCTACTCGCGGGATTACATCAGCGCCGCCTGCGCTGTGCACCGGGCGGGACGAACGATATCGACCGGCATCGCGCCCGCCTCGTGCTCGTCATCGACCGCTGGGTCGCCACCGAGACGTCACCTCCGCACGGCGGCGCACACATGCACACCGAAACCGTGGGCATGGTGGTCGATCGGCTCGCGCAGTTCTCCGCCAGCGCGTACGACATCCTCTCCGGCGCGCCGGAATGGGCCGTGCACAACGCCTGGGAGCGCCTCGCCGAACTGGCGCTGGGCTATGAAGATCTCGCCTACGAGGTCGCGGCGGGCGTGCGCCGCCTCCCCTATCTCAGCGGCCCGCGCGAACACCGGTGATCAGTCCTCGCCCGGCCACGCATTGGCCTCGACCCGTGCGCGCACCCGCGCCACATCGGCTTCGGACGGCATGTCGTTGGTGATCTTGGTGATCATCACCTGGATGTCGGTCTGGTCGATGTCCGCGCCGCCGGAACCCGCCAGCTCGGCGGCGATCCGGGCCACCTCCGCGTCGGACAGACGGCGGCGCAGCAGGGCGAGCAGCGGGATGTAGTCGGCTTCCGGGACCCCGTCCGGGTATCCCACCCGCAGCCAGCTGATGATCGCGTGCAGGAAGGGAGGCATCGGCGGCGGCTCGGGTCAGTCGGAATCGGCGGGCGGATCGGCCAGCGGCCAGCCGCCGGCGGCCAGATGGGACGCGACGCGAGCCACGTCATGCTCGTCCGGCTGCTCCTTGGCGAGCCGCGCGATGGCCTCCTCGATCTCGGTGTGCGTGATCTCGCTGCCCGAGTTCGAAGCGACCAGTTCCTCGGCGATCGCGACCACCTCATAGTCGGTGAGGTGCCGGTGCAGCACGGCGAACAAGGCCACGTAGTCCGACTGCGGCACGCCCTGCGGGTAGCCCGCGCGCAGCCAGCCCACGACTTTGCCGAGCAGTTTCGGCCGAACCGGGACTGGTTTCACTGGATCGGTCACGCTGGCACTCCTTACGCCTGCCCGAACAGATGGATGCCGAATTTGGCCGCAAGGAACGCCTTCGCCGTGTACAGGATGCCGGTGACGATCGCCACGACGACCAGCACGAAGCACGCAAGCGCGACCGCGAGGGCCGGATAGTTACGCCGCACCGTGCCCGCGTCGGCGGTCGCGGTCATCGACCAGAACCGCACCCCGATCGCGAAGACCATCGGTAGCCCGGCGCCCAGCACCAGCCCGGCCACGATGACTTTCCACAGGGCGCTCAGATTGGTGACGAGAGTGTGCACGCCTGGTCCTCCTACACCTGGGCGGAGCGGTTCGAGTCCGCCGACGTGGTCCGGCCGCCCGTTGGCGGCACGGCCCGATCGCTTGTGGGCGGCGCGGCCTGACCGTCCGTGACCGGCGTGACCGCGGACGGGTCGGTCCCCTCGCCCGGCCACTCGTTGACGTTGCCGGTGTGCACCGGATCGCGCCGCGACCGCAGGTACATCAGCGTCGACAACCCGACCAGCAGGGCGAAGACCACCAGCACCCCGGCCAGTCCGCCGATGACGTGGGCGATGCCCCAGCAGATCGCCCCGGCTACCGCCGCCAGCGGCAACGTGAGCAGCCATGCGACCACCATGCGCCCCATCACGGCCCAGCGCACCTCGGCGCCCTTGCCCAGGCCGGTGCCGAGGATGGAGCCGGTCGCGGTCTGCGTGGTGGACAGCGGCAACCCGAAGTGAGCCGAGGTCAGGATGATCGCGGCCGAGGCGGATTCCGCCGCGAGCCCCTGCGGCGAGTCGATCTCGACCAAGCCCTTGCCCAGCGTCCGGATGATCCGCCAGCCGCCGAGGTAGGTGCCCGCCGCGATGGCGAGGGCGCACGCGGCCATCACCCACAGCGGCAGGTCGTCGTCCTTGGTGAGCGTCCCGTGCGCCACGAGCGCGAGGAAGATCACGCCCATCGTCTTCTGCGCGTCGTTCGTGCCGTGCGCGAGCGAGACCAGCGAGGCGGAGCCGATCTGGCCCCAGCGGAATCCCTCGGTGACCTTGTCCTCCTCGGCGTCACGCGTGATCCGGTACACCAGCCACGTGCCGATCGCCGAGATCAGCGCGGCGACGATGGGCGCGAGCACCGCGGGCAGGATGATCTTGGTGACCACGCCGTCCGACCCGGATGCCCAGATCACCCCGCTCCAGCCGAGCGCGGCCAGCGTCGCCCCGATCAGACCGCCGAACAGCGCGTGCGACGAACTCGACGGCAGGCCGAACAGCCAGGTGAGCAGATTCCACAGGATTCCGCCGACGAGGCCGGCGAACACGATGACGATCAGGTCCTGGCCTGCGACGGCGTCGAGTCGCACGATGCCCTTCGCCACGGTGGCGGCGACGGCCACCGACAGGAACGCGCCGACCAGGTTCAGCGCCGCCGAGAGCGCGACCGCCACCCGCGGCCGGAGCGCGCCGGTGGCGATCGAGGTCGCCATCGCGTTGGCGGTGTCGTGGAAGCCGTTGGTGAAATCGAATGCGAGCGCCGTGACGATGACGATCAGGAGAACCAGTAATTCGACGGTCACGCCTCCAGTGTGCTGCACCCCCGGACGGCACAGTCATGCCGGTTACCGGAACTTCGTCCGGCCTCCGTGCACTAGTCTGATCCGTCCTGGTCAGCCCGCCCGGGTGCAGTGTGAGGCGAGGGGCCGACCGGCGAACCGGTCATCGATCCACGAGTTGGCGCCGGGGATGCCGCTGAGTCCGACGAGGAAGTGCTCGCCGAAATGGACCTGGAAATCCACCTGCGTTCCGGCGCCACACCAGTCCGCGTAGAGCTTCTCCGCGCCCGCCAGCGGCACCCACGGATCGTGCGTGGCGTGATACAGGAACACCGGCACCGTCGGCGCGCTCGCACCCAGCCGATTGGCGGCCAGGATCTCCCTGACCATCGGCAGCTCGGTGGGCGCGGCGGCATGGGTGAGCGCCTGCACCGGAATAGGCGCCACGGCACCGCCGAACTCCTCCGCGGTCATGCACAGGTCCTTGCCGACCTGAGCCAGCCGCCAGCCGTCGTCGTTCATCAGGCCGAGCAACTCGGGGTACTCCCGCGCCAGTCCGAGGGTGGCGGCCAGGAAGACTCCGGACGCGGCGTTGCGTCCGTTCATGGTCGAAAGCAGCATGTCGAAGTCGGCGGGAACACCGCCGAACGCCGCACCCACCAGATTCAGCTCGGGCGCGTATCGCGGGGCCAGTTGTGCGGCCCATCCGCTCGCGATGGCGCCGCCGGAGTATCCGGTGACCACCGTCGGCGCTTCCGGTCGCAGCCCGAACTCCGGCGTGTTCACCACGGCCCGGATCGAGTCGAGCACCGCGTGCCCGGCCATCAGTCCCGCCGCGTACGCCTGCCGCGGGCCCTGATGGTCGGGCACGAGCACGGCGTAGCCCTTGGACAGCGGAATCTGGGCGGCCCAGAACTCGGCTGTCGGCTCGTTCCTGAGTTTGTAGGACGGTGCGCACCGATGCCCGAGCGAGTCGATCGCGGCATTGAACGACAGCACCGGACGCGGCCCCGGTCCGGTCCACGGGGCCTGCGGCACGAGCAATGTCGCGACCACGGGCACCGGCTGGTCCTTCGAATCGGTGGACCGGATCAACAGTTCGGTCGACCGCAACGGGAACGCGGTCAGGCCCGTTCCGCCCGCACGGGACGCGATAATCGCTCCCGGTGGCAGGCTCTCGAAGCCCGGCGGCGGCGTGTAGAAGGGATCATCCAGCGGCGTGGGCAGGATTCCCGGATACTCGCGCGACGGCGTGAGGAACTGCTCGATCGGATTCGCCCGCACGGGCGTACCGACCGCACTCACCGCCAAGGCGCCCAGCAGTGCCGCCAACAGCAGGACATACCGTCCGCACAGCGATTTCCGCATCATCCCACCCGCCCGCCGATTCCTTGTCCGGAAGCACGAACCGGCCGGACCACTGCGTCGTGGGGGCCATCCGGAACCTTGCGCTGCCCATACTTACAGTGGCTCGACGTGCTCCCGCGCCCGACACGCGCCCGGCGCGGGAGCGACCGCGCTTCACATCACGGCAGTAGTGCCCGAATGGTATCGATGGTGTCCGCGTCGGCGGGTTCTTTGTCGGGGCGATACCGAACCACACGAGCGAAACGCAGAGCGACACCGCCGGGATAGCGGGGACTGACCTGCACGCCGTCCAGCGCGATCTCGACGACGAGTTCCGGCCACAGATACACGGTGTGCTGATCGCGCGAGCGCTCGTGGCGGGGGAATTCGTCGGTCTGCCACCGCAACAGCGCGTCGGTGAGTCCTTTGAACGTCTTGCCCACCATGACCGGCTCGCCGCCCTCCGGGTCGCGCGCGCCGAGATGCAGGTTCGACAGATAGCCCGTGCGGCGGCCGTAGCCCCATTCCGCGCCGAGCACGACCAGGTCGAGGGTGTGCGTCGGCTTGATCTTCTGCCAGGCCCGGCCCCGCCTGCCCGCCGCGTACGGCGCGGTCAAGGACTTGACCATGACGCCCTCGTGCCCCGCGGCCAGCGCGGCGTCGAGGTATTCCGCGGCCGCATCGGCATCCGGCCGCAGCAGCGCGGGAATGGTGTGCTCGGCGGCCACCTTCGTCAGCGCGGCGCGCCGCTCGGACAGCGGAGCGTCGAGCAGGTCCTGCCCGTCCAGGTGCAGACAGTCGAAGAAGTACGGATGCAGCAGCAGCTCCCTGGTGGAGCTCACCTCGGCGAACCGGCTCATGGTCTCCTGGAACGGACGCGGCCGTCCGGCGTCGGTGAGCGCCAGCGTCTCCCCGTCCAGCACGACGCTCGTGCAGTCCAGGCCCGCGACCAGCTCGACGAGTTCCGGGACGCCCGCGGTGATCTCGCGCAGCGTCCTGGTGAAGATCCGGACCCGGTCGCCGTCCCGGTGCACCTGGATGCGCGCGCCGTCCAGTTTGTGCTCGACGCTCACCTCGCCCTGGAACTCGAGCAGCGCCTCGTCCAGCGTCGCACCGGGCGAGGCGAGCATGGGCTGGATCGGACGGCCGACTTCGAGCCGGAACTCCGCTAGCGCCGCGGCGCCGCCGGTGAGCGCCGCGACGGCGGTGACCGGCAGGCGGCCCGACAACATGTATGCCCGGCGCACCGCATCGGGCGGCACGTCCGCGGCGACCGCCACGGCTTCGGCGACCAGGGCGGTGAGGGCTCCTTGTCGCAGCTCCCCGGTGAGCAGGCGCACCAGGAAGCCCTGCTCGTTCGCCGTCGCCGCGGACCACAGCGCCGCGAGCAGCTCCTTGCGCCTGGCCGCGGAACCGGGGCCAGAGACAACGGCCAGCTCGCTGAGCGCCGCGTGCACCGCCGACACGGTCAGCGTGGGCGCCGGCGCGGGCGCGTGGTCGAGCGTGGTGAGCGTGCGCCACCCCGTACCGATCCGCCCCTGTGCCAGTTCGCCGGACGCCCAGGCGACCACGGGCACGAGCTCCTCCGGCGCGGCCGCGGTCAGCAGCGCGGCGAGCGTCGCGATCTTCTTCTTGCGTGACCTGGTCGCCCGCACGGTCTCCGAGGCCAGCACGACATCCGAGAACAACACCCTGCCGACGGTAGCCGCCGGGTACGACACCTGTCTGCGAGGAGTGTTAATCGAATATTGGCACGGATGCGAAAGCACCCATAAGCTGGACGCATGGCCAAGACTTATGTCGGCGCTCGGTTGCGTCAACTGCGGACCGAACGCGGACTGAGCCAGGTCTCGCTGGCCCAGCAGCTGGAGATCTCGGCGAGTTACCTGAATCAGATCGAGCACGACGTGCGCCCGCTCACCGTGCCGGTGCTGCTGAAGATCAGTGACGTGTTCGGCGTCGACACGACCTTCTTCTCCGCTCAGGACGACACCCGGCTCATCGCGGAACTGCAAGAGGTCGTGATGGACGAGGAACTGGGCATCGAGGCCGACGCCCAGGAGATCGCGGACATCGTCTCGGCGCACCCGAGCATGGCCCGCGCGCTGGTCAACATGCACAACCGCTACCGCAACACTTCCGCCCAGCTGGCCGCCGCCACCGAGGACCGGTTCGCCGACGGCGCGGGCAGCGGCGCGATCAGCAAGCCGCACGAGGAAGTGCGCGACTACTTCTACCAACGCCAGAACTACATCCACGAGCTGGACACCGCCGCCGAGGATCTCACCGCGCGCATCCGTTTCCACGGCGGCGACGTGAACAGCGAGATCGCCAGGATCCTGCGCGCCCACGACGTACGGATCGTCGAGCGCATCGACCTCGGCGAAGGCGTGCTGCACCGCTACGACCCGCAGACCCGCACCCTGGAGATCGCCCCGCACCTGTCCGGCGGGCAGCGAACCTTCAAACTGGCCGCCGAGCTGGCCTACTTCGAATGCGGCGAGCTGCTGGAGAAGCTGGTCGAGGAAGGCAATTTCGCCTCCGAGGACGCCCGCAAGCTGGCCATGCTCGGGCTGGCCAACTACTTCGCCGCGGCGACGGTGCTGCCGTACACGCATTTCCACGAGGTCGCCGAGGACTTCCGCTACGACATCGAGCGGCTTTCGGCGTTCTTCACGCAGAGCTACGAGACCATCTGCCACCGGCTTTCCACGCTGCAACGGCCGTCGCTGCGCGGCGTGCCGTTCTCGTTCGTGCGGGTGGACCGGGCGGGCAACATGTCCAAGCGCCAGTCCGCCACCGGTTTCCACTTCTCCGCCAGCGGCGGCACGTGCCCGCTGTGGAACGTCTACGAGACCTTCGCCTACCCGGGCAAGATCATGACCCAGATCGCGCAGATGCCCGATGGCCGCAAATACCTCTGGGTGGCGCGCACGGTGGAACGCCGCGCCACCCGCTTCGGCCAGCCGAGCAAAACCTTCGCCATCGGTCTCGGCTGCGAATTGCGGCACGCGGCCCGCGTGATCTACGCCGACGGCATCGATCTCGACGAAGTGCAGCCGACGCCGATCGGTGCGGGCTGCCGAGTCTGCGAACGCGCCAACTGCCCGCAGCGCGCCTTCCCGCCCCTGGGCAAAGTGCTCGACATCAGCGAACACCGCAGCTCCGTATCGCCGTACGTGCTGAAGTAGTCCTACCGGTTCCGTAGGTTGTCGCTATGGCCGGTGATTCGCGGTACCCCATGCCCGCGTCGATCGTGCTGATCGCGACGCCGGAAGGTTGGCGGCACAGCGTCCTGGACACGTGGGGCGGGATGCTCTGCGGTCGGCTGGCGCAGATCGCCGCCGACGCCTCACCGGAGCGGGCGCGCGCCGCGGCGGTCGCGATGCTGCGCGACGTGGCCCGGGAATATCACGACACCGAAATCGAAGTGGTCTGGAATGGTCAGGAGCCCGAAGAAATGCTGACGGCTCAGGTGATTTCGTTGCGGCACCGTCCCTGAACGAACATCCGGCCGGTATCGGAGCACCGATACCGGCCGGGCATTCTGTCCGCTCAGGCGGCCGTCGACCTCTGCATGCGGAGACCGATCGCCGTCATACCCAGCGCGGCGACGAGCAACAGGGCCAGCGTCCAGGCGAGGGTCGCGAAGCCGTGGGGCGCCGCGGCGGCGGCGACCAGCGGGCCGATGGTCGCGCCCACGTAGAACGAGAACATCGCGACCGACATTGCGGCGGCGCGGGATTCGCCGCCCAGTTCCCCCGCGCTCTGCAGCACGGCCGGAGCGATGATGCCCAGTCCGCCGACCAGAACGGCGAGCAGCACGGCCAGCACGGCCGGGTGGGTTCCCTCGAAGGTCGCCACCACCATCGCCGCGGCGGCGATCAGCACGCCCAGCGCGATCTGACCGTGCTTGGACAGCCGGGCCAGCGGCACCGCGAGCAAGGGAAGCGCGACCATCACCGGCAGCGCGCCCGCGCGCAGCGCGAGCAGTTCGCCCGCGCCTCGAACCACTCCGGTCAGTTCGAGGCCGGTGTACACCCCGACCATCACCGCCATGCTCATCGCGCCCGCGATCAGCATCGGCACCAGCGCCCGGATGCGCAGCACCGCCGGAATGGCGGCGTAGCTGTGCCGCAGCGGCTTGTCCCGGCCGGTGGGCGCGTCGGCCAGCAGCGCGGACCGCAACACCAGCGCGAGCACGGCGAATGCGATCGCGGAGGCGACGAACACCGTGCGCCACGGGAACGCGGCGACCATCCACTGCGACACGATCTGCGCGACCACCGTGGCCGCGAGGAACGACGTGGCCACGGACATGGTGGCCACGGCGCGGTGCGCGGGAGCGATGCGGGTCGCCACGTAGGCCATGATCGCGGGTGGGATCGAGCCGACCACCAGCCCCTGCGCCACCCGCAGGCCGATGGCCAGTGGAGCGCTGAACGCCAAACCGGTCAACAGTGTGACCGATGCGGCCACCAGCATCCCGGTGACGAGCACCCGGCGGTGACCATAGCGATCCGACAGCGGCCCGAACAGCACGAAGCCGCCGGCGTAGCCGAAGGCGAACGCGCTGATGATCCAGGTCATCACGGCCGGACCGACGCTCCAGTCGGCCCGCATGGCGGTGAAAAGCGGGATCGGAACGTACATCTGGCCGGTCGCCAGCAGTGCGGACAGGACGAAGAAGGGCAGGGTGCGCCCGGTGTGGGCACGCGACGAGACGACTCGGGTGCGCGTCCGGACCGGAGCCACGGACTGAAGAGTGGGCATTGCCATGGGTTGAAGGTAGGCCCGGGCGAGCCACGCTGTCAACCAAATAGTTGGTTTAATGGAATGGTAAAGTGTCCGTCATGACCGCCACGATGAAACGCAGTGACGCGACCAGGCAGGCCCTGTTGCGCGCCGCCCGCGACGAGTTCGCGCAGCACGGGCTGGCCGGCGCGCGGGTCGACCGGATCGCGGACGCGGCGGGCGTGAACAAGGAGCGCATCTACGGACTGTTCGGCAGCAAGGACAAGCTGTTCGACGTCATCCTGATCGACACCCTGCGCGAGTTCATCGACGTGGTGAAGCCGCTGGCCGACACCGAACCCGGCGCGTACGTCGGCAAGTTGTACGACTACCACCGGGACAACCCCCAGCTACTGCGCCTGATGCTCTGGGAGGCACTGCATCGCGGCGCCGACGCGCACGACATCGACGGCTGGCGCGCCGCACATTACGTGCGCAAATTCGACCGCGCGCAGGAACAGTTCGACGTGGACTCCGCGAACGCGGGCCGCCTGCTGCTGGCCCTGTGCGGCCTGGCCAATTGGTCACTCGCCGTTCCGCAGACCACCAAACTGCTGCTCGGCGAGGCCGCCGCGGAGGACGGGACCGCCACCCGCGCGTTCCTGATGGAGTTCGCCAGGGCGGCGATGCGCCGGGACGCGGCTCCCGGCGAACAGGAAGCACGCCTCCCCGAGGTCGAGCTGGTCAATGACTTGACCGCCGAGGACGAGCCGTCCGGAGTCGACCGAGCCGCCCAGCGCCTCCGCGACGCCCAAGCCGCCGCCGACGCCGCCCGCGAAGAACTCGCTACCGCCCTGCGCGCCGCCCACGCCGCGGGCGCGAGCGCCAACCACCTCGCCCGTCAGGTCTCCGGCACCCTGTCTCGTCCCGTGGTGCTCAAACTCCTGTCCCAGCCCGAACCCTGAACCCGCCGCGAGCGACATCGTCCGCCCGAACAGCGCACTCAATGCCGAGGCTCGAGACTCGACGCGCCCAGCGCACCGCAACTACGTCTTTCGAGCGAAGCGAGACCGAGCATGCGCCGTTCGCGGCCCGGCTCGCGTTTGCGTGGCCGTCGCGTAGGCGACGAAGGAGCAAGCGGCGGTCGCGCAAACGCGAGCCACAAGAGGGCCGCGAACACGCCGCGACGAAGTCGCGGCCGATCAAAACGCACTTTCCTCGAGGTTCATGATGTCGTTGTCCAGCGTCGCGACGATTCCGCGCACCGCGCTCAGCGTCGGCAGTACGTTCTTGATGAAAAAGCTCGCGACGGCGACCTTTCCGGCGTAGAAAGCGCGGTCCTTCTCCGGTGCGTCGGCGGCCAGTGCGGCAGCCGCGATCTCCGCCTGGACCAGCAGCCGCCAGCCGATGAGCAGATCGCCGACCGCCAGCAGGAAACGCACCGAGCCCAGACCCACCTTGTACAACTCGGTGGGCTGCTGCTGGGCGGCCATCAGGAAGCCGGTGAGCGAGGCGGCCATGGACTGTACGTCCTCGGCGGCCGTGCGCAGTAGTTCGCGTTCGGTGTCGAACCGCCCGGTCTTGGCGTCCAGGAACGCCGCGATCCGCGCGTTGACGTGGCCGAGCGCCACACCTTGGTCGCGAATGACCTTGCGGAAGAAGAAGTCCTGCGCCTGGATGGCGGTGGTGCCCTCGTACAGCGAGTCGATCTTCGCGTCCCGGATGTACTGCTCGATCGGGTAGTCCTGTAGATAGCCGGATCCGCCCAAGGTCTGCAACGATTCCGTCAGGTACTGGTAGGCCCGCTCCGAACCGACTCCCTTGACGATCGGCAGCAGCAGATCGCTCACCCGGTGCGCCAGCTCGGGGTCGGCGCCCGAAACGAGTTGCGCCACATCGGCGTTCTGATGGGCGGCGGTGTACAGATACACCGCCCGCAAACCCTCCGCGTACGCCTTCTGCATGGCCAGCGAACGTCGGACGTCCGGGTGCTGGGTGATGGCCACACGCGGCGCGGCCTTGTCGGTCATCTGCGTCAGGTCCGCGCCCTGGACGCGCTCTTTGGCGTAGGCCAGCGCGTTGAGGTAACCGGTCGACAGGGTGCCGGAGGATTTGACGCCGACCATCATGCGTGCGTTCTCGATCACCTGGAACATCTGCGCGATGCCGTTGTGCACCTCGCCGACCAGCCAGCCCTTGGCGGGCGTGCCATGGCCGCCGAAGGTCAACTCGCAGGTGGGCGAGGACTTCAGGCCCATCTTGTGCTCGACCCCGGTGACGTACACGCCGTTGCGGTCGCCGAGTGCCAAAGTCTCGGGGTCGAAGAGGAACTTGGGCACGTAGAACAGCGACAGCCCCTTGGTGCCCGGCCCGGCGCCCTCGGGACGGGCCAGCACCAGATGGAAGACGTTCTCGGCGGTGTCGCCGACTTCCGCGCCGGAGATGAAGCGCTTGACACCCTCGATGTGCCAGGAGCCGTCCTCTTGCCGGATCGCCTTGGTGCGACCGGCGCCGACGTCGGAACCGGCGTCGGGCTCGGTCAGCACCATGGTGCCCTGCCAGCCCTTCTCGAAACCGAGCGTCGCCCAGTGCCGCTGCTGCTCGGTGCCGACCTCGAACAGCACGGACGACATGACCGGGCCCATGTTGAAGAACGACGCCGACGGATTGGCGCAGGTGATCATCTCGGCGACCGACCAGACCAGCGTGGCGGGGGCCGGGGTGCCGCCCATGCCCTCCGGCATGCCGAGCCTGCTCCAGTCCGCGTCGCGCACGGCGGCGACGGTCCTACGGAGCGGCTCCGGAACAGAGATCGAGAAAGTGGCGGCGTCGTAGACGACCGGATCGCGGTCGGCCGCCGCGAAGGAGTCCGCTACCGGCCCCTCGGCCAAGCGCTTCACCTCGGACAGGATCTCCCGGACCGTGTCGGAGTCGAGGTCGCCGTAGGCCCCGGTATCGAGCAGCTTGTCCAGCTCGAGCACTTCGAACAGATTGAACTCGATATCCCTCAGGTTCGCCTTGTAGTGGCCCACCTGGTCCTCCTCGACTCGAGTCCGCGGCCCGCCGCCGCGGCATGGGACGGTTCAGACGTCGTACGAATCGAAGCGTGCCGTATCGCGGCGACGCTACGCAACCGTAGCCACATCCGCCCCGGCCAGCAGGTTTGCCGGGATCTCACAACTGTTCACCATCCGTTCACAGGAAAGGTTCACATCGGCGAAACAGACGAAACGGACTTGTCATCGAGAGATATTCCGGCGCAACAACTCCTGTCTACCGTTCCTTCACGAATACAGCCGTTGTATACAGCCCCGTCTACAGCCGTGAGCGGGACGGAGACGGCGGTGTTCGACGCGGCGTCCTGCCGGCGCCGCCGCGATACCTGATGAGGAAAGGGCTCGCCCCATGCCAAGTTTCCGTGCCACCCATCGCTCCGGGCGTTTGGTGCGAGCGATGGCGGTACCCACCGCGGTCGCGCTCGCCGGCCTGTTGCTGACCGCCTGCGGTTCGAAGGACGACGCCTCGACCACCGGCTCGGGCGCCGCGTCCTGCGTCGACACGTCGAAGGACACGATCAAGGTCGGTTCCCTGCACTCCCTGTCCGGCACGATGGCCATCTCCGAGGTCACCGTCGCCAACTCGACCAAGCTCGCGGTCGACCAGATCAACGCCGCGGGCGGCGTGCTCGGCAAGAAGATCGACCTGGTGCTCGAGGACGGCGCCTCGGACCCGAAGACCTTCGCGGAGAAGGCCGAGAAGCTGATCAGCTCCGACTGCGTCGCCGCGGTGTTCGGTGGCTGGACCTCATCGAGCCGCAAGGCGATGAAGCCGAAGTTCGAGAGCCTGAACTCGCTGCTCTACTACCCGGTGCAGTACGAGGGCCTGGAGGACAGCAAGAACATCTTCTACACCGGCGCCACCACCAACCAGCAGATCGTCCCGGCCCTGGACTACTTGAAGCAGAAGGGCATCACCTCCCTCTACCTGGTGGGCAGTGACTACGTCTTCCCGCAGACCGCCAATCGCGAGATCAAGGCGTACGCCGCCGCCAACGGCATCGAGATCAAGGGCGAGGACTACACCCCGCTCGGCTCCACCGATTTCTCCACCATCGTGAACAAGGTTCGCGCCGCCAAGGCGGGCGCGGTGTTCAACACCCTCAACGGTGACTCCAACGTCGCGTTCTTCCGCGAGTACACCAACGCGGGCCTGAAAGCCGCCGAGATGCCGGTGGTCTCGGTCTCGATCGCCGAAGAGGAAGTGGCGGGCATCGGCGCGCAGAACATCGCCGGCCAGCTCACCGCGTGGAACTACTACCAGACCGTCGACAGCCCGGTGAACCGGAAGTTCGTCGCCGACTACAAGGCCGCCTTCGGCGCCGACAAGCCGACCTCGGACCCGATGGAAGCCGCCTACGCGTCGGTCTACCTGTGGAAGAACACCGTCGAGAAGGCGAAGTCGTTCAAGGTCGAGGACATCCAGGCCGCCGCCGACGGCGTGACGTTCGACGCGCCCGAGGGCCTGGTCACCGTCAACGGCGCCAACCACCACATCACCAAGACCGCCCGGATCGGCGAGATCCGCCCCGACGGACTGATCTACACCGTGTGGGACTCCGGCAAGGCCGTGACGCCGGACCCCTACCTGAAGTCCTACGACTGGGCCAAGGGCCTGAAGTAGTCCGCGGCTGTCCGCGGCCCAGCTACCGTGCCCGCCCGGCGACACAGTCGCGACGGCGGTCACGCGGAGCGCGTAATGAGGGGGGCCGCGGACAGCATCGGGCCGGCGCAGGCATCGCAGGCCCTGCGGCAGATAACCGCATGGCACGGCCACCGATTCCGGGCATGCGCCGTTCGCGGCGCGAAGGCGCGGTAAATCCAACACAGGAGCCTTCCCCATGGATGTTGTGATCGGACAGCTCTTCACCGGGCTGAGTCTGGGATCCATTCTCTTGCTCGCCGCACTCGGCCTCTCGCTGACCTTCGGTCAGATGGGTGTGATCAACATGGCGCACGGCGAGTTCATCATGGCCGGTTGTTACACCACTTATGTTGTGCAGAAGGTGATCTCGTCGGCGGGCGGTTCGCTCGTCGTCTCCTTGCTGATCGGTTTCCTCGTCGGCGGACTGTTGGGCGCCGCGTTGGAGATGGGCCTGATCCGCTGGATGTACGACCGGCCGTTGGACACCCTGCTGGTCACCTTCGGTGTGGGGCTGGTGCTGCAGCAATTGGCCCGCGACATCTTCGGCGCACCCGCCAAGAACGTGATCGCGCCGGAATGGCTCAGCGGCGGCGTCACGATTCTGGGCGCGGTGGTGCCGAAGACGCGCATCTTCATTCTGGTCCTCGCGGTGGTCGCGGTGACCGCGCTGGCCGCGGTGCTCAAGGCGACGCCGCTGGGCCGCCGTATCCGCGCGGTGGTGCAGAACCGCGGCCTGGCCGAAACATCCGGCGTGTCCAGTCGTTTCACCGACATCAGCACGTTCTTCATCGGCTCGGGTCTGGCCGGTGTGGCCGGTGTGGCGCTGACGCTGATCGGCTCGACCAGCCCGACCATCGGCCAGAGCTACCTGATCGACGCGTTCCTCGTGGTGGTCATCGGCGGGCTCGGCCAGATCAAAGGCACGGTGATCGCGGCGTTCGCGCTCGGGCTGCTCAATTCCTACATCGAATACTCGACCACCGCGTCCATCGCGAAGGTCATCGTCTTCGTCGTCATCGTGATCTTCCTGCAGGTCCGCCCGCAGGGTCTGTTCACCGTCCGGACAAGGAGCCTGGCATGACCACGCTGATACAACGGTGGCGCGCACACTCCTCGCTCGGCGCGCTGGCCGGATTCGCCGTCGCCGCCGTGCTGTTGTTCGCGGTCGCGCCCGCCCTGCTCAGCGATTTCCGGCTCAACCTACTGGCGAAGTTCCTGTGCTTCGCGATCGTCGCGGTCGGCATCGGATTGGCCTGGGGCCGAGGCGGAATGCTCACCCTTGGGCAAGGTGTGTTCTTCGGCGTCGGCGCCTACATCATGGCCATGCACCTGCAGATGGCCGACGCCGCCCGGCTGGGCAACGACGTGCCGGAGTTCATGGAGATCGCGGGCATTCGTGAATTGCCCTCGTTCTGGAAGCCGTTCGCGTCGGCTCCGGTTGCGCTGATCGGCATCCTCGCGCTGCCCGCTCTGATCGCCGCGGTGCTGGGCTACGGCGTCTTCAAGCGGCGCGTGAAGGGCGCCTACTTCGCCATCCTCAGCCAGGCGCTGGCCGCCGCGCTGGCCATCCTGCTGACCGGTCAGCAGAGCATCGGCGGGTTCACCGGCCTGTCGGATTTCCGCGCGTTCTTCGGGTTCAAGCTGTCCGATCCGGTCAACCGGCGCATGCTGTTCTTCTTCGCCGCGGCCGCGCTGCTGGTGGTGGTCGCGCTGGTGCGGCAATTGATGCACAGCCGCTACGGCGAGTTGCTCGTCGCGGTGCGCGATCAGGAGGAGCGGGTACGTTTCCTGGGCTACGATCCGGCGAACGTCAAGATCGTCGCCTATGTGGTCGCCGCGTTCTTCGCGGGCATCGCAGGCGCCCTGTTCACCCCGATCGTCGGCATCATCTCCCCCGCCGACATCGGCGTCGTCCCGTCCATCGCGTTCCTCATCGGCGTCGCGATCGGCGGCCGGACCACGCTGCTCGGGCCGGTGCTCGGCGCGATCGGCGTGGCGTGGGCGCAGACGGCGCTGTCGGAGGAGTTCCCCTCGGGGTGGACGTATCTGCAAGGCGTGCTGTTCATCGTGGTGGTCGGTTTCGTTCCGGCGGGTCTGGCCGGATTGTGGCCGATGCTGAAAGGCCTGCTGGACAACAGGCGTTCCGCGCCCGCACCCGCGACGGTGGTGGTCGAGGCGCTGCCGGAACCCGCGACGGAGAAGGTGGAATCGCGATGACCGAGACGACGCACGAACCGAAGCTCGGCGGCAACGCCGGAATGTCCAGCGAGTACCTCGAGATCCGCGGCCTTTCGGTGAGTTTCGACGGTTTCAAGGCCGTCACCGATGTCGATCTGACGGTGTTGCAGGGCGATCTGCGCTTCCTCATCGGCCCCAACGGGGCGGGCAAGACGACGCTCATCGACGCGATCACCGGACTGGTCCCGGCGACCGGCTCCGCGCAGAAGACCGGCGTGGAACTGCTCGGCCAGAAGGTGCACCGGATCGCTCGGCTCGGTGTCGGACGAACGTTCCAGACCGCGAGCGTGTTCGAGCAGCTCAGCGTGCTGCAGAACCTCGACATCGCGGCGGGCGCGGGCCGTTCGGCGCTCACCATGCTGCGCCGCCGAAAGACGGTGCTGCCCGCCATCGAGGAGGCGCTGGAGACCACCGGTCTGGCCGACCTGCGCGACAAACCCGCAGGGGTGCTCGCGCACGGGCAGAAGCAATGGCTGGAGATCGGCATGCTTCTGGTGCAGAACGCGTCGGTGCTGCTGTTGGACGAACCTGTGGCCGGGATGAGCGCCGAGGAGCGCGAGGAAACCGGCAATCTGTTGCGCCGCATCGGCGGCGACCGGGTGGTCGTGGTGGTCGAGCACGACATGGATTTCATGCGCGCCTTCGCCACCTCGGTCACCGTCCTGGCCGGCGGCAAGGTGCTCAGCGAGGGAACCGTCGAACAGGTGCAGGCGGACCCGAAAGTCCAGGAGGTCTACCTCGGCACCGCAGCGGCCGTCGGGACCGAGCTGGAGGACGCGTCGATCGCGCCGAGCCCGGAGTCACCCCAGAAAGGGGACAGTGATGCTTGAACTCACCGATATCCACTCCGGTTACGGCCGCACCGAGGTGATCCACGGCGTCTCGGTGACCGTCCCGGACGACAGCGTGGTCGCCATCATGGGGCACAACGGCGCGGGGAAGACCACGTTGCTGCGCACCGCCGTCGGGCTGATCGGCACGAAGTCCGGCCGGATCGAGTTCGACGGGGAGACCATCACCAAACTGTCGCCGTCGCGCCGGGTGCGCCGCGGGATCGCGTATGTGCCGCAGGGACAGCAAAGTTTCCCGCAACTGACCACAGCGGAGAATCTGCAAGTGGTCGCCGACGGCCGCAAACGGGGCAAGGCGTTGATCGATGAATCGCTGGACCTGTTTCCCGCGCTGCGCGAGCTGCTCACCCGGAAGGCGGGCCTGCTGTCCGGTGGCCAGCGCCAGCAACTCGCCATCGCGCGGGCGCTGATCACCGAGCCCAAGCTGCTCATCCTGGACGAGCCGACCGAGGGCATCCAGCCGTCGGTGGTCGCCGAGATCGAGCGCACCATCATCGATCTCACCCGGCGCGGCGGGCTGAGCGTGCTGCTGGTCGAACAGCACATCGGCTTCGCATTGCAGGCGGCGCAGCGCTACTACGTGCTGCGATCGGGCCGGGTGACCTCCACGGGCGCGGGTGGGGCCGGCGCCGAGCGCGAAGTCCGCTCGGCGATGGCGATCTGAGCGCCGCCGTGGCCCGCGACAGGGGCCGGATTCCGTTGCGCGAGCAGGTGTACGACTCGTTGCGCCGGGATCTGGCCACCGGAGCCATCGTGCCGACCGAACGGCTCGGCGAAGAACGCCTCGCCGAGGCGTACGGGGTGTCGCGCACGCCGGTGCGCGAGGCGCTGGCGCGACTGCAAGCGGACGGACTGGTCGAGCGGCTCGCCGACGGCCTCTACCCGTACCGTCCCCGGCTCGACGAACTCGATCACCTCTACGAGTTGCGGCTCGTACTGGAAGCCAGGGGCATGCAACGCGTGGCCCCGCCCGGCGAGGCGCCCACGCACGATCTGGATCTCGTGCGCACGGAACTCGACACCTGGCGCGCACTGAGCGACGCCCCACCCGAACCGGGCCCCGCGCTGGTGGCCGCCGACGAACACTTCCACACCACCCTGCTCGCAGCCGCGGGCAACGCCGCGCTCGCCGACGCGCTCACCGCCGTGCACGTCCGGGTGCGTCCGGTGCGCACGCTGGACATGCCGACTCCGGAACGCATCGCCACGATGACCGCCGAGCACATCGCGATCGCCGAACACCTGGTGTCCGGCGCGGTGGACGCGGCGTTGGCGACGCTCACCGCCCATATCGACACCTCGCGAACGCACGTGCTGGCCCGAGCGCAGTACGCCATGCGCCTGACCAAACTGGGCCGTGCCGTGCGGGATTGACCGTTCAGCAGCGCTGCTGGAAGGGGTAGCACTGGGTGGGCCGGTACGCCGGCGGCGACGGCGTCGGACTCGTCGTGCCGGTCGCCGGGATCGGCTGGGCCGAGTCGTGCGCCAACGCGGTGGCGATCACGCCGAGCACGAACAGGACACCGACAACGGCGATCACGATGACGGACCAGCCCGCATAGGCCTGGCTTTTCGTCGCGACGCCCGCCGTCGGCTCGACTCGCGGCTTCGGTGTGCGCGAGATGGTGGTGACCGGCTCCGGCGCGTTCTCCTCGAAGCCCGCCTCGAGGAGTTCCGCGCGGGACGGCGCGATCTCCGCCAGGCCGAGCGCGCCGCACGCGCCGATCACCCGGTCCGCGGTCCAGTCGCGCGGTCCCGCGGAGAAACCCTCCAGATAGATGCGTAGTTCGGTCGCGTCGGTGACGTTTCCGACGACCACGTCCAACCCCGGACGCAGATTCGTGCGCGCCGGACGCACCACGGCGCCGCGGAAGGGGACGAGCACGACGGCGCCGCTGATGTGTCCCGGGTCCTGCAACGCTCGCTGGAGCATGTGCTTGACCGCGTAGATGCCGTGTTCCACGCGCTCGGCGGGGCTTCCGTTCTCCGGGTCGTCGAGCTCCACCGGCGCGTCACTGATCGTCCACGGCCCTTCGGCCGGTGTGCTCAGGATGCCGCTCTGCCTGCGCTGGAACCCGTGCACCTCCAGCACGGTCAACCCGCGCGGCGTCCACACCACCGCGTCGACACGCCGGTTGTCCGCCTCGAGATCGATCACGGCGAGGCCGGTCGTCGGATACGACCGCAGGCACGCGACGAATTCCCGCTCAGCGCCGGACAGCTCCGCTCCCGGCCTGATCCTCACCAGCATCTTTTCCCCTGACGACCTGTTGTCCACACCTGACGCCGCGGAAACGCGCTGCGGCCGCGGCGACCCGCACCGGTACTGATGATGACGGGGTACCCCGCTGAAAACCACTGGAAAGCAAAAGAATGGTGGCGCGCCGGGCGGGATACTGCCAAGTAGGCTCTCATCTCGGTCGGCACCGACGCCGGCCGCACAGACCACGCGGAGGTGGCAACCGGCATGGTTTCAGCGCTGCAACCACGCATCTCGCCCGGACGGCTCCGGGAACTCGGGGCGCTCAATTGGGTTGTCTGGCAGGTGCTCTCCCGCGCCGCAGGCACCCACGACGCCCATTTGTTCAGCACGCTGGGCCGCACCCGCGGCCTGTTCCGCGGTTGGCTGCACTTCTCGGGCAAGCTCATGCCAGGCGGGCGGCTGCCCCGCCACGAGTCCGAGCTGGTCATCATCCGGGTCGCGCATCTGCGCGGGTGCGAGTACGAGATGGACCATCACATCCGGCTCGGCCGGCGCGCCGGGGTGACGAGCGAAATCCTGGAGCGGCTGCGCAAAGGCCCCGAGGCGGCGGAGTGGTCGGACAAGCACCGCGCGCTGCTGGCCGCCGTGGATCAGCTGGTGGAGACCCGTGACCTCGACGACGACACCTGGGCCGAGCTGGCGAAGCACTACGACGAGCGCAGTCTGATCGAGATCGTCCTGCTGATCAACCAATACGACGGGCTGGCCGCCACCATCACCGCCCTGCGCATCCAGCGCGACGGCCTCTAGTCGGACGGGCCCTCGATACGGCGGGCCAGACCGTCCAGCACCAGCGTCAACCCGAACTCGTAGGCATGGTCGGCGCTGTAGGCGACGTCGTGCGCCCGGCCCGCGGCTGACCCGACGCGCGCGGCGAGCGGGTACCGCCGCGCGTCGAAGACCTGCGCCAGCACCGGCGCGGCCCGCTCCCACCACTCACCGTCGGACATGGCGCTGTCGGCCGCCGCACGCGCGCTGTCGATGGCGATGCGGGCGACGGACGTGACGAAGCCGAGCACGAAGGTCAGAGCGGCGTCCATCGCCAGGTCGTCGAGGCCGAGGTCCGCGAAGGCTTCCAGCTCGTGGTCGTATTTCGCGGCGAGGCCCGGTCCGAGCGGTGGCCGGGTGGTCGGCAGATACGCCACCCACGGATGACGGGCCAGCAGGGCGCGGTTCTCGGCGGCGATCCGGGCGACCCGCTCGCGCCAGGGCAGACCGGTGAGGTCGGCGCGCTCCATCCGCGCGTACACCGTGTCCAGCATCAGGTCGATCAGCTCGGATTTGCCCGGCACATAGGTGTAGGTGGCCATGGGGGTCAGGCCGAGCCGGTTGGCGACCGCACGCATCGTGACCGCCGCGATTCCCTCCGCGTCGGCGATCTCGATCGCGGCGGCGACGACCGCCTCGACGCTGCTGCGCTGTTTCGGCCCCCGGCCGGTGCCCGGCTCCGACGGAATCCGCCATAGCAATTCCAACGTGCGCACCGGGTCACCGGCGCCGCTGCGCTCCTTCGGCTGTCTCATCGCTCGCCTCCTCAACCGCCTCGCTTCCCGATGGTATCGATGTGACGCACCTCATAATGCGCGCTGCCCGTCAACTCCGTACAAAGTACAGTGTACTTAGTACGGAGTTTTCCGCCGAGGAGGGCCCATGCACATCACCGCTTCCGCCATCTCGCTCAACGTTCCCGACCCGGCCGCCTCGGCGCGGTTCCTCATCGAGCACCTCGGCTTCGAGGAGAAGATGTCGGCCGACGGGTTCGTCTCGCTGGACCGCGCCGACGCCGGAGTGAACGTCATCTACCTGCGCACCGGACTGGCGAGCTTCAAACCGCGGAGCGCGGCGGGCAGCGCGGGCGAAGGCCTGCTCGTCGTCTTCGTCGTCGACGACATCGATGCCGAATACGCCCGGCTGCGAGCCGAGGGCGTGCCGATCGTGACGCCCATCGAAACCGAGGAGTGGGGCGAGCGGTACTTCCAGATGAGCGATCCGAACGGGATCATCATCCAATTGGTGCAGTGGGTCTGAGTTGTGTCCGAGCGACCGCCGCCGGCGACTTCGTCGCGAAGGCGGCGGCCACTCGGACGCCGGCCGGGGCGCGAAACAGCGGCTGCCCGTTCCCGCTTCGCTCTCCCCGAGCAGCCCGGATAGCGTCAGGCGAGCGCAGCGCGGAAGACGTCGACGGCGGGAGTCGCCGGGCGGCCGAGCAGTCGCGCCAGGTCGCCGGAGCGGACGTCGAGGATGCCTTGTGCGATACCGGCGTCGGCGTCGGCGAGTGCCTCGGCGAACTGGGCGGGCAGTCCCGCCCCGGTCAAACCGGCCGCATAGTCGGCCTGCGGAAGGTTCTCGTAGCGCACCGGCTTGCCCGATGCCTCCGAGATCGCCTCGGCCAGTTCGGCATAGGTGAGCCGTTCGTCGCCGCCGAGTTCGTATACCCGGCCCGCGTGGCCGTCGGTGGTCAGCACCCGGGCGGCGGCTTCGGCGTAGTCTGCCCGCGCCGCTCCCGCCACGCGACCTTCACCCGCCGCGCCGTGCAGCACGCCGGACTCCACCGCGTGCGCCAGACCGCCCAGGTAGTTCTCCCAGTACCACCCGTTGCGCAGCACTGTGTGCGGCACAGCCGATTCGGCGAGTACCGCTTCGGTGCCCTTGTGTTCCTGCGCGAGAATGAGCGGATTGTCGGTCGCGCCGGCAATGCTCGTGTACGCGAGCAATTCCACACCGGCCCGCTCAGCGGCGCGAATGACGTTGGTGTGCTGCGCCACGCGCGCGCCGAACTCGTTACCGGAGACCAGCAGCACCCGGTCGACACCCTCGAGCGCCCGGTCCAGCGCGGCCGCGTCGTCGTAGTCGGCCTGCCGGACGTCCACGCCACGCTCGGCCAGATCGGCCACCTTCGCCGGGTCGCGCACGATCGCCACGACCGGTGTCGATCCCACCTTCAACAGCGCGTCCACTACGAGCCGGCCCAGCTGCCCACTGGCCCCGGTCACCGCGACGGTCATGACTACCTCCAAGATCGGCATGTTTGAATAGCACTAACTATTAGTAAGCACTATGCACCTCGTAGCCACTGTGGTCAAGTTGGGTACTATCGAAGTATGTCCACCCAGCGCATTGCCTCGGCGGACGCCGACGATCCCACGCTGGAAGCCGACGTCTTCGCCCGGAACTGCACGTCGCGGCCGGTCCTGCAGAACGTCGCCAGTCGTTGGGGCACCCTGGCGCTGGTCGCGCTGCGCGAGGGGCCGTACCGGTTCAGCGCCTTGCGGCGGCGGGTCGACGGCGTGAGCGAGCGCATGCTCTCGCAGACCCTGCAGGCCCTGGAACGCGACGGCATGGTGCACCGCGAGGTGCAGGAGACCATCCCGCCCCGGGTCGAATACACCCTCACCGACCTGGGTGTCGAGGTGGCCGACCGCTTGGAGGCGCTCATCCGGGTACTGGAAACCAACATGCCGCGCGTGCGCGAGGCGCAGGCCGCCTACCACCGCGACTGACGGGAAGAGACCAGCGTCACCGCGGGTTACACGGGCATGGAACTCGCCGCCGCAGTCGATTTCGCCCGCGAACACCGCAGGTCCGTGCTCACCACGATCCGCCGCAACGGACGACCGCAACTGTCCAACGTGCTGCACGTCGTCGGCGCGGATGGCCGCATTCGCATCTCCATCACCGCCGACCGGGCGAAGTACCACAACCTCGTCCGGGACCCGTGGGCGGCGCTGCACGTGACCCGCGACGATTTCTTCGCCTATACCGTGCTCGAAGGCACGGTCGAGCTCACCCCTGTCGCCGCCGAGCCGGACGACCCCACCGTCGACGCACTCGTCGACTACTACCGCACCGCCACCGGCGAGCACCCCGACTGGGACGAATACCGCAACGCGATGGTCACCGACCGCCGCGCCTTGGTGCTGTTCACCCCGACTCACGCCTACGGCATGCTCCCGGCCGCCGGGTAGCCGAACGAATCCTGCGCCACGAACACCGACGCTCCGGCGCACTGCCTCCGTCGGCGCCTGCGGCCGCGCGGGCGTGGCCCACCCCAGCCGGGCCGAGAGCGCCCACGACTGAATGGCGAGAACAGACGCCGGATCGGAGCGTGGGCGCGCGTAGCAGTAGCGGATACGCCGTACCCCGCCCCCACCTCGCGGCGGCTGATGCGCGCCGCCGACCGGACTTCGCCGCGCCGACCGATCGGCCCGGCTCCGCGGGCTGCGAAATCACGCCGTCGCCCAGCAGCCCCGCGCATCGACCGCCGTCGATGGCGGCCGCGCCGGGCCGGTCGGATCAGCGGGACATGAGATCGGACACCGTGACGAATTGGTATCCCGCGGCACGCAATTCGGTGACGATGCGCGGGATGGCGGCGATCGATGCCTCGGCGTTCCCATGCATGACATGCAGCAGAACGATCGACCCGGGGCGGACCTTGCCGAGCGTCTCGGCGACGATGTCGTCCGCGGTGACGCCCGCCCGGCCGGAATCGGGCTCGACGTCCCAGGTGACGGTGACCCGGTCGTGCTCGGCGAGATAATGCGGCAGCACCCACAACTTCTTGCCGTAAGGCGGACGGAAGGTGATCGGGCCGACGTAGCCCGTCTTCATGATCTCGGCGTCCGTGCGCTCCACTTCGTCGCGGACCGTGCCGGGCGTCACGAAGACCATCCGCCGATGCGAATAGGTGTGATTGCCGATCTCGTGGCCCGCCGCGGCGATCGCCCGGCCGTAGTCCGGGTGTTCGGCGAGATCACGTCCGTTCAGGTAGAAGGTCGCCGGGACCTGCGCGTCGGCGAGGACTTTCAGCACCTCGGGCGCGCGCTCGGACGGCCCGTCGTCCAAGGTCAGCGCGACCACCCGCGCGTCGGTGTCCACCCGGCTGACCACGTGACCGGCCAACTGGAAGGTGCGCGCCTTCATCAGGTAGAAGGTGCCCGTCCCCAGCAGCACCACCACGACGAGCACCGGCACACTTCCGATCAGCCACCTGCGAAACATGCACGCTGTATAGCAGAACGCTCGCACCGATGCCGACCGCCGACGGCCCTACCGGCGCGGAAACCCTTGCCGGACAGCGAAAAGGGCGTGCGATCATCGACCGCACGCCCTTTCGACGCGAAGGGATCAGAAGTTGATCATGTGGCCGGCCAAGCCGTGGAAGGCTTCCTGGAGGGCCTCGCTGAGCGTCGGGTGAGTGTGGACGTTGCGGGTCAGCTCGTTGACCGTCAGGTCCCACTTCTGCGCGAGGGTGAGTTCGGGCAGCAGTTCGGAGACGTCCGGGCCGATGAGGTGCCCGCCGATCAGCTCGCCGTACTTGGCGTCGGCGACGAGCTTGACGAAACCGGTCGGGTCGCCGAGGCCGTGGGCCTTGCCGTTGGCGGTGAACGGGAAGGTCGCGACCTTCACGTCGTAGCCCTCGTCGCGGGCCTGCTGCTCGGTCAGGCCGAAGCTGGCGACCTGCGGCTGGCAGAAGGTGGCGCGCGGCATCATCCGGTAGTCGCCGAGGGGAACGGTCTCCGCGCCCGCGATGGTCTCGGCCGCGACCACGCCTTGGGCCTCCGCGACGTGCGCGAGCTGCAGTTTGCCGGTGACGTCGCCGATCGCGTAGATGTGCGGCACGTTGGTGCGCATGTAGTCGTCGATCCCGATCGCGCCGCGGTCGGTGACCACGACGCCCGTGGTCTCCAGGCCGTAGCCGTCGACGCGGGGGGCGAAGCCGACGGCCTGCAGCACCTTGTCCACGGTGACGGTCTCGATCGACCCGGTCTTGTTGTCCTTGATCGCGACGGTGACCTTGGCGCCGTCGTCCTCGATGGACTGCACGGCCGCACCGGTGGTGATGGTGATGCCGAGCTTCTTGTACTGCTTGGTGATCTCCTTGGAGACGTCCGCGTCCTCGTTCGGCAGCGCGCGATCGAGGAACTCCACGATGCGCACGTCGACGCCGTAGTTCTTCAGGACGTAGCCGAACTCCATGCCGATCGCGCCCGCGCCGACGATGAGGATCGAGCCGGGCAGGTCACGGGTGAGGATCTGCTCCTCGTAGGTGACCACGTTGGCGCTGAGCTGAGTGCCGGGCAGCAGCTTGGTGACGGTACCCGCCGCGATGATCGCGTTGTCGAAGGTGATCGACTCGGTACCGCCCTTGGTGAGCTCGACCGAGAGCGAGTTCGGGCCGGTGAAGGTGCCCTTGCCGTCGAACTCGTCGATCTTGTTCTTCTTCATCAGGAAGTGGACGCCCTTGACCCGGCCGTCGGCGACCTTGCGGCTGCGGTCGAAGGCGACCCCGAAGTCGAAGTTCACCTCACCGGAGATGCCGAAGGTCTTCGCCTCCTTGGTGAAGATGTGGGCGAGCTCGGCGTTGCGCAGCAGCGCCTTGGACGGGATGCAGCCGACGTTGAGGCACACACCACCCCAGTATTTCTGCTCGACGATCGCTGTTCGCAGGCCGAGTTGAGCGGCGCGGATCGCGGCGACGTATCCGCCGGGACCAGCGCCGAGAACGACGACATCGTAGTGGGAAGTCACGCCCCGAGCCTAACTCCGCGGCGGGTAGTTCACCCACCCATCCCCCACCACAGTGAGGCGTGGGCCACATCCATCCGCAAAGCTCAGCTACGCCATACCTGACGGGCGACGCGGCGGAAGTTCTCACCGAAGATCGCGGCTCGGTCGGCGGGGGTGAAGCCGCGTTGGGAGAGGGCCTGGTCGAGGGTGGGGACTTCGGAGGGGCCGAGGAGGTCTTCGGGTGGGATCCAATGGAGGGAACCCCATCGGGTGTAGGCGTCGGAGAAGGCGTCGGGGTTCTGTTGTAGTTCGGCGTTGAAGTCGTCGGCGTCGAAGGAGTAGTCCGAACCTATGCCGATGTGTTCGATCCCGACGAGCTCCACGCCGTACTCGATGTGGCGGGCCATCGCCGCGATCCGCTCGGCGCGCTCGTGGGGCGCGTTGCGGCCGAGGAAGATGCCGACCCCGTTGATGCCGATGACACCGCCGGTCGCGGCACAGGCGCGCGCTTGGTCGTCGGTGATGTTGCGCGGGTGGTCCCACAGCGCGGCGAAATTGGAGTGGCTGTAGATCATCGGGACGACGCTGAGCTCGGCCAGCTCCAGCCCGGTGCGCCGGGAACAGTGCGAACCGTCGGCGAACATGCCCACTTCGTTCAACGCGTGAACGAGGTCGCGCCCGTAACCGGTGAGCCCGGTGTCCTCGGTGTCCAGGCAGCCGCAGCCCGCGGCGTTGGCGTGGTTGTAGGCGGGCAGCAACGACCGCACGCCGAGGTCGTAGAAGCGAGCGACGTTGTCCAGGTCGCCGCCCAGCGGCCCGGCGTCCTCCAGATCGAAGGCCAGCGCGATCGCGTCCGCGGCCCCGATGTCCGCCACGGTCTCGACCAGGCGGAACCGGCCGTCCGCCATGGCATCCCGGCGGAATCGATGCAGCAGCGCCAGGGAGTCCGCGGTCGATTGCCGGGAGTAGCCGACGTTCACCGACAGATACGATCCGGCCGGGTAGCGCGCGAGGTCGCCGATGCGCGCGGCGGGCGACAGCGGCAGACAGCAGTGCTGTTCCCAGAGAAAGGGCGGCAACCTCGAACCTCCTGGTGGATCCAGCCTCGGAGCAGCGATCCTACTGTTCGCGCCGAGCCAGCATCGGCGCGCAGCGAACGCCGGGCCGCCGGGCCGCCGTGCCGTGACCGAGTTGCCGCGACCGCCAACGCTTTTCGCCCGCACCGCCGGTAACAAGGCATCCACCTGGACCGATGCATGTTATACATCAATCCCTCCTGTGCCCGAAGGCGGTGCGACCATGCGTCGCTTGCTTCTCCTGTTCGTTTCCTTCGTGACCCTCGCCGGTCTTTTCGTCGCCCCCGCCCCGGCTTCCGCCGCCCCGGAGTGCGCCTCCGGCTGGGGTTCGATACCCAAGGTGAGCCGAGCCCGGACGCTCACACCGCTCACCGGGATCCGCGCCGGACGGCACGACTGCTTCGACCGCTTGGTGCTCGACATCGCCGGTCCGGTGACCGGCTATCACGTCGGCTACGTCGAGCGAGTGGTCATGGACGGCTCCGGCGCACCCGTCGCGCTGCGCGGCGACGCGTTCCTGAGCATCGCCGTCTACGCCCCGGCCTACGACGACGCGTTCAACCCCACCTACACCCCCGCGAATCGGGCCGAACTCGCCGACGTGCGGGACTACCGGACCTTCCGCCAGGTGGCCTGGGCCGGTTCCTTCGAAGGTCAGACCACCGTCGGCTTGGGCACGCGCGCGCGACTGCCGTTCCAGGTGTCCACCCTGACCGGGCCGGGCAGCGGGTCACGCATCGTGATCGACGTAGCGCACTCCTGGTGACCCCGCGCCGCGCGGCTCGGCAACAATGTGGGGATGAGCGGTGTTGAGCGGAATGTGACCGATCCCTACCTCTGGCTGGAAGAAGTGACCGGCGAGCGCGCTCTGGACTGGGCTCGCGCGCACAACACGGTCGTGCGCGCCCGGTTCGCCGACTCCGATCGCTTCCGCGACCTGGAGCGGCGCATCCTCGACATGCTCGACACCGACACCAAGATCGCCTACCCGTCCCGCCGCGGCCCCTGGCTCTACAACTTCTGGCGGGACGCCCAGCACCCGCGCGGCCTCTGGCGGCGCACCACGTTCGCCGAGTACGCCGAGGACGCGCCGGACTGGGACGTGCTGATCGACCTGGACGCGGTGGCCGCCGACGAGGACGAGAACTGGGTGTGGGGCGGCGCGACGGTGCTGCGCCCGGAACAGTCCCGCGCGCTGATCAGCCTGTCGCGCGGCGGCGCGGACGCGAAGGTGGTCCGCGAGTTCGACATGGAGGGCAGGGTGTTCCTCGATCCGGTCGATGGCGGGTTCTTCCTGCCCGAGGCCAAGTCGGAGATCCGCTGGATCGACATCGACTCGGTGTACGTGGGCACCGACTTCGGCCCCGGCACACTGACCGATTCGGGATATCCGCGCATCGCGAAACGCTGGCGGCGCGGTACCGCGCTGGAGGAGGCGACCACCGTCTTCGAGGGCGAGAGCGGCGATGTCGCGGTCTCGGCGGGTTACGACCGCACGCCGGGTTACGAACGGCACTACGTCGGCCGCGCCACCGACTTCTTCAACGAAGAGGTCTACCTGCTGGAGGACGACGGCGCCCTGCGGCACCTCGACATCCCCACCGACGCCAGTGAGTCCTGGTACAAGGACTGGCTGCTGGTGCGGCTGAAGTCGCCGTGGGAGGTCGGCGGCACGAGTTATCCCGCGGGCGCGCTGCTGGCCATCGACTTCGAGAAGTTCCTCTCCGGCGCACGGGAATTCGAAGTGATCTTCACCCCGGACGCGCATACCTCGCTGCACGGCTACGGCTGGACCGAGAACCACCTGCTGCTGGTCACGCTCGAGGACGTGCAGACCAAGCTCTACGTGCTGACGCCGGGATCCGGCGGCTGGCGCCGCGAGCCGCTCGCCGATACCCCGCCGATGGCGACCACCAGCGTCCTGAATCTCGACCCGCTGGAGAGCGGCGACGAGTTCATGCTCAACACCAGCGGCTTCACCACCCCGGCGACGCTGCTGGCCAGCGCTGTCGGTGGGCGCACCGAGCGGCTCAAACAGGAACCCGGATTCTTCGACGCCGACGGGGTGGAGACCGAGCAGTTCTTCGCCACATCCGACGACGGCACGCCGGTGCCGTACTTCGTGATCCGCCATCGCGACCAGAAGGACGCGCCGGGGCCGACGGTGATGTCCGGCTACGGCGGTTTCGAAGTGTCCCGAACCCCCGCATACAGCGGCGCGTCCGGCATGGGCTGGTTGGAGCGCGGCGGGACCTGGGTGATGACGAACATCCGTGGCGGCGGCGAGTACGGACCGCAGTGGCACACCTCGGTGCAGAAAGCGAACCGGCACAAGGTGTACGAGGACTTCTCCTCGATCGCGAAAGACCTGGTCGCGCGCGGCATCACCACCGCGGACCAACTCGGCGCGGTGGGCGGCAGCAACGGCGGACTGCTCATGGGTGTGATGCTGACCCGCTACCCCGAATTGTTCGGCGCCATCGTCTGCCAGGTGCCGCTGCTGGACATGAAGCGCTACCACCTGCTGCTCGCGGGCGCTTCGTGGATGGCCGAGTACGGCGACCCGGACAAACCGGAGGAATGGGAGTACATCGGCAAGTACTCGCCCTACCAGAACGCGCGCGCCGACCGCGCCTACCCTCCGATCCTGCTCACCACGTCGACCAGGGACGACCGGGTGCACCCCGGCCACGCCAGGAAGATGGCGGCGCTGCTGGAGGAGCAGGGCCACGAGTGCTGGTACCACGAGAACATCGAAGGCGGCCACGGCGGCGCCGCCGACAACAAGCAGTCGGCCTTCCAGGCGGCGCTGATCTACGAGTTCTTCACCCAGATGCTCTCATAGGGCGTCGGCAGGCAAATCCGGATGCTGCGCGGATTCGCCGGCACCGGGCTCGCGTGGTTTCTCCTGCGCCGGTGCCGCATCTGTCGCGCTGGTGATCTCCTTTGCGGCAACCGCTTCCACTTGCCGCAAAGGAGACAACAGCAGTACCAGCCCTGGTGCCACCAGCCCGGCGATGCCGACCACCAGACCACCCTGCACGCCGAGCGCAGCGGCTGCGATTCCGCCGAGCAGCGCTCCCAGTGGCGCGGCCAGCGCCGAAAACCACCGCATCAACGCGTTGACTCGGGCCAGCGTCTCCGGTATCGAGATCGTCTGCCTGAGGGTCCGCTGAACGACGTTGTAGCCGACCAGCGCCGTCATCACGACAAGCAAGCCGCTGGTCACGAGGACAGTCCGCCAAGCCTCCGGCACAGGTAGGACTGCCAAGGCGTAACCCGGCGCATACGCGATGGCGAAACAGAGCAGAGTCCGTCCATCGCCGAGCCGCCGCGTCAACCACAGCGCCATAGGTCCACCCATCAACCCTCCCAGCGACCCCACCGCGCCGACCAGCCCGATCACTTGGGGTTGCCAGCCGATATCCCTCGCGAGGAACACCAGCCACAGCGCCCCGATCCACGCCAGAAAGCAGTTGGTAGAAAGGTTCGCGAAAGCGATCCAGCGCAGATAGCGGTCTGTGACGACGTAGCGCAAGCCTTCCAGGACAAGTTTGGTCACGCTGGTGCGGCGAACCGAAGGTGACGGCGCCTCCGGCATCCGCAGAATCGTCAGCGCGACAGCGAGAACAGCCACCATGCCCACGGCAGCAGCAAGGGAAATGCTTGCACCGACGACCGCGAAAAACCAGCTTCCGGCCAGCGGACCGGCGAATTGCGCGAGAGATTCCGACACACCGAACTTCGCATTGGCCGACCTGAGTGCAGCATCGGGCACGATCATCGGCGTCACGCTCTGAAAGGCGACGACATTCACCATTCGCGCCGACTCGGTGCAGAAGGCCACAACGAGCAGCAGAGGAATCGTCGCTCCGTGGCTCACGCAGATGATCAGCGCTCCGGACCAGACCGCCAGCTCTACAACGTTGGCAAGGATCATCGAGCGCCAGCGCCCCAGCTTTTCGACGTAGGCCCCCGCGTGCAGGGTGATGAACACCTTCGGAAGCAGGCTCGCAGCGGCCAGAGCCGACATATCGGACGCGTCTGCGTGCAGTTCGGTCACCGCGAACAAGCCGAGGCCGAACGGTAGATATGCGCTACCGATTCCACCTACCGTCTGCGCCAGCCAGAAAGCATTGAACCGCTTTTTCCATTCAGCTCGCAACGCGATCGTCAAGCTAGACCAACCGATCCAGCGATATTGATTCCGCTCCGTGGCGCGACGCTCTTCGTCATCGACGAGCCCGCCCGACGCTCAGCGGTCGCGCAACCACTTCTCGATCTGGTCGACGGTGCTGGTGTACTGCCGGATCCAGCCGTTGTGGCCCAGTGGTTCCGGCTGGCGCCAGCGCGTCACTTCCGCGTTGGGCAGCTTCTCCAGCAGGTGCTCGGCGGAGCTGGGCGGGGTGAGGTCGTCGCCGGTGATCGTGATGGACAGCACCGGGAGTTTCAGCCGCGCGATGCGCTCCTCGTAGTCGATGTCCGCGCCGACCGGAACGAACCGGCCGGTGCGCGCCAGCCGGGCCCAGTCGGAGATCAGCACCTTGGACTGGCGGCCGAAACCCATCGAGACCCGGTCGCCGGGCCAGAAGCCGGCCAGGTTGGCCGTCAGCGAGATCGCCGCGGTGCCGACCAGCATGCCCGGACCCGAAAGTCCCCGATAGCCACGGTAATACGGGGTGCCGGAGGCGACCAGGATCAGCCCGCCGAGCCTGCCACGGACGCGCGCGGCGTACATGACGCCGAGCTGGCCGCCCATGCTGTGACCGAGCAGGTACGGCGTGCTGTCCGGGAACTGCTCGCGGACCACCTCGAAGATCGCCGGGAAGTCCACCGAGACCAGTTCGTGGTAGCCGAAGGTGCTGGCGGAGCTGGGCTTCGGCCTGCTGTCGCCGTTGCCGCGCAGCTCGCCGATGGCCACGTCGAACCCGCGCGCGGCCAGTCCCGAGGCGAACAGTTCGTAGTAGCCCCCCGGAACGCCGAGCCCGGGCACGATCACCAGCACCGGCCGCGGCGTGTCCGGACCGACCGCGTGCCGGTGCGGACCCCCGGCGGGGATCAACCGCACCGGGACCGTTGTGCCGTCCGGCATCTGGATCGGAACTGTTTGCATCCCCGCAGGTTACCGCGCTCATCGCGCCCGATCCCGCAGGCCGGGACGCTATGCGCGGACCGCGCCGATGATCACCCTGCTGAGCACCCGGATCACGTCGTCGAGCGGCGGGCGCGGCTCCGCGCCGCTCCACGAGTCGACCACATAGTTGACACCGCCGATGATGGCGAGCATCCGCATTTCGTAGTCGCCCGCGGGTATCTCACCGTGCAGGGCGGCGTCTTCGGCGGCGCCGGCCAGCAGCGAACCCCACTCCCGGCGCACCGCGAGACGGAACTTTTCCACCTTCGGGCCCGCGCCGACCACTTCCACCAGGGCGACGCGTGCCTTGCGCGGATCGGAGCCGATGGATTCGACGTAGGCGCGAACCGCGGCGTCGATGACGTCCAGCGCCTTCGCGCCGGACTTCGCGTCCAACGCCTTCTTCACGGCGTCCCGCGACTCCCGGTCGATCTGCTCGTACAGCTCTAGGAGCAGGGACTCGCGACCGGTGAACTCCTCGTAGAACTGTCGCGAGGAGAGTCCGGCGTCCTTGCATATGGCGCCGACCGAACTGTTGGCGTAGCCGTCCCGCGCGAAGACCGTCAGGCCTGACTCCAGAAAACGCGCACGCCGCTGACGTTGCCGGTCCTCCACGGGTTGCCCGGCATACATTCGACCCGTATTCGCATCCTGTGACATTGGGGCAGACAATACAGAAGGGCCCGAACTCATCGTCACGGATCGGGCCCTTCGTTACAACCCTCGACCAATCTATGGTTAGCCGAAAGTTGGCTGAGCAGTTGCTACCTCATCAAATGGTCGCCGGACAGAAGCCCGGCGACCATAGTAGCTTGCGCACAAGCACTCTTTTCCACGGATCGAGCATTCGGCAACTCCGATCTGGGCCGTAGGAGATTTCTTGTCACTGGCTATTTGCCGGAACAGACGATACCTAGCAGCGTCGCGCTTGCGGGCAATTTTAGAGGGAAACTGTAGAATTTTTTGTTTCATTCCGATTCGTCGGTTACGGCAAGTTCGCCGGCTCCCACCGACCCGCCCAGCAATTCCGGCAGATCGACCACGGAATCGATGACGTGATCCGGCGCGCGGTCGGCCGACGCCAGCACGCCCGGCCGGAATTTGCCGGTGCGCACCAGCACGCCGGTCAACCCGACGTCTTGCGCCGCAAGCACATCCGAGTACAGATCGTCACCGATCATCACGACCTCCGCCGGCTCGAGGCGCATCAGCCCCGCGGCAGTCCGGAAACCGGGGGCTGCGGGCTTGCCCACCACCTGGATGCGGGCATTGCCCGCCGCCTCCAAGCCGGGCAGATACGCCCCTGCGTCGATACGCAATCCGTCCGCGGTCGCCCAGGTCAATCCGCTGTGCATGGCGACGACGGGCACGCCGTCCAGCATCAATTCCGCCACTCGGCTCAGTGCGGCATGGGTGAATTCCGCTCCCGCGCCGCCGATCACGACCACCTCCGGATGTTCCTCGTCGAGCCGGAGACCGGCGAGGTCGGCATCGATGTCGCCGTGGTTGAGCACCCAGACGGCGGCGCCGGGGTAGCGCCCGCGCACGAACTCCGCGGTGAGCCTTGCGGCGGTGACGATCTCGGCGGGTTCGACCTCGATACCCGCGCCGCACAGGCGTTCCGCGATCTCGGCGCAGGTACGCGAGGTGGTGTTGGTCAGAAAGGCCCGGCGCAATCCGCCCTCCCGGATCCGGCGCACCGCTGCGGCGGCGCCCGCGATCTCCCGCCATGAGGTCACCAGGACGCCGTCGATGTCGTAGAGCACGCCTCGGCTCCGGACGCGGTCGGGCATAACTTCAGCCTACGACCGACTCGCGAACCGGGCAGACCGACTTAAGGTGTTCCCATGACGGAGGCGCTGCTCTACGGACTCGGCACCGCCGTGCCGCTGATCCTGGGCGCCGCCATCGGATTGCGGTGGCGACTGCCAAAGGCGGTGCTCGCCTCCCTGATGGCCTTCGGCGCGGGCACGATGATCGCGGCGGTGTCCAGTGAGCTGTTCGAACCCGCCTTTCGCCAGAACGCGACGATCGCGGCGATCGCGCTGTTCGCGGGCGCGGGGGTCTACGTGGTGGCCAACCATCTCATCGAGAACAAACTCGGCCCGCGCGCGCTCGGCTGGGCGCTGATGCTCGGCGCGGTGCTGGACGGCATCCCGGAGAACACGGCGCTCGGCGTCACGCTGGCCGGTGGCGGCGGCCTGGTCCTGCTGGTGGCGGTGGCCGTGGGCAACGTGCCCGAGGCGATCAGCGGCGCCGCGCTGATGCGCGACCAGCACGGCGTGGCGCGGCACCGCACCCTCTGGCTGTGGACGGCGACCGGCGCGGTGCTCGTACTGGTCACGATGCTCGGAAACGCCTTGTCGGACAACTTGTCCGAGACCCACATCGGCGCGGTGCAAGCGTTCGCCGGCGGTGCCACGATCGCGGTACTGGCCGACTCACTGATGCCGGAGGCCTACCGCGAAGGCGGCTGGTGGGTCGGAATGGCCACTGCGGCCGGGTTTCTCGTGGCCTTCGTCTTGCACTGACCGGCGGCGGTCGTCAGCGGCGCGCGCCGCTGATGACCGCGTCCAGCAGGCCGGGGAAACGCTGATTCAAATCTTCGCGCCGTAGCGCGACCAGCCGATTGCGGCCGGAGACGAACGTCATCGTGACGCCCGCGTCCCGCAGCACCTTCCAGTGGTGCGAGGCGGTGGCCGCCGTGATCTCCACGTCGAACTCTCGGACATTGCAGCTCAACGGCTCCCGTTCCCCGGCGAGCGCGCGCACCAGTTCCAGGCGCACCGGGTCGGCGAGTGCGCTCAGCACGCGGACCAGATCGATGTCGGCGGTACTCGGCTGCGGCAGCGTACGCATCTCCATTCCCCGATCATTTGACAACGATCGAATTGTATCTCACGCTCATCCTATGATGTTTCGACAACCATCAAATAATCTCTACCGATCACTCCTCCCGCTCGCCGTGGGCACTTTCGTGCTCGGCACCGACGGCTTCGTGCTCAGCGGCCTGCTTCCGCTGATCGCCGCCGATCTGCACGTCTCCGTGTCAACCGCCGGGCAGCTGACCACGATCTTCGCCTGGACCTACGCCATCGCCGCACCGCTGATCGCGGCGGCGACCGGGTCCTGGGATCGCCGTGTGCTGCTCGGCGGCGGCGCCGCGCTCTTCGTGGTCGGCATGATCGGGCAGGCCGCCGGGGAGAGCTTCGGCGTCATGGCCGCGGCGCGCGTCGTCGCGGCCATCGGGGCGGCGGCCTTCCAGGCCAACGCATTCGCCGTCGCGGGTGTCGTCGCCGATGACGCTCACCGGGGCCGGGCCCTGTCGATCGTGACCGCGGGCATCACGCTGTCCAGCGTCGCGGGCGTGCCGATCGGCATCTTCGCCGAGCGCTGGATCGGCTGGCGCGGCGTGCTGTGGGGCATCGCGCTCGGCGGAGCCATCGCCGCGCTGCTGGTATTGCTACTGCCGCGGGTGACCCTGCCGAGCACGGGACTGCGCGCCCGGATCGGCGTGCTGACCCGTCCGCCGGTGCTGCGGGTGCTGATCGTGACGACAACGCAGATCACCGCCGTCTACACCACCATCGTCTACCTGCCCGTGGTGGTCGCGGCATCGGTGCCGCAGAGCATGCTCGCCTGGCTGCTGCTGGCGATGGGCATCGGCCAGGTGATCGGCAACGCGCAGGCCGGGCGGGCGGTCGACCGCTACGGCCCGCAGCGCACGCTGACGGTGGGGCTCGCGGGCGCGCTGGTCGGCCTCGCCCTGCTCGGCGTGGCCGTCCATGCCGCGTGGGCGGTGTTCGTGGTGCTCGCCATCACCGGACTGTTCGGTTCGGCGATCCTGGTTCCGCAACAGCATCGCCTGTTCGGCATCGCCCATGACGCGCCCACCGTCGCCCTCGGCCTGAATGGATCGGCCATCTACCTCGGTGCGGGAATCGGTTCGATAGTCGGTGCGACCGTGCTGGATTCCTCCGGCAGCCAGTGGCTCCCATGGACCTCCACGCTCATCGCATGCCTCGCCCTGACCCTCGCGCTGCAGAAGGCCCCGTCCCCCGCCAAGAGTCCGGTCCCAGCATGACCTACCCGCCGGCGGCGCGGCATCGACCCGCGCCGCCGGCCGCACAGCCCACTTCACTCCGCCGGCGAGGCCACTGGTGACTCACCGACAGACGTGAGCCGCAGCCGACCGGGCGTCCTGGTGGCGACTCCGATATCCCGCCCAGCACGGGTACGAAGCAGCGAGATGGCCGAGATCCGGGGACGCTCGGCATCGCCGCGTCCGGGCTAAGCGGCGGGGCCTGGGCGGATCGAATCCAATCGGTCGGCGCAGCGAGTGAGCAAGTCCTGCAAGGTCGCTCGCTCGGCGTCGGTGAATTCCTCGGCCAGGGCGCGTTCGACGCGGACGGCGCGGGCATCCGCGTCGCGCATGACCGCCGCGCCCTCGTCGGTCAACGTGGTCTCCAGGACGTTCTTGTGCCACGGGTGCGGGGTGCGCTCGATGAGCCCGCGGTCCTGCAGGTTGCTCAGCACAGTGTTCATCGACGGCGGCGTGACGCCGCAGAGCCGGGCCAGGGCGGCGGCGGAGATACCGGGATTCTCGGCGAGGAACAGCAATGCGGCGTACTGGGGCACGGTCACGCCCGCCGGTTTCAACGCGGCGTTCTTGGCCGTGTTGAGGGATTGCTCGGCACGTTTCAGATACGAGCCGATCCGTTCGGCGGCGGGCATGGACGTCATAAGCGCATGGTATCCGGACGTTCATCCATTCGGACCTTGACCGATATTAGAGTTCTAACTTAGATTCGTATCTGTTGCTTGATGTGAGCACATTCGACCGCATGATCTCTAAGAGGTAACCGATGCCCCACGCCCTGCCCCTCCGCCTGCTGTCGAGCTTGGCCGCAGGCAGCGTGTGTCTCGCGCTCGCCGCCTGCGGCACGAGCGACGCACCGAGCACCGCCGTCCACACCGCCTACGAGTTGCCCGGCGACCGGGCCTACCCCGAGGGCATCGCGGTGGACGCGCGGACAGGAGATAGCTATGTCGGCTCCTACACCACCGGCGCCGTCTATCGCGCGACCCCGAACGCGCACCGAGCCGAGGTCTTCCTGCCCGAAGGCGCCGACAACCACAAGACCGCCAACGGCTTGAAGGTCGACGCGGCCGGACGGCTGTGGGTCATCGACTCGACCACCGGAGTCGCGGTGTACGACATCGCGACCCGCGCGCTGCTCGCCGACTTCACCGTGCCCGGAAGCGAGCCACGCTTCGTGAACGATCTCGCCATCACCCCGGACGGCACGGCGTATCTGACCGACAGCACACGGGCGGTCGTCTATCGCGTGACACCCGACCAACTGGCCGCCGCCAGAGCGCAGGGTGGGCGAGCCGAACTGACCCCGCAGTTCGACCTGCGCTCCGTGCTGCCGCCGATCGAGCCGGGCGGCTTCAGCCTCAACGGCATCGTCGCCGATCCGGCAGGCCGCTATCTGCTCACGGTCGACATGCCGCGCGGCGACTTGTACCGCATCGCGCTGACCCCGGAATCGACGCCGATCCGCAAGGTGACCTTGCGCGGTGGCGATCTGCGTCAGGGCGACGGACTGGAACTGCGCGACAACACGCTGTGGGCCGCGCACAACACGACCAACACCATCAGCCGCTGGACCCTCTCCGACGACGGCGCCACGGCCACGCTCGCGCAGCAACGCACCGACGAAGCCCTGTCCATCCCCACGACCCTGGCCCGCGCCGGTGACCGGATCCTGATCGTCTCCTCCCAATTCGACAAGGGTGGCCCGATGGGCCCCGGCACCCCGAAGACGCCCTTCACCGTCGTCACCCTCGACGGCATCTGACACCGAAACGCCGGAAGCCGGCCCACCTCGCGGTGGACCGGCTTCCGGTTCGAAATGTGTTGCCGGGTGGCCGGACTCAGAAGTCCATGCCGCCCATGCCACCGGTCGGGTCGCCGACGGGAGCGGCGGCCTTCTCCGGCTTGTCGGCGACAACGGCCTCCGTGGTCAGGAACAGAGCCGCGATCGAGGCCGCGTTCTGCAGCGCCGAACGGGTGACCTTGACCGGGTCGGCGACACCGGCGGCCAGCAGGTCCTCGTATTCGCCCGAGTCGGCGTTCAGGCCGTGACCCGCGGGCAGGTTGGCGACCTTCTCGGCGACCACGCCGGGCTCGAGGCCCGCGTTGAACGCGATCTGCTTCAGCGGAGCCGACAGCGCGACCCTCACGATGTTCGCGCCGGTGGCCTCGTCACCGGTGAGCTTCAGCTCCTCCAGCGCCGGAGCCGACTGCAGCAGGGCCACGCCACCACCGGCGACGATGCCCTCCTCCACGGCAGCCTTCGCGTTGCGGACGGCGTCCTCGATGCGGTGCTTGCGCTCCTTGAGCTCCACCTCGGTGGCCGCGCCCGCCTTGATCACCGCGACACCGCCGGCCAGCTTGGCCAGACGCTCCTGCAGCTTCTCCCGGTCGTAGTCCGAGTCGGAGTTCTCGATCTCGCTACGGATCTGCGCGACCCGGCCCTTGATCGCCTCCGGGTCGCCCGCGCCCTCGACGATGGTGGTCTCGTCCTTGGTGACGACGACCTTGCGCGCCTGGCCGAGCAGCTCGAGGCCGGCGTTCTCCAGCGACAGGCCGACCTCTTCGCTGATGACCTCGCCACCGGTCAGGATGGCGATATCGGCCAGCTGAGCCTTGCGGCGGTCACCGAAGCCGGGAGCCTTCACGGCGACCGACTTGAAGGTGCCGCGGATCTTGTTGACCACCAGGGTGGACAGGGCCTCGCCCTCGACGTCCTCGGCGATGATCAGCAGCGGCTTGCCCGCCTGGATGACCTTCTCCAGCAGCGGCAGCAGGTCCTTGACGGTGGAGATCTTCGAGGCGACCAGCAGGATGTACGGGTCCTCGAGGACCGCTTCCTGACGCTCCGGGTCGGTGACGAAGTAGCCGGAGATGTAGCCCTTGTCGAAGCGCATGCCCTCGGTGAGCTCCAGCTGGAGACCGAAGGTGTTGCTCTCCTCGACGGTGATGACACCTTCCTTGCCGACCTTGTCCATGGCCTCGGCGATCAGCTCACCGATGGACGGGTCGCCGGCCGAGATACCGGCGGTGGCGGCGATCTGCTCCTTGGTCTCGACCTCCTTGGCGGTGTCGAGCAGCTTGGCGGTGACGGCCTCGACGGCCTTCTCGATGCCGCGCTTCAGGCCCAGCGGGTTCGCGCCGGCCGCGACGTTGCGCAGGCCCTCGCGCACCAGCGCCTGGGCGAGCACGGTCGCGGTGGTGGTGCCGTCGCCCGCGACGTCGTCGGTCTTCTTGGCGACTTCCTTGACCAGCTCGGCGCCGATCTTCTCGTACGGGTCCTCCAGCTCGATCTCCTTGGCGATGGACACACCATCGTTGGTGATCGTGGGGGCGCCCCACTTCTTCTCCAGGACAACGTTGCGACCCTTGGGGCCCAGCGTCACCTTGACCGCGTCGGCGAGGCTGTTCAGACCCCGCTCGAGGCCGCGGCGGGCCTCTTCGTCATACGCAATTGTCTTGGCCATGGCGTTGTTGAGATCCTCCATGTGTATGGCTGACACACAGGACGACCGCCGGTTGGGTCGCCCCAGTTACGCTGGCCAGGTTCGGTGCCCGCGACGGACGACCGAGGGTGTCTAGGGAACCCGGTCTCACCGTCCCGACCTGGCACTCACAGGTCGAGAGTGCCAAGAGCATTTTTAGCACTCAGGGGTGCCGAGTGCAAGGTCCGCGCGGGCTAGGGGCGGTCGTCGACACGGAGCACCAGCGCGACGAACGCGTCGGTACGGCGTTCCTCCGGCGTGCGGGGCTCGCCCTCCTCGACGGTGACGAGCTCGGCGTCGTGCAGCAGCAACTCCGCCTCCACCCGCATGATGGCGCGGATGAACGGCGGGGCGACGTCGGGCGGTAGGTCGCCGTTCACCACGTAGCTGCCGTCCGGCTGGGACTCGGTGGACACATACGAAAGCGCGCGCAGCAGATCTGCGCGCCGTTCCCCCGCTATTAGGTCGGAATCCGTTTCATCCGCCATTGCTATAGCTTAGCCGCCAGCGGTTCACATCTTCGGCCGGACGATTCGCGCCGCCCGGCACCGACGATGAAAGCGCAGGTCACAGCACCCCTCCCGGGAACAGGGGGGACCAGGCACCGCGCCGAGGCGGCCGGGGCGGCGTAGATTCCGGGTGGACCATGATCAACCTCAGCCCGGAAGGGGACGCGGGTGGACGACCTGCCGTTCGATTCGCTCTACCGGCACGGCTTCGCCCGGGTGGCGGTCGCGGTACCCCGGATCCGGGTGGCCGACCCCGCCTACAACGTGGAACAGACCGTCGAGCTGGCCGCACAGGCCGCGGCGGCCGGGGCGGTGCTCACGGTGTTCCCCGAGCTGGGCCTCTCCTCCTACACCGCCGACGACCTGTTCCACCAGGACGCGCTGGACTCGGCGGTGGGGGCGGCGCTCGCCAGAGTGGTCGCGGCGAGCACGGACATCGACACGGTGCTCGTGGTGGGCGCGCCGCTGCGGGTCCACCATCGGTTGTTCAACTGCGCGATCGCGATCTGCCGGGGCATCGTGCTCGGCGTGGCGCCGAAGAGCTACCTGCCGAACTATCGGGAGTTCTACGAGAAGCGTCAGTTCGCGGCGGCGCGGGAGGCGCTGGAGGACCACGTCACCGTCGCCGGGCACCGGGCGCCGTTCGGATCCGACCTGTTGTTCCGCGCGAGCAATCTGGAGGACTTCGTCTTCCACCTGGAGATCTGTGAGGACGGCTGGGTTCCGTTGCCGCCCAGCGGCTTCGCCGCGCTGGCCGGGGCGACCGTGCTGATCAACCTGTCCGCGAGCAACATCGTGATCGGCAAGGCGGACTACCGGCGGTCGCTGTGCACCTCGCATTCGGCGCGCTATCTCGCGGCGTACCTGTACTCCGCCGCGGGAACCGGCGAGTCGACCACCGACCTCGCCTGGGACGGCCAGGCGCTGATCTGCGAGAACGGCGACCTGCTCGCGGAGGGCGAGCGGTTCTCCGATCATCCTCAGCTGGTCACCGCCGACCTGGACCTGCGCCGCCTCGCCGCGGACCGGCTGCGCACCACCAGCTTCGCCGACAACGTGCACGACCACCGCGACCGGCTGACCTCGCTGCGGCACATCGACGTGCGGCTGCCCGTCCCCGAGGCGCCGGTCGCGCTGGAGCGCGAGCTCGCGCGCTTCCCCTACGTCCCCGCCGACCCCGCCTTGCGCAACGAGCGCTGCGCCGAGGTGCACCACATCCAGGTGGAGGGCTTGAGCACGCGATTGCGCGCCACCGGCACGCAGCGCGTGGTGATCGGGGTCTCCGGCGGCTTGGACTCCACGCAGGCGCTGATCGTGGCGGCCAAGACGATGGACCGGCTCGGCCTGCCCCGGGAGAATGTCCTCGCCTACACCATGCCCGGCTTCGCGACCAGCACCAGGACCAGAACCGACGCGCACCGCCTGATGGCCGCCCTCGGCGTCACGGCGCGCGAGATCGACATCACCCCATCAGCCACACAGATGCTGCGCGACATCGGCCATCCAGCCGCCGACGGCGCGCCGGTGTACGACATCACCTACGAGAACGTGCAGGCGGGCGAGCGGACCTCGCACTTGTTCCGGCTGGCCAATATGCACGGCGCGCTGGTGGTCGGCACCGGCGACCTCAGCGAACTCGCGCTGGGCTGGTGCACGTTCGGCGTCGGCGACCACATGGCGCACTACAGTGTGAACGCGTCGGTGCCCAAGACGCTGATCAAGTACCTGATCGCCTGGGCGGTGGACACCGAGCAGTTCGGCGCCGAAGCGAACGAGGTGCTCTCTTCGATCCTGCGCACCGAGATCTCGCCGGAGCTGATTCCGCACGAGGACTCCTCCGCGCCGGCCCAGAGTTCCGAGGCGACCGTGGGCCCGTACGAATTGCAGGACTTCCACCTCTACTACCTGTTGCGCTTCGGCTACCTGCCCAGCCGCATCGCCTACCTGGCCTGGCACGCCTGGTCCGATCCGGCGACCGGCCGCTGGCCCGATCTGGTCCCCGCCGACCAGCGCAACGCCTACGATCTCGCCACCGTCAAGCACTGGCTGGGCGAGTTCCTGCGCCGCTTCGTGCAGACCAGTCAGTTCAAGCGCTCGACGCTGCCGAACGCGCCGAAGGTCGGCTCCGGCGGCTCGCTCTCGCCGCGCGGCGACTGGCGCGCGCCGAGCGACGCGTCCGCGGCCGCCTGGCTGGACGAGCTCGCCCGCAACGTGCCGGATGCCTGACCGGCGCGGTGTCCGACGCCCCGGATAGGGCCCGACGCACCCCTGCCTATGGTGGCTGCGTGAGTGAGAGATCCGGCTGGGATGCCATCGATGGTGCGTTGCGGCCGCTGTACGGCGACATCGAACCCTTCCATTGGGCCTCCGACCACCCGTGGTCGCTGGGCGGGTCCGACCCTCTCGACGGGATCAGCGCCTACTCCCGCACCGATCCGGTGCCGCACTGGCACTACGTCAGTTATGGGATGACCGAGCTGTACGAGAAGGAGTGGGACAACCCGGCGGAGTCCGGCTGGGGCTTCGAGTTCACCTTCCGCTTGGCGCGCGGGCCCGAGGACACCGAACCGCCCGCGTGGCCGACGAACTTCATGCAGAACCTCGCCCACTACGTCTTCCAGTCCGGCAAGTGGTTCGAACCGGGGCACACCATCAAGACGAACGGGCCGATCGCGGCCGGCCACGCGGACTGCACCAATCACGCGGTCTGCTTCACGACGGACCCGGAACTGGGCGCCATCGACAGCCCGCACGGCCGCGTGTTGTTCCTGCAGATCGTCGGGTTGACCATGCGGGAATACCGCGCGGCGCAGGGCGGGCGCGCCCTCGCACTGCTCGCCGAGCTGGAACCGCGACTACCCCTTTTCATCACCGACATCCATCGCGAGCCGCTGGTTCCCGAGCCGAAACCGCAAGCCCTCTGGCCCCGATGGGGCGGCGGCCTGGCCGGACGAGGGTGATCACGCCGCCTGCGTCGCGTGATGTGCGACCGGAACGGCCGGGTGTGGTCCGCGGATACCGGCTCCCCGCGTGCGCAGCGCCCGGCGATGGCGCGCCCGCGCGGCGTGCGCGCACCGCAATCCGTTGACGACGTTGCGAATCTCCTGCGCAGCAACCGATCGCCGGGCCACGCCGATCACCAGCAAGAGCACCGCGAGGGCGAGCGCGGTCCGCGCACGGAACTTCCCGTCGCCCATCGGAATCAGGACTTCTCGGTCTTGATAACCGCGAGCAGCTCGCCCAGATGCGCTTCGGCGCTCGCCTTGTCGACGCCGAGATCACTGAGCAGACCGGCGCCGTTCTCCTGTTCCAGCAGCGCCAGCAGCATGTGCTCGGTGCCGATGTAGTTGTGCCCCAGCCGAAGCGCCTCACGGAAGGTGAGTTCCAGGACCTTCTTGGCCTCCGCGCCGAACGGGATCAGCGCGGGGACGTCCCCCTCGGCCTGCGGCAACGACGCGGAAGCGGCGGCGGAGATCACGTCGACGGACACGCCTTGGTGGAGGAGTTCGTGCACCGCGAGACCTTGGGGTTCGGTGAGCAACCCCAGCACCATGTGCCCGAGGGAGATCTCCCGGTTGCCCGCGGTACGCGCGGCCTCCTGCGCCGCCATCACGACCGCCCGCGCTCGCGGTGTGAAACGGGCGAAGCCCGCGTTCGGGTCCATGGCCGCCGCGGCGGCCGGATCGGGCACCTTGGGCACGAACCGCTTCTGCGCGGCCTGCTTGGTGACGCCCATGCTGGCGCCGATATCGGTCCACGAGGCGCCGGAGCGCCGGGCTTGGTCCACGAAGTGCCCGATCAGGTGGTCGGCCACTTCACCCAGGTGATTCGCCACGACGACGGCATCGGACAGTTGTTCGAGCACATTGTCGGGGCGGGCTTTCTTGATGCCGTCGATCAGGTCGTCGAGGCGGAGTTGTTCGGTCATGCGTCAACCATAAGTTGACGACGACTCACCGTCAACCGTTAGTTGACGATTCGATTCACGGGCGCGCCGACCAAGCCGCGCCGCGCACGATGCGTTCCTTCACCCATGCGGCCGTGCGCCCGGTCAGCACCGTCCTGGCCGGTGCGTCGTCGGCGCGCACCGCCTGGACGACCCCATCTCCGCGGCCCAGGCTGAGGCACTGGAGCACATAGCGGAACCGCAGCTCCTTCGGCTCACGACCGCGCATCCGGGCCACGGCGGCGTCCGCCGCGTGCTTGCCGGTCGGCAGGGCGGTGGCACACGCCATGCGCAGTTCGCGTCCGCCCGGCCCCGCGACCACGGCGGCGTCACCTGCGGCGAAAACGTCCGGGTGCGACACCGAACGCAAGGTGGCGTCGGTGCGCACCCGACCGTCGGAATCCACCGCCAGACCGGAGCGGGCGGCGAGGTCGGGCACCCGGAAGCCGGTGGTCCACACCGTCGCGGCGGCCGCCACCAGTGATCCGTCAGCCAAGCGCGGCCCCTCGGCCGTCACCTCGATCACCTTGGCGCCGGACCGGATCTCGACTCCGAGTCGCTCCAGCGTCCGCGTGATGTGCGCCTGCGCCCGCGCCGACAGCCAGGCGCCCGGCTCCTCCGACCCGAGCAGCACCACACGGGACTCCGGATGCGATTCGGCCAGTTCCGCCGCCAGCTCGATGCCGGTGGCCCCGGCGCCGACGATCGCCACCGGTCCGCCCGCCAGGGCCAGACCGCGCACGTCTTCCTGCGTGGCGACCGAAAAGGCGTGTTCGGCGACGCCGGGGACGCTCGCGAGATCGGCGACGCTACCGAGGGCGTAGATCAAAGTGTCGTAATCGAGTGCGGGCGCACTGTCGAGCACCACCCGACGCGCGACCGTATCGATCTCCGTCGCCAGGGCCTGCACGAAGCCGATGCCCTTGCTTTCCAGCGATTCCCGCAGATCCCATGCCGCGATCCGCTGCCCGGCCGCCTGCTGATGCAGCCGTACCCGCTCGACGAAGGACGCGTGCGCGTCCACCACGGTGATCCGGGCGTCCCGCGCCGTGCGAGCGAGCCTGCGGGCCGCCGCCAGTCCCGCGTACCCCGCGCCGAGAACGACGATCCGATGCTGTCCGGTCATTGCTGAGGCTCCTTTCGATCGGCCATCAACACTCAGACCGGACAGGGCCCCGATCCCTGACAGACCGGTGCCGTGAAGCGCGTCACAGCGGACGGCGAAGCCGGTCCGGCAGTGTGCCCACCGCGCCACCCGACCCGCTCGTCCCGGCGAAATAGGCGAGCTTGTCCGGATTCACGATCAACCGCAGCGCGGTGACCACGCCGTCGGCCACGTCCACCGCGACCACGACCAGCGGCGCACCGTCCACCCGCGCGACCGCGGCGGGCGCGCCGTTGACCTCCTCCACGACCAGCCGCATGCCGGGCACCTCCCAGCGCATGAGCCCGACGAGGTACCGCGCCACCCGCGCCGCACCCCGCACGGGGCGCCGCGCCGCGTTCACCTTGCCGCCGCCGTCGGCCGTCGCGCTCACGTCGGCGGCGAGCATCCGCTCCAGCGACGCGACGTCGCCGTCGCGCGCCGCCTTCATGAACCGCTCGATCAACTCGCGGGCATGGTCGGGCGTGATACCGAAGCGGGGGCGACCCTCTCGTACGCGCAGGGCCGCCCTGCGGAAGATCTGCTGCGAGTTCGTCTCGGTGATGTCGAGCATGTCGGCGATCTCGCGGTGCGCGTATCCGAACGCCTCGCGCAGCACGAACACCCCGCGTTCGATCGGGGTCAGCCGCTCCAGCGCGGTCAGCAGCGCGAGCGAGACCTGTTCGCGCTCCTCGACGGTCTCCAGCGGTCCGAGCTCGCCGCGCGCGGTCGGCACCGGTTCGGGCAGCCACGGCCCGACGTAGCTCTCCCGCCGGGCCCGCGCCGAAACGAGCCAGGTGCGGCACAGATTCACCAGCGCGGTGGTCAGCCAGGCCTCGGCGGAGCGGATACCGCCGCGGTCGGCGCCGTCCCAGCGCAGATAGGTCTCCTGCACCGCGTCCTCGGCCTCACTCGCCGAGCCGAGCATCCGATAAGCGAGCGCGAACAAGCGCGGTCGATGCCCCTCGAATTCCCGCAAACCGTCCGGCTCCATACGCACCTTCCTCCACCCGCCCGACGGAATGACCGTACCGCTCCCAGCGCAGCGCGCGGAGGTGCCGGTGCGCCGATCCGGCGACACGGCGCAGTGGCACGGCGAAGCGAAGCGGCCGCTCCGGAAGCCGCCGCTAGAGCTCAGCGCGTGGCGGCCCATCGCCGTTCTGGCGTTGCTTCGCCCCAGGCCGGCGTAGCCGCAGACGGGCCGAGCCGCGGATCGCCGGACGCGGGATGGCCGGACGCGGAATCCCGGGACGACGGATGGCGGGCAGCCGCCGGTCCGCCCGTCGTTGCGCACGCCGCTCGGCGGGTTTGTGCGTCCAGGTCTCCGGACGCGCGGCCACCCAGCGCTGGGAATGCCAGGCGAACGGGATGTGGCCCAGATACAACGCGACCAGCACCAGCAGCAGCACGATCGGATACGTGACCAGCGCCGCGGCGGCGAGCGCGACCAGCACCAGCAGCCCGGCCGCGGCTTGCGGCGCCACCGACACCGATTTCATGGCCAGCGTCGGGATGGTGCTGACGCACAGCGCGGCCGAGAACACCGCCCAGGCCGCGACCTCGTAGAAGCCGACCCACCAGCCGTCGCCGAACTGCACGAACAGGGCCACCGGCACCATCGCGATGAGCGCGCCCGCCGGAGCGGGCACACCGACGAAGTACTCCCGCGACCAATCCGGCCGGGTGTCGTCGTCCATCAAGGTGTTGAACCGGGCCAGGCGCAGCACGATGCTGACGGCGAACAGCAGCGCGACGATCCAGCCGACGCTGTTGCTGCTGAGCAGGGTCACGTACAGCACCAACGCGGGGGCGACCCCGAAGGAGATGGCATCCGACAACGAGTCCAGCTCGGCGCCCATCTTCGTGGTGGCGTCGAGCATTCTGGCCAGCCTGCCGTCGAGGGTGTCCAGCACGGCCGCCGCGCCGATCATGGCCAGCGCGATACCGAGTTTGCCGTCGAGGCCGAATTTCACCGCCGACAGCCCGGAGCACAGGGCCAGGATGGTGACGATGCTCGGCAGCAGCCGGATGGGCCGCCGCCTGCGCCGCTGGGTGGGTACCGCCGCTTCCATCACGCGTCAGCGGATGTGCCGAGCACGGCGAGCACTGTCTCGCCGCCGATGGTGCGCTGGCCGGGCTGCACGAGCAGTTCGGTGCCCGCCGGGAAGTAGGTGTCGACCCGCGAGCCGAAGCGGATCAGGCCGTAGGTGTCGGCGATGGTCAGCACGTCGCCGACCTGGGCGTCGCAGACGATCCGGCGCGCGAGCAGGCCGGCGATCTGCACCACGACGACCTGGTCGCCCTCCGGCGTCTGGAGCACCATGCTGTTGCGCTCGTTCACCGAGCTCGCCTCGGGCAGGTCGGCGGAACGGAATTGGCCGGGCTGGTGCAGCACGGTGCGCACGACGCCGGAGACCGGTGTGCGCTGTACGTGGACGTCCAGCACGGACAGGAAGATACACACGCGCGGCAGCGGCGCGTCGCCGAGACCCAGTTCGGCTGGGGGAGCGGCCGTGTCGACCAAGGCGATCTCGCCATCCGCCGGGGCGACAACCACGCCCGGCCGGTTCGGCGGCACGCGATGCGGGTGACGGAAGAAGGTCGCACAGGCCGCAGCGGCGAAGAGTCCGGTGCGCCGCACCCATTTGCGCTTGCCGCCGACTACGGCGACCGCCAAGGGTGCGGCGACGAACGGAAGCCCGGCGGGATGCAACGGAGGGATCGCGTTGCGGACCAGATCGACGACGTGGCCGACTCCGGTGCGTTCAGGCGTGCCGGGCGGGGTGGGACGGCGGGCCACAGGCTCCTCTTTCGTGCTCGATGCAGACGGTTTGCGCCATATCGACGATAGGACCGGCGCAAGCGTTCACACCTTACGGGAAAGGAGCCTGTGGCACTCGGGGTCAGGACCTGACTCGGGCGCCGGTGACCAGTCGAACCAGGAACAAAAGGATGACCGCGCCACCCAGGCAGGTGAAGAAGCTGAACCACAGGCCGCCGCCTTCGACGTCGACTCCCAGCACCTTCAGCAGGAACCCGCCGAGCAGGCCGCCGATCACCCCGACGACGATATTGAGCAGAATGCCCTGTTGAGCATCTGTCTTCATGATCTTGCTCGCTATCCAGCCGGCAAGACCGCCGATGATGATCCATCCGATAATCCCGAGACCGAGCATTGTGTCCTCGCATTCAGTTGGGCCACGCCTCGTGCAGCAGTGGCGTGCTTCGATGTGATACCCACCGATTGTCGGAATACGCGCGGCAGATGAGCGACTTTCAAGCTAATATGAGGAAGCCTCATGTCTGTTCGCCAATGGACAGTGGCTGATGAGGGACCGATTTCGATGCTTCGGGGCACCCCCGGCGGCGTCGCCGCAGGTACATAGGAGACGCAGATGGCTGCTCGAATCGCCCAGACCACCGGCGCTGAGCACACGGCGATCCTCGGGCTCGGCGTTTACCGCCCTGCTCGAGTGGTCACCAACGACGAGGTGGCCGGCCCGATCAACTCCAGCGACGAGTGGATCAGGACCAGGTCGGGAATCAGAACCCGCCGGTTCGCCGACGAGTCGGAGACGATCCAGAGCATGAGCGTCGCGGCCGCGCGCGGCGCGCTGGAATCCTCCGGTATCGCGGTCGACCAAGTCGATTGCGTGATCGTTGCTACATCCACCCACCTGTTGCTGACGCCGGCCGCCGCCCCGCGCATCGCCACCGAACTCGGCATGAACGGCTCCGCCGCCTTCGACGTCTCGGCCGGGTGCGCGGGCTTTTGCCACTCGATCGCGCTGGCGTCGGATCTGGTCCGGGCGGGCACCGCTTCGCACGTCCTCGTGATCGGCGTGGAGAAGCTGACTAACACGGTCAACCCGAAGGACCGTTCCACCGCCTTCCTCTTCGCCGACGGCGCGGGCGCGGTGATCGTCGGCCCCTCCGACGAGCCGGGCATCGGCCCCACCGTTTGGGGATCGGACGGGACCCAGCACCACGCCATCCGGCAGGACAAGGACTGGATGGAGTTCTTCCACGAGATCGACGAGAAGGGCCTGGACGCGGTGCGCCCCTATCTGGCCATGGAGGGCACCGCGGTGTTCCGGTGGGCCGCGCACTCGCTGGAGAAGGTGTGCCGCGACGCCATCGACCGCGCGGGCCTGTCCCCCGAGGACTTGGACGCGATGATCCCGCACCAGGCCAATGGCCGGATCATCGAGATCATGGCCAGGGTGCTGAAGCTGCCCGAGCACTGCGCGCTCGCCAACGACATCGAGGAGGCGGGCAACACCTCGGCCGCATCGATCCCGCTGGCCATGGAGTCGCTGCTGCGCAAGGGTGAGTCCAAGCCGGGCGACACCGCGCTGCTCATCGCGTTCGGCGCAGGCCTGTCCTACGCGGCTCAGGTCGTGACGCTGCCGAACTGGAAGTGACGCTCCACTCGCCGCAGCCGGGTCACGACATCTCGTGGACCGGCCGCGGCGAGCACCGCGCGGCGCCCCGCGCTCAGGCGCCGGCTTCGACCGCCGCCTTGACCTTGCCCAGCGTCTCGTTCATGCCGCGCACCAACGCCTCCTCGAACGGGATCTCGCCGCCGAGCGCGGCCTCGATCGCCTTGCGGGAGAACCAGGTGGTGCCGTTGGGCACGTCCCGCCGCTCGATCAGCCGCGTGCCGGACTCGGTCGGCTCCAAGGTGTAGCTCCACACCGTCCGGTTCTCGGTGATCCGGAACGCGAACGCCTGGTTCGGCTCGAACCGCACGATGCGGGACGTGGTCGGCCAGAATTTCTTGCCGTCGCGATTGAGGTTCAACGTCCAGGTGCCCGCCGCGAGCGAGCCGAGCGGCACCATGCGCACGCACTGCGGACTGAACTCCCGCATCCGCTTCAGATCGGCGATCACCGCCCACACCTGCTCCGGGGGCGCGGAGATGTCGATGCTGGCTTCGAGATTTTTCGGCAACGCTGCCTCCGGGATACGAGCGACGGACCGACGACCATCCGTCCGAGCGCGATGTGACGAGTCGCGCACATTTTAAACGCGCCGACAGTTGCGTCACATTTTCGCTACTCGCGCACCGGCCGGTGTAATGATCGGCGCACAATAACGGATACATGAAGCACAGACACCGCCTCCAACATTTCGGCGTCCCAACGTGAGGTGATCGGCCGTGAAACTGCGCTCCCTGCTCCATCGTCGACCAGCGGACCCGGTTCCGCTGCTTCCCGCCATCGCCCCCGAGGACGGGCGAAAAGCGCACGGCGCGTCGGTCTTTCCGCCACGTAGTGTTCGCGGGGCCGCACAGGAAGAACGCTTGGAGCGTCTGCTCACCCCGCGTGAGCTCGATATCGTCTTGCACCATCGGCTCTGAGCCCTCGGCGAACGCCCACGACAGACCGCGCCGCGAGGCTCCATACTCGACAGGTGACTTCACCCGCTGCCACGAAACCGGCCATCCTGAGCGTCGACGACGACCCGGGCGTCTCCCGGGCGGTCGTCCGCGACCTGCGCCGCCGCTACGGCGCCGATTACCGGATTCTGCGCGCGGAATCGGGTCCGCAGGCCCTGGACGCGCTGCGTGAGATGAAGCTGCGCGGTCAGCCGGTCGCCGTGTTGATCGCCGACTATCGGATGCCGGGCATGGACGGCATCGAATTCCTCGAGCAGGCGATGGACCTGCACCCCTACGCGCGCCGCGTGCTGCTGACCGCCTACGCCGACACCAATGCCGCGATCGACGCGATCAACGTCATCGACCTCGACCACTATCTGCTCAAACCGTGGGACCCGCCGGAGGAGAAGCTCTATCCCGTGCTCGACGGGCTGCTCGACGCCTGGCGCAGCAGCGAGCATCGGCCCGTCACCGAGACCAAGGTGGTCGGCAATCGCTGGTCGCCGCGGTCGTCGCAGGTGCGGGAATTCCTCGCCCGCAACCAGCTCCCCTACCGGTGGTACCTGGCCGACGAGCCCGAGGGCGCGCGCCTGCTGGAAGCGGCGGGCGCCGACCCCGAGAGCTGTCCGGTGGTGATCACTTCCGCGGGCGACGCGCTCGTGCAGCCCACCGACAGCGAACTGGCCCAGAACGTCGGCCTGACCGTCGACCCGGCGGGCGAGTTCTACGACCTGATCGTGGTGGGCGGCGGTCCCGCCGGTCTCGGCGCGGCGGTCTACGGCGCGTCCGAAGGTCTGCGCACCGTGCTCGTGGAGCGGACCGCCACCGGCGGCCAAGCGGGGCAGAGTTCGCGCATCGAGAACTATCTCGGCTTCCCCGACGGCTTGTCCGGGGCGCAACTGGCCGACCGGGCCCGTCGGCAGGCGGCGAAATTCGGCGCCGAAGTGATCACCACGCGCGAGGTGGTGGGGCTGGAGGTGAACGGGTCCGCGCGCACCGTGCGGTTCGCCGACGGCGGCAAACTGTGCGCGCACACCGTGATCATCGCGACCGGCGTCGACTACCGCCGCCACCCGGCTCGGGGCGTCGACGACTTCACCGGGCGCGGCGTCTACTACGGATCGGCGATGACCGAAGCGTCCGAGTGCGCCGATCACGAGGTCTACATCGTCGGCGGGGCGAACTCCGCCGGCCAGGCCGCGGTGTTCCTGTCCCGCAACGCGCGCACCGTGCACCTGGTGGTCCGGGCCGATTCGCTGGAACAGTCCATGTCGCACTACCTCATCCAGCAGATCGCGCAGATCGCGAACATCGAGGTGCACACCAACACCGAGGTGATCGCCGCCGACGGTGACGATCACCTGCAGCAGATCGTGCTGCGCAACAACAAGTCCGGCGCCGAGGAGAAGGCCGACGCGGAGCGGCTGTTCCTGTTCATCGGCGCGGCGCCGCAGACCGATTGGCTCGACGGCGTCGTCATCCGTGACGGCGCCGGTTACGTGCTCGCAGGGCCCGACCTGATGGTCGAGAGCGCGCGCCCCGCGGGCTGGGAGCTATCCCGGCCACCGCATCACCTCGAAACCAGCGTGCCCGGCGTGTTCGTGGCGGGCGACGTGCACGCCGAGTCGGCCAAGCGCGTCGCCTCCGCCGTCGGCGAGGGCGCCATGGCCGTCATGCTCGTGCACCGCTATCTCGCGTAACCAGGAGGCCGCAGATGACTTCGAACCAGACCGCGGACCGCAGCAGCAGGTCGGTGTGCGACCCCGCCGAGCTGCGCACCCTGTTCCTGTTCGAGAAGCTGAACGACGAGCAGCTGGAATGGCTGTGCGCCGACGGCCGGATCGAGACGATCGAACCCGGTGTCGTCTTCCGCGAAGGCGAACCGGCCACCTGTTTCTACGTGTTGATGGATGGCGAGCTGATCCTCACCAAGCAGTCCGGCGGTGCGGAGATCGAATTGGTACGCACCGAGCATCACGGCGCCTACGCGGGCGCTTGGATGTCCTACATCGGCGACAAGGTCGACCAGACCTACAGCGGGACGATGCAGGTGACGCGGCCGACGCGGTTCTTCGTGCTGGACGCCGAGATCTTCGCCCGGATGATGCACGAGTGGTTCCCGATGGCCGTGCACCTGCTCGAAGGGGTGTTCTTCGGCAACCGCAACACCAATGCGCGCATCGGTGAGCGCGAACGACTGCTCGCGCTGGGATCGCTGTCGGCGGGTCTCACCCACGAGCTCAACAACCCGGCCGCCGCCGCGGTGCGCGCCACCGCGGGCCTGCGCGAGCGGGTCGCGGGCATGCGGCACAAGCTCGCCATGATGGCGGAGGGCAAGTTCGATCCGTCGTCCTTGGGTTCTTTGGTGCGCCTGCAGGAGGAGGCCGCCGCCCAGGTCGCGAAGGCGCCGGAGCTGACGCCGCTGGAGGCCGCCGATCGCGAGGACGTGCTCGGCGAATGGCTGGAGGACCACGGGATCACCGACGGCTGGAACCTCGCGCCGAACTTCGTGCAGGCCGGGTTCGACACCGACTGGCTGGAGCGGGTGGCCGCCACCCTGGACGGCTCACCGGAGCAGGTGTTCCAAGGGGCCATCCGCTGGCTGAACTACACCATCGAGACCGAGCTGCTGATGAACGAGATCGCCGACTCGACGACGCGCATCTCCGCGCTGGTCGGCGCCGCGAAGCAGTACTCGCAGATGGACCGCGCCCCGTTCCAGGTGGTCGACATCCACGAGCTGCTGGACAGCACCTTGGTGATGCTCAGTCGCAAGATCGGCGACGGCGTGCACGTGGTCAAGGAGTACGACCGGACGCTGCCGGAAGTGCCGTGCTACGCGGCCGAACTCAACCAGGTGTGGACCAATCTCATCGACAACGCGGTGTACGCGATGAACGGCGAGGGCACGCTGACCATTCGCACCAGGAAAGAGAACGACTGCGCGGTCGTGGAGATCGGCGACACCGGGCCGGGCATCGCGCCGGAGGCCCGCAACCGGATCTTCGAGCCGTTCTTCACCACCAAGCCGATGGGCGAGGGCACCGGACTGGGTCTGGACATCTCGTTCCGCATCGTGGTCAAGAAACACAACGGCGACATCAGGGTGGACTCGGAGCCGGGCGACACCAGGTTCACCGTCTGGCTGCCGCTGCACCGCCCGGAACAGGATCAAGCCGGAACCGACACGGAAGGGCAATCATGACCGAGCAGCTCGCGGGCATCGATCCCGCGGTACCGCCCAGTGGGCCGGGTTGCGTGGAGTGCGAGCAGCACTCCGGCTGGTGGGTGCATCTGCGCCGGTGCGCCCAGTGCGGGCATATCGGCTGCTGTGACACCTCCCCCGCGCAGCACGCCTCCGCGCACGCCAAGAGCACCGGTCACCCGTTCATCCAGAGCTTCGAGCCGGGTGAGGACTGGTACTACAACTTCGAAACCGAAGAGATGTTCAGCGGCGGACCGGAATTGGCGCCACCGCACAGTCATCCCGCCGATCAGGGCGTCCCCGGCCCGCGTGAGCGGGTTCCCGCGGATTGGCAGGCATACATCCACTGACGCCGCCGGAACCGGTACGCTGCTGCCGACGCCGGGGCCTCCGGCGCCACGATCCACCCGGGAAAGCATCGGTATGAAACGAACTTCCGCCATCGTCCTGATCGCCGGGACGGTGGGTTTCCTGCTGGCAGGCTGCGGCGGAGGGGACGAGTCCACCGACGCGAACGGATTGCGCCAGGGCTCCGTGACCGCGACCGCGGCCGCCTCGGCCGCCCGCACGACGACCGCTCCCGGCACCGCGACGCCGAGCGGCCCGGCGGATACGGACGCCCCCACCACGACGAAGCAGCGCGACCCCGCGCTCGGTCCGGCGTCGAGCACCACCTGCGGTGAGTTCCGCAAGCTCGACACCGACGAAGAGAAGGTCCTGATCGAGCAGATCCTGGCGGAGAACCCGGGCGGCCCGTTCGACGGCAGCCCGAACGTCGCGCTCGGCACGGCCAAACTGGTGTGCCTGGCGCCGAGCGTCGCCGACAAGTCGGTCGCGACCGCCGCGGGACTCGTCAAGAAATAGCCGAAAGCGTCGTCGTCCACCATTTCCGGACGGCGGACCGTGACCGAACGCGGGGCCGCACGGCAGAATGGCACAGTGGCAGAACTGGCACTCACCGCCCGTCTGAACCCTTCGGCCGCCGATGCCCGGCGCGGGGTGGTCCGGCTGCATCCGGAGGCGCTGACCGCGCTGGGGTTGCGGGAATGGGACGGAATCATGCTGGTCGGCTCCCGGCGCACGGCCGCGGTGGTCGGCGTCGCGCGCCAGGGCACGCCCGCCGGGGTAGCCCTGCTCGACGACGTCACGCTGTCCAATGCCGGGCTGCGCGAGGATGCGACGGTGGTGGTCTCCCCCGCGACCGTCTACGGCGCGAAACAGATCACGGTGAGCGGTTCGGTGCACGCCACCCGCACGATCCCGGCCGCGACACTGCGGCAGGCGCTGCTGGGGAAGGTCGTCACCGTCGGTGACGCGGTCTCCCTGCTGCCGCGCGATCTCGGCCCCGACATCAGCTCCACGGCGGCCACCCAGGCACTGTCGCGCACCTTCGGCATCGCCTGGACCACGGAATTGCTCACCGTCACCGGCACCGATCCGCGCGGGCCGGTGAGCGTGCAACCGAATACCGCGGTGAGCTGGGGCGCGGGCGCGGTCGCCGCGCGGGACGCGGCCGATCTGGCCTGGGCCGGAACCCCGATCCCGGTGGGCGAAGCCTCGCGGGCCGCCACCGAAGCCGCCGCGTTCGACACGGCCGCGGGTAACAACGGCGCCGCGATGGTCCGGGCCACGGCGGCCGTCGACATGCAGAGCGTCTCGGTCGAAGTTCTGGCGGGCGGGCGCAGCCAGGCCGCGAAACTCGAGGAGTGGCTCAGCCTGGCGTTGGACGAGCCCGAGCTGTTGCGCACGCTGGGCGCACGACCTCATCTCGGCGTGTTGATCACCGGACCGGCCGGCGTCGGCAAAGCCACGCTGGCACGCGCGGTCGCGGGATCGCGGCGACTGGTGGAGCTGGACGGCCCGAGCATCGGCGCGGCCGAGAGCGGTGCGCGGCTGCGCCAGGTCGCCGAGGCGGTGGCCGATATCGGCTGCGGCAGGGGCGGCGTCCTGCTGATCACCGACATCGACGCGCTGCTGCCCGCCGACCCCGAACCCGTCGCCACACTCATCCTCGACCAGCTGCGCGCCGCGATCGCGGGTCCCTGCGTCGCGTTCCTGGCGACCACCGCGCACCCGGCAGGCGTCGACCAGCGCCTGCGCGCCCCCGACCTGTGCGATCGCGAACTCGCGCTGCCGCTGCCCACCGCAGGCGTGCGCAAGGCGCTGCTGGAGTACCTGCTGCGCCGGGTGCCGACCGGGGAGCTGGAACTCGACGAGATCGCCTCGCGCACGCCCGGATTCGTGGTGTCCGATCTGGCGGCGCTGTGCCGGGAGGCGGCGTTGCGCGCGGCGTCGCGGGCCAGGGAGCACGGCGAGCCGCAACTCACCCAATCCGACCTGCTCGGCGCGCTCGAGGTCATCCGGCCGCTGTCCCGCTCGGGCATGGAGGAACTCGCCATCGGCAGCCTGAGCCTCGACGACGTCGGCGATATGGCGGAAACCAAGCAGTCGCTCACCGAGGCGGTGCTGTGGCCGCTGAAGCACCCGGACTCCTTCGCCCGCCTCGGCATCGAGCCGCCGCGCGGGGTGCTGCTCTACGGCCCGCCCGGCTGCGGCAAGACCTTCCTGGTGCGCGCGCTGGCCGGTACCGGTCAGCTCAGCGTGCACGCGGTCAAGGGCGCCGAACTGCTGGACCGGTGGGTCGGCTCGTCGGAGCGCGCGGTGCGCGAATTGTTCCAGCGGGCCCGGGATTCCGCACCCTCGCTGATCTTCCTCGATGAGGTGGACGCACTGGCCCCGCGCCGCGGCCAGAGCGCCGACGCGGGTGTGGGCGATCGGGTGGTCGCGGCGCTGCTCACCGAACTCGACGGCGTGGAGCCGCTACGCGACGTGGTGGTGCTGGGCGCGACCAACCGGCCGGAGCTGATCGATCCGGCGCTGCTGCGTCCGGGCAGGCTCGAACGGCTGGTGTTCGTGCCGCCGCCGGACGCCGCCGCCCGTCGGGAGATCCTGCGCACCGCGGGCCGCGCGGTGCCGCTGGCCGACGATGTCGACCTCGACGCGCTCGCGGAGGAACTGGACGGTTACTCCGCTGCCGACTGCGCCGCGCTGCTGCGCGAGTCCGCGCTCGCGGCGATGCGCCGGGACGTACACGCGGCCGACGTCACCGCCGCCGATGTGCTGGCCGCCAAGACGGTGGTGCGACCCTCGCTGGATCCGTCGCAGATCGACACACTGCGCCGCTACGCCGACAGCCGCGGGTAGGTCACGCGCGACCCGGTTCGGCCAATCTCCGGCAATCCGGCCCTTGTTGCCTTTTTCGCACGGGAAACATTTTCGGGCGAATCGTCGGCAATCACAAGATCACGTCACCACCACGGGTATGTTCGACAACCGTGCGCAGGGTCGGCGACATTGTCGACGCGACCACGGCCTTCACCGGAGCCGCGGTCGCGGGCGTGACGCTGTTCCTGCCGGTCACCGTCAGCACACAGGGGCAAGCCACGTCGTACCGGATCGCCGGGCTGCTCAACAGCGTGCCGCGCAGCGCGGCGCTGGGCGTGATCGTCGCCGTGGCGGTCGCCGTGCTGGTCGCCACCACCTCGCGACCGCTGACCGGGTGGGCGACGGCCACCGCCGCCGCGCTGGCGCAGCTGATCAACCACTTCACCGGACGCCACGTGGCCACGGCCGAGATGCTGACCACGCAGAACTACATCGACTCGATCTGCGCCGCCGTGCTGCTCGGCGGGCTCGGCGCCGTGGTGCTGCGCAGACCGCTGCCCGCCGCGGCGTTCGCGGTCGGCGGCGTCGGCTTCTTCGGCTTCGGCGATCTCGCCGACCTGCTGAACATCAACGCGGATCCGTACGCCGTCCTGGAGACCCCGACGCGCTGGATGATCGGCGTGTCCCTGGCCCTGCTGGTGCTCAGCACCCTGCACAACTGGAAGCGCGCCGAGGAGACCAAGGCCTCGCGCATGGCGATCGCGCTGCCGGTGACGCCGATCCTCGCCGCCATGGTGCTCGCACTGGTGATCCTGGCCGGCACCGAATGGCTGGGCCGCCAGTACACCAAACTGCCGGCGGAGAGTCACGCGGTCGAGATCGTCATCGTCGTCGCGGCGACGATCGTCAGCGCGACCGCGGCCGCCATGCTGCTGCCCGGCCGCGACGGCACCGGCGTGTACCTGGCCGTGAGCCTGACCGCGGCGGTCGACGCGGTCGGCTACGCGGTGCGGCCCGGCTGGACCGCGCCGGTGCTCATCGCGCTGACCGCGGCCGGACTCGTCATCGGCGCCCGGATGCCATCGACCGCCCTCGCCATCCTGCTGCTGCTGGGCATCACGGTCTTCGCCCTCGTCACCTCGACGTCCGCGAGCACCATCGCCTACGCGGTGATCAGCGGGGTCATAGCGTTGACCGCGGGGTATTGCTGCGGCACGGCGCGTCCGCACTACGCGCCGAGCGGGGTGCTCGCACTCAGCGCGCTGTATCTGCCGTCGGCGGTCTCTGTGATGCCGGACCGGATGAAGGACTGGCGCGAGGACGTGGCGGCGCACGACGCGACCCCGGGCTGCACCGCGCTCGCCATCGTCATCGGCAGCGCCGTCGGGCTCGTCATGCTGCGTAAATTGCGGCCACGCAGCAGGCCGCAAACAAAAGGGCAACCAGAGAGCGAATCATTAGCGGACATATAGCTTCGGTTCGGGCGGATGACGGACACCATACTCAGCCCTTCCACGGAAAAAGCACGCTTTCCGTAGGCTTGTGCCGGACACCCCGCCGCCCCTACCCGACGGAGTGAAGTTTGCTCGCGATCCTGCTCGTTCATGCCGCGGCCGCCCTGGTGGCTCCGCTGTGGGTGCGGGCACTGGGGCGCAACGCTTTCTTTCTACTGGCTGTGGTCCCGCTCGGCGGCTTCGCCTGGGTTGTCGCGAATTGGTCCGCGCCGCAGCGAGTTCGGCTCACCTGGGCGCCGAGCATCGCCCTGAACATCGATCTGCGCTTCGACACCCTCGCGGCGGTACTGTGCGCGCTCGTGCTGGGCATCGGGGCGCTGGTGCTGATCTACTGCGCCCGGTACTTCGAGGACGACGAGCCGCGGCTCGGGGTGTTCGCCGCCGAGCTGGTAGCGTTCGCCGGCGCCATGTTCGGGCTGGTCACCAGCGACAACATGCTCCTGCTCTATGTGTTCTGGGAAGCGACAACGGTGCTGTCGTTCTTGCTGATCGGTCACAACGCCGAGCAGGCGGCCAGCCGAAGGGCCGCGATCCAGGCGCTGCTGGTGACCGGGGCGGGCGGACTGGCGATGCTGACGGGCATCGTCGTGCTCGGCACCGTGAACGGCAGCTATCTGCTGTCGGATCTCCTTTCCGGGACCAGCCCGAGCGGGACCGCGGTGAATGTCGCGGTGGCCCTGATCCTGGTGGGAGCGCTCACCAAATCCGCCGTGGTGCCCTTGCATTTCTGGCTGCCCGGCGCGATGGCCGCACCGACCCCGGTGAGCGCGTACCTGCATGCCGCGGCGATGGTGAAAGCCGGCGTGTACCTGATCGCGCGCCTGGCGCCGGCGTTCGCGCAGAACCCCGTGTGGCATCCGCTGGTGCTGACCCTCGGCCTCGCCTCGATGCTGCTGGCCGGGCTGCGCTCGCTCCAGGTGGTGGATCTGAAACTGGTGCTGGCCTTCGGCACGGTGAGCCAGCTGGGATTCCTGATCGTGCTGGTCGGCATCGGCACACCCGATGCCGCGCTGGCCGGAGTCGCGCTGATCGTCGCGCACGCGCTGTTCAAGGCGTGCCTGTTTCTGGTGGTCGGGATCATCGACCACGGTGCGGGCACGCGCGACCTGCGCCGCTTGTCCGGGCTCGGCCGTCGGGCTCCCGTGCTGTGCGCCACCGCGGTCCTGGCCGCGCTCAGCATGGCGGGCATACCGCCGCTGCTCGGCTTCGTCGGCAAAGAAAGCGCGCTGAACGCCGTACTGGACGCGGACGTGCTCACCGCGCCCGTACGCGGAGCGGTGTTCACCGGAGTGGTGCTCGGCTCGATGCTGACCGTCGGCTACAGCATCAGGTTCGTCTGGGGCGCTTTCGCGGACAAGGACCGCGGGCCGGAACCCGCGGCAGGCGCCACGCCCGTCGCCCACCACCCGAGCGAAGTACCCGTCGCCGAAGATCAGCCGGAAGCCGAGCGCCGTCTCCGCTGGCATCCGCCGGGTGCTCTGTTCCTCGCGGCACCGGTGCTCCTCGCCCTCGCGAGCCTCGCGGCCGGTCTCGCCCCGTCCTGGCTCGACGCACGATTGCGCCCCTACGCCGAAACGCTGGCCGGGGTTCCGTCGCATCTGGCGCTGTGGCACGGTTTCGATGCCGCGCTCGCGTCGACACTGCTGATCGTCGCGGTCGGCGTAGTGCTGTGGCTGCTGGGCGACCGCTTCGCCGAATCGGCGCACCCGCGCCTCGGCAACGCCGACCGCGCCTACGACGCCACGCTGCGCGCGATGGACACCCTCTCGCTGCGGATGACCGGCGCGGTGCAGCGCGGGTCGCTGCCGCTGAGCCAAGCCGTGATCCTGGTCACGCTCATCGTCCTGCCGACCGTCCTGCTCGCCCTCGGCACCCGCACCGGAGTCACGCTGCGGTTGTGGGATTCGCCGCTGCAAGCGGCCATCGGCGCGATCATGTCGGTGAGCGCGCTCGCCGCGACGGTGCTGCGCAACCGGCTCGCGAGCGTGCTGGTCGTCGGGGTGACCGGATACGGCAGCGGCGTCATCTTCGCGCTGCACGGCGCGCCCGACCTCGCGCTCACCCAATTCCTGGTGGAGACGCTCACCCTGGTCATCTTCGTGCTGGTGCTGCGCGCTTTTCCCGCGACGATCGAGCCGAGCCGGACGGCCGCGTTCAAGTTGCGCAGAGCGGTTCTGGCCGTCGGGACCGGGACGGTGGTCGCGGTCCTGGCCGGGTTCGCCGTGGCGGCCCGCACCGCCGAACCCGTCTGGCTCGGAATTCCCGATGCCGCCTACGAATTCGGCGGCGGGAAGAACGCCGTCAACGTCCTGCTCGTCGACCTGCGGGCGTGGGACACCCTCGGTGAGATCTCGGTGCTCGTCGTCGCCGCGACCGGGGTGGCCTCTTTGGTATTCCGCAGCAGGCGTTTCGGTAGCGCGCCGCGCGCGACGGACTCCCCCGACTACGATCCGGAGCTGGTCAGCTGGCTGCCCGCGGGCCGATTGGTGGCTCGGGCCGAACGCTCGATGGTTCTGCAGATCACCACGCGGCTGGTGTTCCCGACCATCATGGTGCTGTCGGTCTACTTCTTCTTCTCCGGCCACAACGCGCCCGGCGGCGGGTTCGCGGGCGGGCTCACCGCTGGGCTCGCGCTGACCCTGCGGTACCTCGCGGGCGGCCGCTACGAATTGGGCGAGGCACTGCCCGTCGACGCGGGCCACATCCTCGGCGCCGGCCTCACCTTGGCCGCGGGCACCGCCGTGTCGTCGCTGCTGCTCGGCGCGCCGCCGCTGTCCTCGGCGATCATCGAGGTTTCGCTGCCGGTGATCGGGCACGTCAAGGTGGTCACCGCGCTGCTGTTCGATCTCGGCGTCTACCTCATCGTGGTCGGCCTGGTGCTGGACGTGCTGCGCAGTCTCGGCGCACGCCTGGACAGCGAGCTGGCCGACGCCGAGACCCCCTCGGCGAACGGAGGTTCCGCGACGTGACCGCGAATCTGACCCTGCTGGTGGTGATCGGCATCCTCGTCGCGTGCGGGGTGTACCTGCTCCTGGAACGCGCCGTGTCGAAGATGCTGCTCGGGCTGATCCTGTTCGGCAACGCGGTGAACCTGCTGATCCTCACCGCGGGCGGCGGTCGCGGCAAACCGCCCATCCGCGGTACGGCCGACACCGAGGAGATGGCCGACCCGCTCGCCCAGGCGATGCTGCTCACCGCCATCGTGATCACCATGGGCATCGCGGCATTCGTGCTCGCCCTCGCCTACCGCGCCTACATGCTCACCACCAGCGACGACGTCGCCAACGACCAAGAGGACGTGGATGTCGCCCGGCGGCGCGCCGGAGAGGACCCGGAGACGTGAGCCTATCGCCCGGCCTGCTGCCGGTCCTCACGCCGCTGCCGGTGCTCGTCCCCCTGCTCGGCGCGGCGGCCACGCTCGTCTTCGGCCGCAGGCCGCGCATCCAGAGCGCGGTCAGCGTCGGGGCGCTCACCGCTGTCGTGGCGATCTGCGGGTTGCTGCTGTTCCTGGTCGACCGGGACGGCACCACCGCGTTGCAGGTGGGCGACTGGGCAGCGCCGATCGGCATCACGCTGGTGGTGGACCGGCTGTCGGCGGCGATGCTGCTGGTCTCGTCCATCGTGCTGCTGTCGGTCAACCTCTACGGCGCGGGCCAGAACATCCGCGACGGCGACGAGCGGCAGCCCACCTCGATCTACCGGCCCACGTATCTGGTGCTCACCGCCGGGGTTTCGGCCGCGTTCCTCGCCGGTGACCTGTTCAACCTCTTCGTCGGCTTCGAGATCCTGCTCGCGGCGTCGTTCGTGCTGCTCACCGTGGGCGCGACCACCGAACGCATCCGCGCGGGCGTGGCCTACGTGATGGTCTCGTCGGTCTCGTCGCTGATCTTCCTCGCCGGTATCGGCCTCACCTACGCGGCCACCGGAACGCTGAATCTCGCCCAGCTCGCGGTCCGGTTCGGCGCCGTGCCGGAGGGCACGCGCACGGCGATCTTCGCGGTGCTGCTGGTGGCGTTCGGCATCAAGGCGGCCGTCTTCCCGCTGTCGAACTGGCTGCCCGACTCCTATCCGGCCGCCCCGGCGCCGGTCACCGCCGTGTTCGCCGGTCTGCTCACCAAAGTCGGCGTGTACGCGATCATCCGGACCCACTCGCTGCTGTTCCCCGACGGCGGCTTCGACTCGGTGCTGCTGGTGGCGGGCCTGCTCACCATGCTCATCGGCATCCTCGGCGCCATCGCGCAGAGCGACATCCGCCGTCTGCTGTCGTTCACGCTGGTCAGTCACATCGGATACATGGTGTTCGGCGTCGGCCTCGCCAACGCGGCCGGGCTGTCGGGCGCGGTGTTCTACGTGGCGCACCACATTCTGGTGCAGACCACGCTGTTCCTGGTGGCGGGCCTGATCGAGCGGCAAGCCGGATCCACCTCGCTGCGCAGGCTGGGCGGGCTCGCCGCGGCCAGCCCGCTGCTGGCCGTGCTGTTCCTCGTCCCAGCGCTGAATCTCGGTGGGATACCGCCGTTCTCCGGGTTCATCGGCAAGGTCGCGCTGTTGCGGGCGGGCGCCGAACGCGGCAGCGTGCTGGCCTGGGTGCTGGTCGGCGGCGCGGTGCTCACCAGCCTGCTCACGCTCTACACCGTCGCCAGGGTATGGAGCAAAGCGTTCTGGCGGCCCCGCGAGGACGCGCCGGAGGGCCATATCACCGCGGCGAAACCGCCGACGCTGATCGAGGAAGCGACCGACGTGCACTACGACGAGCGCACCGATCCCGGCCGCATGCCGCCGCTGATGGTGCTGTCCACCGCGGCGCTGGTTACGGTGGGGCTGTGCCTGACGGTGCTGGCCGGGCCGATCCTCACGATCGCCGACCGCGCCGCGGTAGACCTGCGCGATCCCGGCGTGTACATCGGTGCGGTGCTGGGCGTATCGCCGGGAAGCCCACGATGAGCGCCGAGCGGGGCCGGGGCCGCGACAAGACCGTCCGCGTCGGCATCCTCGTGTGGCTCACCGTGGTCTGGCTGGCCCTGTGGGGCGACCCGAGCATCGCGAATGTCCTGGGCGGGCTGGCGGTCGCCGCGCTGATCATGGTGGCGCTGCCGCTGCCCCGCGTGCCGGTGTCCGGGCGGCTGAACCCGTTTCCCCTGCCCGAACTGATCGTGGCGAGCGCGTATTACGCGCTGGAGTCGAGTCTTCAGGTCGCCTGGCTCGCGATCCGCCCGAAGCAGACCCCGGTGTCGGGCGTGCTGCGCGTGTACTCCGGCACGCGATCGGATCTGGTGCTGGTGCTGTGGGCCGACCTGCTCAACCTGATCCCCGGCACCATGGTGCTGGAGATCGATCGTCGGCGCTGCGTCGTCTACGTGCACGTTCTCGATGTCGGCAGCGATGCGGCGGTGGACAAGTTCTTCCGGACCACCCGGCGGCTGGAACGCCTGCTGATCGAAACCTTCGAACGCCCGACCGGATGGCCGTACTCCCGGCCGCCTTCTCCCCCGGAGGTGACATCGTGACCGTCGTCGCCGTCCTCGCCGCCGTCATCCTGACCGCGGCGGCGCTGATCACCACGTATCGCGTCGTCATGGGACCGAGCACACTGGACCGGGTGGTCGGCATCGACTCGCTGATCGCCATCGCCGCCTCCGGGCTGGCCGTCTGGGCGGCCTACAGCGCCGATACCACCGTGATGCCCGCGATCGTCGCGCTGGCGCTGGTCGGGTTCCTCGGCTCGGCCGCGGTGTCCCGATTCCGGGTGCGGGACGACAGATGAACCTTTGGCACGTGCTCGCGGGCACCCTGATCCTGTTCGGCTCGACGCTGGCGCTCACGGCGGCGATCGGGATCGTGCGCTTTCCCGACACGCTGACCCGGATGCACGCCGCCACCAAGCCACAGGTCATCGGGCTGATCCTGGTGCTGGCGGGCGCCGCGATCCAGCTGGGCGGACACGGCAACGTCTGGATGCTGGTGCTGGTCGGGCTGTTCACCCTGCTGACCGCCCCGGTGATCGCCCACCTGATCGGCCGCACCGCCTACCGCGAGCAGCGCTACCGCGACGGCCTGTTGCGCGTCAACGAGATGCGTGACGACGACGTCGATTAGCCGCGTGACCGGCCTCAGCGCGCGACGGGCTCGACCTCGCGGACGGCCTGCTCCGGCTGCCGCGCGGTCGCGAACCACGTCGCGTGGAACGCCGCGGCCAGTCCGGCCAGCAGCCCGAGCACGACCGTGCCCGCGAGCACCGGATACTCGGCCATCGGCACGGCGAGGTAGCGGTAGGACAGCAGCAGCGTGGCCAGCACGACCGCACCGGAGCCGACCAACCGGATCCGGAACCATCCCCAGCCGCGCTCCGGTGCGCGCAGCGCCGATTCGACGGTGAGGCACAGCACCGCGCCCGCGACCAGGTCGACGCCATAGTGGTAGCCGAACCCGAGGGTGGCGGTGAGGGTGGCCAGCAGCCAGAACGCGCCGCCCCAGCGCAGCCAGCGCGGAGCAGGCTCGCCGTCGCCGTCGCGGCGGGTGTGCAGGAACACCGACAGCGCCCAGGCGGTGTGCATCGAGGGCATGCAGTTGCGCGGAACCGCCGCGTCGAACGGCAGCGGCAGCGGATTGCGATCGATCGGCGGCACGACCCCCGGCCAGTAGTTGCCCAATTGCAGCCCGTTGCCGTCCGGGCCGTACGCGAACATCGGACCGACCACCGGGAAGAGGACGTACACCAAGGGACCGATCAAGCCGAGCACCAGGAAGGTGCGCACCAGGTAATGCGACGGCCACCGGCCCGACGACACCACTCGGCGCAGCTGCCACACGGCCACGACGATCGCCGCCACGGGCAGCTCGATGTAGACCCAGTGCAGCACCGCGTAGACCACCGGCCCGAGCGTGTCCACCGCCCGCCCGAGCACCCACGACGGATCGCCCAGCGCATGGTCGGCCAGGATCACGTATTCATCGAGCACCGTCGGTCTGCCGATCACGGTGACGTGCAACCAGACATCGCCGACCTTGGTGGCCAGGACGAGCAGCGCGCCGAGCGCGGCTGCGTGCAGCGCGTCCCGCCGTTCGGTTCCGGACCAGCGCAGCCAGGCCACCAGCGCCAAGCCGGTCAGCACGAGCACGGGGCCGTTCCCGATCGCGAACGGCTCTCCCGCCAGCAAGCGGACGCCGGCCCACGCCACATCGATGGCAGCCGCGACACCCACCGCGACCAGCCTGCGACGGGCCGAAATGCCCACCATCGCAAGGACCAGTCCGGCCCACGGCACCGACATCGATTTCGGTGTGCCGATGTAGTCGCGCCCCAAGCTTTCCAGGGGGCCTTCGAATCCCTGCCAGATGGCGACGCCCTGCAACACGATCAGCAGGACCGGCACCGCGGCCACCGCCGCGACGACCCGGATCCGAGTCCGCGGTACGCGACGGCGCGCGACCGCGCTTCCTGCTCTGGAACCCGGGTATTCGACAAGCATCCGACCATAGTAAACGTGGGGTGAACGTCATCCCCCTGGCCAGCTGAACAGCAACCGACCTGTACGCGGCCGATCGCTACTGTTTCAGCTCCTCGACCAGCGCGTCCACCACCGCGACCAGATCTCCCTGCGACGCTGCGGCAACCCGGCGCTGCCGCTGGTAAGAGGCTCCCCGCTTGGGGATCTCGGCGACCAGCGCGAGTTCGTCCGCGCAGCCCAGCCGCGCCGCCGTCGGCTCCAGGCGGTTCAGCAGATCCGCCAGGTCGTCGGTGACCAACCGCTCGTTGCTGTCGGCATCGGTGATGATGATCGCATCCAGCCCGTAACGCGCGGCGCGCCACTTGTTCTCCTGCACGTGCCACGGCGGCAGGGTGGGCAGTTCCTCGCCGTTCTCGACGCGGCGGTCGAGGTCGACGATCAGGCAATGGATGAGCGCGGCCATCGCGGCGAGCTCGGCGCGCGTGGAGATCCCGTCGCACACCCGGACCTCGATGGTGCCCCACTTCGGCGCCGGGCGGATGTCCCAGTGCATGCCGCCGAGCTGCGTGAAGACACCGGTCTTGATCTGATCGTGCACGAAATGCTCGAACTGGGTCCAGTTCTCGAACTGGAACGGCAGGCCCGCGGTCGGCAACTGCTGGAACATGAGCGTCCGGTTGCTCGCGTAGCCGGTGTCCGATCCCGACCACATCGGCGAGCCCGCCGACAGCGCGAGCAGATGCGGATACGACAGCAGCAACGAGTTGAGGATCGGAAACACCTTGTCGCGGTGGGAGACTCCGACGTGCACGTGCACGCCCCAGATCATCATCTGGCGACCCCACCACTGGGTGCGCTCGATCAGCTCGTCGTAGTGCTCCGATCGGGTCAGCTGCTGGGCCGACCATTGCGCGAACGGATGGGTGCCCGCGCAGAACAAGTCGACACCGAGCTGCTCGGCCGCACGGCGCACCGTGTTCATCGTGCCGGTGAGGTCCTCCACCGCCGCGCCGACGGTCTCGTGCACCCCGGTGACGAGTTCGACGGTGTTGCGCAACAATTCCTTGGTGACCTGGGGTGTGCCGTCGTGGGCCCGGAGGTCACCGAGTGAATCGAACACCGCCGCGGCGGTATTCGACAGGTCGCGGGTCACCTTGTCGACCAAGGCGATCTCCCATTCGACCCCGATGGTGGGCCGGGGTGAACCATCGAAGGGAACGTGTTCGATTCCTGCCCCGCCCATATGCCACCGCGCTATTGGATCACGCCACAAGCGACACGGCCGCCCGCGTCGCCCGTCGCTAGGGTCGTCTCATCGGGACCCGCGACGCCATCGGCACGGGAGTAACGGTTGGGAATGTTGCCGAAGTTGTCGGCGTCGGCGTGGATGATCAGGGCCTTGCCCTTCACGTCGTCCAGCGTCACCGCGTCGGTGGTGGTGACCAGCTTGGCGACGCCGTCGCCGCGCACCTCCAGCGAGGTCAGATCGCCGCTGGCCGGATGCGCGTTGGCGCTGCCCACCTGCAGGTGACCACCGGCGGACAGGAAGTCGCCCGCCGGGCCGCCGGTCGGCGCGACGGAGTTCGGCTCGCACTTGCCGACCTGGTGCACGTGCAGGCCGTGGAAGCCGGGGCGCAGGCCGTGCGCCTCGACGGTGAGCTGCAGGTGGTTGCCGTCCTTGGCGAAGTTCGCGGTGCCCACCGAGGCGCCCGAGGGGTCCTTCAGCTGCACGTTCACGCCCTGCTCGGCGTTCGGCGAGCCACCGTGCTCGGTGCTCGACTGCCCGGCCGGAGCGGGCGACCCGCTCCACACCGGCGGGGTCGTTCCCTGGACGTCACTCGACTCCTGGCTGTTCGAGCAGGCGGCGAGGCCGAAGACCGCGACCGCGAGCACCGGGGTCACAGTCCGCCAGGACGGGCGTCGAGTTGTGGACGAGGCCATCGGGGAACTCCTTTACGAGTACCGAGTTTACGAGTAAGGGCGGGTGGACACGTTCGTTACCGGACAAGATGATGCCACGCCGTCCCACCGTGCCCCTGACAGGGCGGCGCGCCCTAACTCGTGTTCGCTGGTCCGGGCGTGCGACCAGCGGCCACATATGGGTCAGTTACCCGTGACGATCACCGTTACACCCGGCGCGGTATCCCCGATCGCACTCGACTTCGGTGCCACCGACGCGCCGAGCTGGTCCGCGATGGCCTGCGCGGCCTCCTTGTCGCCGGACGAATCGCCGTAGTACACCGTGGTTTTGGCGATGTTCGAGCCCGGGTAGTTGCCCGTTTCCGCGATCGTCCAGCCGCTGGCCTCGAGCTGGCCGGCCGTTTTCGCCGCGAGTCCGGCCACCATGCTGTTGTTGAGCACGCGCACCGGGACCGAACGCGCCGCCGTGGTGGTGGTCGACGCGGCGGCACTGGTCGCCGTCACGGTCGCCACCGCGGTGGACGAGGTGGGCGCCTTGGGTGCGGTGGTGCTCGCCGGGACCTGCGGCGCGGCGCTCGCGCTCGAGGTCGGCGATGCGCTGGTTCCCGAGGCGTCGGTGTCGGCGTCGGAACTCGACAGCGACATCGCCCCGAGACCGGCGAAGACGATGGCCAACGCGATCAGCACCATCGCCAGGGCGCGCAACGGTGGCCCACCGGAGGTGGGGTTCGGGTAGCTCACCTTCGCGAGCCTAGTCGCACGGGACGGGTCCGGGTCCGCATCGCCGGCTCAGACCTGGAATCCGAGCCGCCGCGCCGCGCGCGCCTTCTGCCTGCTCGCTCGCAGCCTGCGCAGCCGCTTGACCAGCATCGGGTCGGCCGCCAGCGCCTCCTGCCGATCGACCACCGCGTTCAGCACCTGGTAGTACCGGGTCGGCGACATGGCGAACAGCTCGCGGATCGCCTCTTCCTTGGCCCCGGCGTACTTCCACCACTGCCGCTCGAAGGCCAGGATGTCGAGTTCGCGACGGCTCAGTCCGTCGCCGTCGGCCTGTTCGGCCGAAGCGTGCTCCGTCGTGCCATCTTCGCTCGCGGAAGGGCCGTTGTGGGTCGCGGAAAGATTCCGTGCCGCTGCGCCGTCCATCTCGCTCCTCGCCGAGTGACCACCAGACGAAAATGGTGCTTGTACGTCGCGGAACATTCAACCACGCGGCCGAGGAATCGCCGGGTCCGCAGCGCGGCGTGTTCCCTACCGGCCGGTAGTCGCGGCCTCCACTTCGGCACCCGGGAAGCTGTGACGTGGCGCCCACGGCAATAATTGGCCCATGGCAATCCTCCCGATCGTGATCGTCGGCGACCCGGTTCTGCACAACCCGACCGAGCGGGTCACTCGATCGCCGGAGGAATTGGCTCCGCTCATCGCGGACATGTACGAAACGCTCGACGCCGCGCACGGCGTCGGGCTCGCGGCCAACCAGGTCGGCGTTCCGCTTCGCCTGTTCGTCTACGACTGCCCCGACCTCGGCGCGGACGGCACCGCGACCCGACGACGCGGGGTGGTGGTCAATCCGGTGCTGGAGACCTCGGAGATCCCGGAGACCATGCCCGACCCGGACGACGACGAGGAGGGCTGTCTGTCGGTGCCCGGCGAGCAGTTCCCCACCGGTCGCGCCGAATGGGCGAAGGTGACCGGCACCGACGAGAACGGAGAGCCGGTGGAGGTGGAGGGCAAGGGCTTCTTCGCCCGCATGCTCCAGCACGAGGTCGGGCATCTGGACGGGTTCCTCTACGTGGATGTGCTGATCGGCCGTAACGCGCGGGCCGCCAAGAAGGCGATCAAACGCAACGGCTGGGGCACACCGGGTCTGAGCTGGCTGCCCGGCACCGACCCCGACCCGTTCGGGCATGACGACTGACCCCGCCGCCGGCCTGCCCGATATTCCGCTCGGCCGCCGCGTGGTGCTGCGCTATCAGCTGCCCGCGGGTTATCCACAACCGCTGACCGACGTGATCGGCGAACTCGTCTCTCTGGACCCGCCGACCGTGCGCGGCGCGGGCGGCGAGCTCGTCTCGGTGGCGCCGGAGCGCGTGGTCGCGCTGAAAGCCATCGGTCCGAGGCCGATTCGCATCCGAGAGATCCGCGCGCTGGAGGCCGCGGCCGCCTATGGCTGGCCGGGCGTCGAACACGCGTGGATCGACGGCTGGCTGGCGCGCGCGGGCAACGGATACACCGGGCGCGCGAATTCCGCTGTGCCGCTGGGCAGCTCCGAGGGACCCGCCACCGTGTCGGCGGAGACGCTGCACCGGATCGGCGAGTGGTACACCGCGCAGGGCCTGCCCGTGCAGCTCGCGCTGCCCGATCGGCTGGCCCCGGTGCCACCCGGCTGGCACAGCTGGCGGGAGACGGCCATGCTGGCTCTCGATATCGACAATTTCGTGCTGCCCCAAGGCCCTTCGATGGTGCGGATCGCGGCCGCTCCCGACGCCGACTGGCTGGAGACGCACCGCTACGACGGCGAGGAACCCGGCGCGCGGACTATTCCCGCGCCCGATCCCGAGGTACTGACCGCGGTCCTGAACGGTGAACTCGGCTTCGCTTCGCTCGGCCTGCCGCGTCCCATCGCGATCGGCCGCGGCGCGCTCACCACCGCCCCCGACGGACGCCGCTGGATCGGCCTCACCTGCGTGGCCGTCGCCGCCGCGCACCGCAGGCACGGGCTCGGCTCGCTGGTCTGCGCCGAACTGATCCGCTGGGGCCGCGACCGCGGCGCGACGCACGCCTATCTCCAGGTGGAAGCCACCAACGACCCGGCCCGCGCGATGTACCGCGAACTGGGCTTCATCGAACACCACACCTATCGCTACGCCGCGCCGGAACCGCTCGCCGGGCCCGGCGGCCTGCGGTAGAACAGACCTGTCACCCGCGAAGGAAGGCCGCAGTGCGTCTCGCCACCTGGAATGTCAACTCCATTCGCTCCCGGCTCGACCGCGTCGCGGACTGGCTCGACCGCCAGGACATCGACGTGCTGGCCATCCAGGAGACCAAGTGCCGCGACGACCAGTTCCCGTTCGAGCGCTTCGACGAACTGGGCTACGAAGTCGCCCACCTGGGGATCAACCAGTGGAATGGGGTGGCGATCGTCTCCCGCGTCGGTCTCTCCGACGTCGAGCTCGCCTTTCCCGGCCAGCCCGGCTTCGACAAGGACGCAGGTGAGTCGCTGATCAGCACGCCGGTCGTCGAGTCCCGCGCGATCGGGGCCACCTGTGGCGGCGTGCGGGTGTGGAGCCTGTACGTGCCCAACGGCCGCATGCTGGGCGATCCGCACTACGCCTACAAACTGGAATGGCTTGCCGCCCTGCGCGACAACGGCGCGCGCTGGCTGGCCGACGACCCGCAGGCCAAGATCGCGCTGGTGGGCGACTGGAACATCGCGCCGACCGACGACGATGTGTGGTCCGTGGAGTACTTCGCCGAGAAGACGCACACGTCGCAGCCGGAGCGCGATGCCTTCCAGGCCGTCGTGGACGCCGGATTCACGGATGTCATGCGGCCGTTCGCGCCGGGACCGGGCGTCTACACCTACTGGGACTACACCCAGCTGCGCTTCCCGCGAAAAGAGGGGATGCGCATCGATTTCATCCTCGCCTCTCCCGCGCTCGCCGCCACCGTATCGGACGCGACGGTCGATCGTGAGGCGCGAAAGGGCAAGGGCGCCAGCGACCACGCCCCGGTGATCGCCGAGTTCGCCGACGAACCCGGGCGCTCGTGACCCGCCCGGCGCAGCCGCCTTTCCCCCGCCGCAGCAGCGGTAACCGGGCCGCCGGCGGCAGGCTGGGCGGTATGGGCGCCGACCCGGCCGTGCGACAACGGCAGCGCGCACAGCATCTCGGCCCGGAGCGCCGCCGTCCGCAGGTGCTCGACACCGCGCTCGCCATCGCCGTGGAGAACGGCATCGCCGCGGTCACCATGGCCGCCATCGCGGAGCGGATGAAGGTGACCAGGCCGGTGGTCTACGCCTGCTTCGCCGATCGCGTCGAGCTGATCGAGGCGCTGATCCAGCGCGAGGAGGGCTACCTGGTCAGCGGCGTGCTCGAGGTGGTGAAGCCACGCGACGTCGACGCCGACGAAACCGTGTTCGTCCAGGGATTCCGCGCTCTGCTGACGAAGGCCGCGAGCCGGCCGGACGCCTGGCGGCTGGTCTACGGCAATCCCGACCCCGCCGTCGCGAATTCCTTCGGGCGCGGACGCGCGCTCGTCATCGAGCGCTGTACCAAACTCCTGCGCCCGACGCTGCGCGCCTGGGGCACGCTGGACGCCGAGCACAAGTTGCCGGTGCTGGTGGAGCAGTGGGTCTCCGCGGGCGAGGCCGCCGTACGCGCGCTGCTCGCGGACCAGGACGGCTGGACACCGGCGGATCTCGGCGCGTTCGTCGGGGCCGCGGTCTACCGGGCCATGCGAAACGCCTGATAGGGGATTCGGCCGCACTACGATGGTGATCAACTACCCGACCACCGGCTGGCGGAGGAACGGTCATGGCGTTCTATCGGCAAGTGGGTGCGGTACCGCCGAAGCGGCACACCCAGCATCGTGACGAGCAGGGGCGGCTCTACTACGAGGAGCTGATGGGCGAGGAGGGCTTCTCCGGCGACTCCTCCCTGCTCTATCACCGTGGCCTGCCCCCGGCACTGGTCGATTCGACGGTCTGGGAGCTGCCCGATCAGCGGACCACGCCGAACCATCCGCTGCGTCACCGCCATCTGCGCCTGCACACGCTGTTCCCCGGCGACACCCCGGCGGAGACCGATCCGGTGACCGGGCGCCGGCTGCTGCTGGGCAACGCCGACGTGCGCATCTCCTATGTGGTCGCGAAAGGCGGTTCGCCGCTGTACCGCAACGCGATCGGCGACGAGCTGGTCTATGTGGAGTCGGGCGCGGCGGTGGTGGAGACCGTGTTCGGCGCGCTGCCCGCACGGCAGGGCGATCAGGTGCTCATCCCGCGTGCCACCACACACCGCTGGCGGCCCACCGGCCCGGAACCGTTGCGGGCGTATGTAATCGAAGCGACAGGTCACATCACGCCGCCCAAGCGCTATCTGTCGAAGTTCGGCCAGTTGCTCGAACACGCCCCGTATTGCGAGCGCGACCTGCACGGACCCACCGAGACCATCAGTGCGACCGGCACCGAAGTGGACGTGCTGGTCAAGCACCGCCCCGGCGGCCAGGTCGTCGGCACGCGGATGGTCTACGCCGCGCACCCGTTCGACGTGGTCGGCTGGGACGGCTGCCTGTATCCGTTCACCTTCAATATCGCCGACTTCGAACCGATCACCGGCCGCATCCACCAGCCGCCGCCGGTCCATCAGGCGTTCGAGGGCGGCAACTTCGTCGTCTGCAATTTCGTTCCGCGCAAGGTGGACTATCACCCGCTGTCGATCCCGGTGCCGTACTACCACTCCAACGTCGATTCCGACGAGGTCATGTTCTATTGCGGCGGCAATTACGAAGCGCGCAAAGGCTCGGGAATCACGCAAGGCTCGGTGTCGGTGCACCCCGGCGGTTACGCCCACGGTCCACAGCCCGGCGCGTACGAGAACAGCATCGGCATCGAGTACTTCGACGAGCTGGCCGTCATGGTGGACACCTTTCGCCCGCTGGAGCTCGGCGAAGGCGCGCTGGCTTGCGAAGACCCGACCTATGCGTGGAGCTGGTCGGGGCGAGGCCCCGCGTGAGGACCGCAGTGGAGGTAGCGCCGGAGTCGCAGTTCGGTCCGGACAACTTGCCCTACGGGGTGTTCGCGCCGACCGGAGAAGGCCCCCGCGTGGGGGTGCGGCTCGGCGAACATGTCATCGATTTGGCTGTGCTGCTGGATGATTCGGTTTTCGCCGAACCGAGCCTGAACGCCTTCCTCGCGCAGGGACCCGTGCGCTGGCGGACGGTGCGCGACCGGATTCGTGAGGCGGTCGACGGCGAACTGGACGACGCCGCGGTGCATCGGCTGTCCGACGTGGTGTTGCGGCTGCCTGTATGTATCGGCGATTACGTGGACTTCTACGCCAGCATCGACCACGCGACGAACCTCGGCCGCCTGTTCCGGCCGGACGGCGATCCGCTACTGCCGAATTGGCGCCATCTGCCGGTCGGTTATCACGGGCGGGCGGGCACCGTGGTGGTGTCCGGCACCGATGTGGCGCGTCCCTGCGGGCAGCGCGGAACAGACTCCGGCGCACCGGATTTCGGCCCGTCGCGGCGGCTGGACATCGAAGCCGAGCTCGGATTCGTGATCGGCGTCGGCTCGCGGCTCGGCGTACCGGTGGAGATCGATGAGTTCGCCGACCGGGTCTTCGGCGTCGCGCTGGTCAACGATTGGTCCGCCCGCGACATCCAGGCCTGGGAGTACCAGCCGCTGGGCCCGTTCCTCGGCAAGTCGTTCGCGACCTCGATATCGCCGTGGATCACGCCGCTGGCTGCCTTGGAGTCCGCGCGCATACCGCTGCCCGAACAGTCACCCGCGCCTCTGCCCTACCTGCTCGGTACCGAGCACTGGGGCCTGGACATCGAACTCACCGTGACGTGGAACGGACAACCTGTCACTTACCCGCCCTACTCCCGGATGTACTGGTCACCGGCGCAGATGCTGGCTCATCTCACCGCGAACGGCGCATCGACGCGCACCGGCGATCTGTACGCCTCGGGCACCATCTCCGGTCCCGAACCCGGCCGGCGCGGATCGTTCATCGAGTTGTCCTGGGGCGGCAGCAGGCCGGTATCGGTCAACGATCAGCAACGCACCTTCCTCGAGGACGGCGACGCGGTGACGATCACGGCATCGGCCCCGGGCCCGGGTTCGACCAGGATCGGATTGGGCGAGGTCACCGGCCGGATCCTTCCAGCACACCCGCGCTGAACACGTTCGGTCTCGTCCCACCGGATACCGGTTTCGACGACAGCCGCGCATGAGAACGGCGTTCTCCGGGTACGCCGCTACCCGAGCGCCTCGATCTCCGCTGCCCGGCCGACCGCGGAGTTCACGGCCGCACCCATCCTCCGGACAAGGAGCGAGGTCATGACCGATCGCCCGGCCGCTCAGCACCGCCGCCCCGATGGCGTCGACGACGGCACCGTCGCCGCCACCGGCAAACTCTCGGAGGCCCTGGAGATCGTCGAACGCGCCCGCGGCCACCTGTACTCCTTCCACCAACTGACCGGCGGGGCCGATCTGGCGCTCGACATAGCGGTGGAGCTGTTCCGCGCGGCGGGTCACGCGCACATCGCCGATCGGATCTCCGCCGAGTTGATCGGGCGCAACGTGCTGGCCGGACGCTGGACATTCCAGATCGTCGAGGAATACGACGACGGTTACTACGACCTGTTCCGCGACATCGAGCGCGCCGCCCGCGACGAACTGCTCGACGGCCGCCGCCACATCTACGAGGCCGAGATGAAAGAAGCTCGCCGCACCCACGGCGCGCCGGGCCATTCGGCCACCCCGCAGCCAGCGGAAGACCCCTGATTCCCACGCCGCTGCCTGCGACTTCACTCGATCCCGCCGAATCGCCGGGCAGACGCTCGGCGGGTCCGGGTATGGTCGGGCGGGAAAATTTCACAAACCAACGGGGGCTCGCACCAGCGGGCTGAGAGGACGGCTAGCCGAGAGGCGTCAGGGCCGTCGACCGTATGAACCTGACCGGGTAATGCCGGCGTAGGGAGGAAAAATGGCACGCGCCGCTGCGTCCGACGGCGGATCCGCACCCGTCGACAGCGTCACCACCGGCCCGATCGAGGGCAGCATCAAGCACTATCTCGAGGTCGATGACCTGCGCATTCCGGTGCGCCGGATCAATCTGACCAATGGCGAGCACTTCGACGTCTACGACACCTCGGGACCGTATACCGACGAGTCGGCGACGATCGATCTCGAAGGCGGGCTACCGAAACTGCGCGACACGTGGACCAGACCCGAGGGGAAGGGCCCGCGTACCCAGCTCGCCTGGGCCCGCGAGGGCATCGTCACGCCGGAGATGCGTTTCATCGCCGCGCGGGAAGGCGTCTCGCCGGAATCGGTGCGGGAAGAGGTCGCCGCGGGCCGCGCGGTGATCCCGGCCAACCACAAACATCCGGAGCTCGAGCCGACCATCATCGGCAAGAAGTTCCTGGTCAAGATCAATGCGAACATCGGCAACTCGGCCGTGTCCTCCTCGATCGCCGAGGAGGTGGAGAAGATGGTGTGGGCCACCCGCTGGGGCGCGGATACCATCATGGACCTGTCCACCGGCAAGAACATTCACGAGACCCGCGAGTGGATTCTGCGCAACTCCCCCGTCCCGGTCGGCACCGTGCCGATCTACCAGGCGCTGGAGAAGGTGAACGGCGACCCGACCGCGCTGACCTGGGAAATCTACCGGGACACCGTGATCGAGCAGTGCGAACAGGGCGTCGACTACATGACCGTCCACGCGGGCGTGCTGCTGCGCTACATTCCGCTGACCGCCAAGCGAGTGACCGGTATCGTCTCGCGCGGCGGATCCATCATGGCGGCCTGGTGCCTCGCGCATCACCAGGAATCGTTCCTCTACACGCACTTCGCGGAGCTCTGCGAGATCCTGGCCCGCTACGACGTCACCTTCTCCCTCGGTGACGGCCTGCGGCCCGGCTCCATCGCCGACGCCAACGACGAGGCGCAGTTCGCGGAACTGCGCACCCTGGGCGAACTGACCAAGATCGCGAAATCCTATGGCGTGCAGGTGATGATCGAGGGCCCGGGGCACGTGCCGATGCACAAGATCGTGGAGAACGTGCGGCTCGAGGAGGAGCTGTGCGAGGAGGCGCCGTTCTACACCCTCGGTCCGCTCGCCACCGACATCGCCCCTGCCTACGACCACATCACCTCCGCGATCGGCGCCGCCATCATCGCGCAGGCGGGCACCGCCATGCTCTGCTACGTCACGCCGAAGGAACACCTCGGCCTGCCCAACCGCGACGACGTGAAGGTCGGCGTGATCACCTACAAGATCGCCGCACACGCCGCCGACCTGGCCAAGGGCCATCCGCACGCACAGCAGCGCGACGACGCGCTGTCCCAGGCCCGCTTCGAATTCCGCTGGCGCGACCAGTTCGCACTGTCCCTCGACCCGGACACCGCGCGCGAGTACCACGACGAGACGCTGCCCGCCGAACCGGCGAAGACCGCACACTTCTGCTCCATGTGCGGCCCCAAGTTCTGCTCGATGCGGATCTCCGCGGACGTGCGCGAATACGCCGAGCGTCAGGGCTTGAACGACGCCGAGGCACTGGAGGCGGGCATGGCGGAGAAGTCCGCCGAGTTCGCCAGCCACGGCAACGCCGTCTATTTGCCCGTGGTCTCGTAGTCACCGCCTGAGCCCGCCGCATCTCCACGATGCGGCGGGCGACGGAGGACGAATCCGGCCGAGTCTTCGACGCCGGATCTCATCTGCTCAGGGTTTCGAGGTGGAGGCACTCACAGGGGCAAGCGCTCTCGGATCAGTGAGGATTGCGGCCCGAGTAGCGCGTTTCGAGTCGACGCGTCGTCGGACTCACAGCCGCTGCCGGTGTCTGCGAACCCCACGTCGCCCTTGCACTTATAAGTGCAAGGGCCTACGGTAAGCGGTACCTGCGAAAGCGGAGAGGAGTTCGAGTCGATGAGTCCGTCGCTTATGCACGACGAGAAAGCGGTCGTGTCGATCACCGCAAGCGAAGTCGAGCAGGCCCGGGCGTTCAAGGCCCGCGTCGAGCAGGCTCGCGGCGTCGCGTCGGGTGATGCGGAGGAGACCATTACCGTCGGTCTCCAAGGTGGGGACTCCGTCGAAATGCCCGCCCAGCTGACGGCGCTGATCTCTCAGATTCTCGACCTCGTCAGCCGTGGCTGCACCGTGACTGTCGGCAGCGTCCCGAACGAGGTGACCACCACAGTCGCCGCAAAGATGCTGGGCATCTCACGTCCGACACTGATGAAGCTGGTCAACGAAGGCACCTTGCCTGCGCACAAGGTGGGCTCGCACACGAGACTTTTCAGCAGGGATGTCTTCGCGCACAAGGACCTTCAGCGGGGTGCGCAGCGTCAGGCTTTCGACGACCTGCGCGCTATCGAAGATGAACTCGGCGTGGTCGACTGACTGCTTGCCATGCCTGTTCGATCCGGTAAGTCCTGCCCCGTCCGCTTGTACCATGTCCGTCATGGTCAGCGGGTGGGGTACGAATGTTCTTGTCGATGCGAACGTCCTGTACTCCCGCACGCTCCGGGATTGGCTCGCACTGCTCTATCTTCAGCCGGGCAATGAGATGTTCGAGGTCATGTGGACTGACGACATCATGGCGGAATTCCACTACCACCTGCGAAAAAAGAACCCGCTGCTGGATGACGCTCAGGTCGGAGGCATACGCCGCAGACTCGAGCACACGTTCAAGACGGGCCGCATAACCGGCTACACGATCGATAAGTCGGTGACTTACCCCGACGTGGGCGACGCCCATGTCCATTGCGCGGCGGTTCACGCTGCCATAGACATTCTGCTCACCAACAACGACAAGCACTTCACTCAGATGGACGAGCTTCCCTACGAGATCTACACAGCCGATGAATTCTTCGAGCTTGTCGATGACTCAGCCCCTCGAATAGTTCGAGCCGTCACCGCGAAGCAACTCGTCTACTACGTTCGCAATAGCGACACCAGCAGCGCTGGACTCCCTGAACGACTGAAGGCGGCTGGAGCGCCCGCTTTCGCAGAACGCGTCCGAAAGCATCTACTGACACTTGATGTCAACGCTCTTCTGCGCGAACCGGATTTGTAAAGTACAACGCCTGATACTCCGGTGGGCACCGGCTGGCGTGCGGCGGCATGAATCGTCGAACTACCTGGCGCTCAATAGGACTGGAGTTCGATCAGCGTGCCCTCAGGGTCGCGCAAGTGGGCGGTGCGCAGACCAGGGCTCCAGTGTGGGCGGTCGGCTGGGCCCGCGACCACGGTCGCGCCGTGGTCGGCGCACAGCTTCGTGCCCGCGTCGACATCGGGCACTCGGCAGACGAACATCACCGCGTCCTGCGACGGTGCGGCAGGCAGCGTAGACGTGCCGATGACCTCAGCCATCGCGGCGCGATCGAAGAGCACGAGTGCGCCTTGGTCCGCGACGTCCCAGTTCGCGTATGGACCGGCGGCGGTTCCCTTGACGAGAGTCGCCCCGATCAACTCGGGCAGCACCGCCGCGTAGAAGTCGAAGCAGTCGGCGAAGCGGGTGACCAGGAGTCTCGGATGTAGCGCGTCCACGGTGATCTCCGATTAGTTGGTGCGGACCTATTGTAGGTTCCCTCCTACAATAGGCCGATGGATACCGGACGCGCACTCCCACCGAGCCTGCTCGGCCTCGACATCTACCTCCTGTCGCGGGTCGGCAAGGCCGCGCGCACCGGGTTCGCCGACCGCCTCGCCGCTCGCGGCCTGCGCCTGTGGCACATGGCGATCCTCGCGGCGCTCGCCGACTTCGGCCCGCACGCACAGCGGGACTTGGCCGAGCGCCTGTCCATCCACCCCAGCGACGTGGCCAAGATCGTCGACGAACTGGAAGCCGCCGGTCAGGTGGAACGTGCGCGGGACGAGCGGGACCGCCGCCGCATCACCGTGCGCCTCACCCGGACCGGCCGTACGGCGTTGCGTTCCCTGGATCGCGAAGCCGGTCGGGTCGGCGACGAGATCCTCGCCCCGCTCGACCCGGCGGAGCGAGAGCAGCTGCATGCGATGCTGGAACGTCTCTTCGCGCATGCGTACCCGGGGTCACGCACCGAGTGATCGCCTCCGCGCGAGACGAGCCGGGCGAGGCGAGCGATCTGATCATCCCGCCCTCGTCGCAGAGCGAGTCGCACGCGCAGGCCACGACTGTGCCGAGCAGCAGCGTCGCTACCAGATTCCACCGCCACCGACCGCACGACGGCTCGAACTCTGCCCACCGCCGATGCGCCGATAAAACTGTTCAGAGCACCGTCTGTTCGATCAGGCGGCGGGCCGCGCGATCGGTGCGCTCGACCTCGCCGGTGATCAGCCGGTCTTGCAGAATTCCGCGCAGACCCGAAATCAGCAGTGTAGCGACAATTTCCGGGTCATCAATGGAATCGATGACGCGCAGCCCGTCGGCCAGCGCCGAGACGAAGATCGCGATGGCCGAGTTGGCGTAATCGGCATACGGACTTCGCGGCGCACAGGCCGCGCCGAGCACCTGAAGCATCACCCTGACGCTGGTGCGGCCGTCGCCCGAGGCGTTCGCGGTCCAGAAATCCCACAGCCGGTCGCGCAGTTCCGCAGCGTCACCGATGTCGGCGAACATCGCCGCGATGTCGGGGCGCTGCGTCGCCAGCGCTTGGACCAGCAATTCCTCCTTGGTCGTGAAGTAGTAGATCAGCATGCGCGAGCTGGTGCCGAGTTCGGCGGCCAGCGGGCGCAGCGACAGGTCCGCGAGGCCGTGATCGGCGATGTAGCGCACGACGGCGGCGAGCAGTTCTGCGCGTTTGGCGTGGTCGAGGGGGCGGGCCATGAGTTGACTGTAGCGATCGGTACAGGTATTCATGACATCGTGACTGTAACAATCGCTTCAGAAACTCGGAATTCGGTCGTGGTCACCGGATACGCGGCGACCACGTCGCTGGCCGACGACATGGATACGACCTGGTCCGGTTTGCTGGCGGGGCACAGCGGGATCGGCGCATTGGATGACGATTTCGTGGCCGAGTACGACCTGCCGGTCCGCATCGGCGGCAAGTTGCAGTCACAACCCGGCGCGGAACTGAGCCGGGTCGAACAGCGCAGACATTCCTACGTCGAGCAGATGGCGCTGGTGCTCGGCCGCCGGGTCTGGCGCGCGGCGGGCGCGCCCGAGGTGGACGGCGAACGCTTGGCAGTGGCGATCGGCACCGGGCTCGGCGGTGGTGACGCGCTGATCTCCGCGGTCGACGCGATGCGCGCCGGTGGCTACCGCAAGGTGTCGCCGATGTCGGTGCCGATGGTGATGCCGAACGGTCCGGCCGCCACCGTGGGGCTCGAAATTGGTGCCAGAGCAGGCGTTTTCGCTCCCGTCTCGGCATGTTCGTCGGGTTCGGAGGCGATCGCACACGCCTGGCGGCTGATCACCACCGGCGAGGCGGACGTAGTGGTGGCGGGCGGGGTCGAAGGACACATCGACGCCGTGCCCATCGCGAGCTTCGCCATGATGCGCGCCATGAGCACCCGCAACGACGAACCGGAACGCGCGTCCCGCCCGTTCGACCGGGACCGCGACGGGTTCGTCTTCGGCGAGGCGGGCGCGCTGCTGGTGCTCGAGTCCGAGCGGCACGCACGCGCGCGCGGCGCGACCGTGCACGGGCGGATACTCGGCGCGGGCATCACATCCGACGCCTATCACATCGTCGCCTCCGAACCGGAGGGGCTCGGCGCGGCCCGCGCGATGCGCAAGGCCATCGAGATCGCGGGACTGCGCGCTTCGGACATCCAGCATGTGAACGCCCACGCCACGTCGACCTCCATCGGCGACGCCTCGGAGGCCAACGCGATCACCTCCGTCGTACCCGACGCCTCGGTCTACGCTCCGAAATCCGCGCTCGGTCACTCGATCGGGGCGGTCGGCGCGTTGGAATCGCTGGTCACCATGCTCACCCTGCGCGATCAGGTCGTCCCGCCCACGTTGAACCTCGACAACCTCGATCCGGAGATCGATCTCGACATCGTCTCGGGCTCGCCGCGTACTCAACACATCGATTTCGCACTGAACAACTCGTTCGGTTTCGGCGGGCACAACGTCGCGCTCGCGTTCGGCCGGGTCTGATCCCGAGCCCGTTCCGGGGCGGGTTACCGTCGTTGTGCAAGCGACCGATCGGCCCGAAGGATGGACAGCGACGTGAGCGAGCGTCAGCGAAGCAACCGAGGACACCGCGCGCAGGCCCGCACTCAGCCGGGCGCGGGCAAGGCACGGTCATGACTGACGCCTTCTACCTACCCGATCCCGATCGGCCGGACCGATTCATCTCCACCGAGTTCACCCGTGGCCCCTGGTCGCCGGACGCCCAGCACGCCGGCCCACCGTCGGCGCTGCTCGGGCACGTGATCGAGCGGTGCGAGCCACGGCCCGGGTTCCAGGTCGGCCGGGTCGCCGTCGAGATCCTCGGCCCGGTGCCGCTGGAACCGCTCACCGCCCGGGCGCGCGTCGTACGTCCCGGCCGCAGCGTCGAGCTCATCGAAGCGACGCTGTCCACCGAGCGCGGGCCGGTGATGCGGGCGAATGCCTGGCGATTCAAGCTGGCCGAGCCGGAATTGCCGCTGCCGGAACGCTTCTTGCCGACGGGCTCGCGCCCCGGCCCGGAGCAGGCGGACGCGCCCGAGCCGTTCCCGTCCGCCCAGCCGATCGGGTTCCACACGGCCATCGATTACCGCTTCGTCAGCGGATCCTTCTCCGAACCAGGCCCGGCGATCTGCTGGATCAGGATCAAGCACCCGATCGTCGCGGGAACCGATCCGAGCCCACTGGAGCGCACCCTCGCGGCCGCGGACTCCGGCAACGGCGTGAGCGCGGTCCTGGACTGGTCGAAGTACTTGTTCATCAACACCGACCTGACGGTCACCCTGTACCGCCAGCCGGCGGGCGAATGGGTCTGCCTCGACGCCGTCACCTACCCCCAACCCCATGGCATAGGTATGGCGGAATCAGCGCTCTACGACGAAAAGGGTCCCTTGGGCCGCAGCACGCAAACCCTCTTCCTCGGCAACCGATAACCGAGGCAGACCCACTCGGCGTTCGTCACCGACGCGTTCACAGACGGGTCTGGGTCTGCTGGATTGCCCAATCTTGTGGTCGTAGCTTCGACGCGACTGACAGCCGTCAGGGCGAGAGGTCGGCAGCTACACGAGTACGCCGACGCGGCGGCTCAGGTTCCGCACGTCGCGGCTCATCCCCGTCGGCGGGTGCTGCACCAGGTCGTGGATCATCTCCCGCGCGAACCCGTTGTATCGAATGGTCTCCGGCGCTGTCTGCTCCGACCTCTCCAGCATCGCGAACACCGCTGCGGACTCCCGCCGCTGCGCATGTGCCCGTGCGACCTCGATGTAGTGGCGGCTCCGGCGCGGCACCGACACGATCGTCTCCGCATCCACATTCCCCGCCGCACGAAGAGCCTCTGCCGAACGCCGCAGCTCCACACCGAGCGTCGTCGCATGGGCCGTCATCACGGGCATGGAAAACGATGACTGCACATGCCGATACTCTCGACCCAGATTGCGGGCCATCGCATCGGCCGACTCCCAATGCGCCCACGCCTCCCCATAGCGGCCGCGGCGACCGTGCACATACGCGGCTTCGGCTTCGAGAGCACCTGCGATCCCCCGCCAATCATCCGGTGTCTCATCCCTGCTCAGATAGGGCTCCAACTGGCCCAGCGCATCGCGGATCAGGTCGAGCGCTTCCTCCCAGCGGCCGGAGTCCCGCAGCGCCTGCGCCATCGCCCATGTACTGCACGCGATCGCATACGGATCATCGGCTTCGAAGCCCTCGTTCATGGCACGGTCGGCGACCAGCCAGACCAGTTCGGGCGCAGGCTGATAAGCGACGAAGAAGTCCGCGAGCTGATACACACCTGCGAGCACACGACGCGCTTCTCTACGACCCGCCCCTGGAATGCGCGCCGCCTGCTGCGCGTCGCGGATAAGGCCGGGCAGCAGCGCCCCCAACTGGGTGCGGTGGTCGGGGCTACTGTGGCGAATCTTCCACGCCTGAGCCAATCGGATCGCCAGGTGCTCGACACTGGCCGGGCGTGGGCTCGATGTCATCCGGTAGTCGGTGAGTGCGCGACGCACCTCGGCGAGCGCTTCATGTTGCGCACCGGCGAAGACCGCCACCGACACCGCATGTCCGTTGCCGGTCAACTCGGCTAGGTCCTTCACCTCGAGAGCTTGCGCGATTCGCAGCAACATCGGCAGCTTCGGAGGTTGAAGGCGACCTGCCTCAACAGCTTTGATCCACTCCGCCGACCGGCCGACAAGTCCGGCCAGGACAGGCCGCGACATGCCCGCACGCTCACGCAGGGCCTTGATCCGCTTACCGACAGGTGCTTCATCCCAGGGGTCCTGCATGGCGCCCTCCTACGCGACGTGCCCGTGTGAGTAAAGAGTATCGGACCAAATGCGAACGGATGGTACGAAATGTACCCGGCCCCGCCTGGCGCATCCCTACCGTAAGTCGCAGCACTCGATATCGGGTCCACGACCACGACACCGGACTCCAGGTCGTAAACGGTTCAACCGAAAGCCACCCGCATTGAGTGCCTATTCGATTCGACAGAACAAACGCGCAAGGGGGTATCAGATGTCCGCAGATATTTCAGCGGTTTTGATTATGGTTGCCGCCGTCGTGGGCGGATTCATTCTCTTGTTTTGGGTGCTGCCATGGATGATCGACCATCGGCCCCAGGAGCCAGATCACGCCGCACCATCCATTCCCTACCTTGCGGATGAAGCCCACTTGGTCATGCAAGACCACCTCGACTGCGACGCCACCTCATGCGAGGCGCGGGCGCACGCCGTTCGCGTACTGCGTGAGGCGGGGCGCATGGTGCCCGCGAGGGACGACCGATGATTGCCCGGCGGGTTACCTGGGGAGCGGATCTACTTGCGGGCGTCTCGAGCACCGCATGGTGGCGATGACATGAGCGAACCCATCGGGATGATGCAGTCGCACATCGACGGCTCGATGTACATCGTGGGCCCGGATGGAATGCCATACACCGCTGAGGAGTACCTCGACCTGCTCAGGGAAGCGAACGATCGGTCACCGGAGCATCTTCAGCGCATCGCCGACGCAATCCGGGAATGGGCAGGTCTATCGAATGACACTCGGTGAAGCGAGCCCACGGAAAGGTCGAGATCTGTCGCATCGACTAGCCGTTGCCAATCCGGGCAGATAAATTGCAGGCCATGCGGCAGTCCGAAAGTAATGTCGTCCAGCGCTAGGAGGTCGCTCCGGTATGACAGCGAGTCTAATCGAATTACTCGAAATCGCTCGTTCGGCCGTGGAGCGGGGGGCTGAACTTCTCCACACCGCCGATCGAGGAACCATCCACACCAAGGGCGATCGCGACTACGTAACCGGCCTGGACCATCGAATCCAAGATGACATCAGGCGGTATCTGGCCGACGCGACACCCGAGTGCGGGTTTCTCGGTGAGGAGCTCGATGACAGGTCGCCCGCACACAAGGCGCGGTATATGTGGGTTCTGGATCCGATCGACGGAACGTCCAACTTCATTCACGGGCTGCCGCTGTGCGCTGTATCGCTGGCTCTCGTGCACAACGGCGAACCGGTGATCGGAGTCATCGGCGCACCGTTCCTCGGCCTGGAGTACTACGCGGCCGTTGAGCGCGGTGCGTGGAGCAATGACAAGCCGATCCGAGCGAGCGACACCAAAACTCTCCGCCAAGCGATCGTTTCCATCGGAGACTATGCGGTCGGGCAGGGGGCGGAGCCGGAGAACGAGCGCCGCATCGCTCTCACCGCCGCGCTGGCGGCAACTGTCGAGCGGGTACGAATGTTCGGATCCGCCGCCCTCGATCTGGTGTGGGTTGCCGAGGGGCGGACCGACGCCTGCGTCATGCTGTCCAACAAGCCTTGGGACACGGCGGCCGGCGTGCTCATCGCCCGGGAGGCGGGTGCTGTTGTCCTCGACTCGAGCTCTCGCCGCCACAGCCTCGACTCTCCGGACACGATCGCCGTCTCGCCCGCCATCGCCGACGAACTCATGAACTTGGTCAACGAATCGATCTATTGATCCTGACCAGCCCGGCCAGGAGCAATTTTGATTATCGCCGCCGCCGTTGTGGGCGGATTCATTCTCTTGTTTTGGGTGTTGCCATGGATGATCGACCCTGAGCCTCAGGAGCCCGAGCACGCCGCACCATCCATTCCCTACCTGGTGGGTGAAGCCCATTCGGCCATGCAAGACCACCTCGACTGCGACGCCACCTCGTGTGGGGCGCGGGCGCACGCCCTGCGCGTGCTGCGTGAGGCCGGGCGCATGGTGCCCACGAGGGACGACCGATGATCGCCCGGGTTACCCGAGAGCAGACTTACTTGCGCGAGATGGGTTCGCACGGTGGCGATGTCGAGTTAGAAGAAAAGGAAAATTGACAGCATCGAGGGGGTCGAGCATGGGGTCGATTTCGACCGATCACGATGCCGTCGTCGTGGAGTCGAATGCGATCCGGGATGCAGACCATTTGTTGGTGCGGCGAAGGTGCTCCGTCCGAGCGAGGACGTCGGCCTTGGTGGCAGTGGGCTGGCGGCTGGGGAACCACCTCAGTCGCCCACCGCCGCGATACCCGGGTCGTGTGCGTTGACGAGCCGAACCGACCCCTCTGCGGCCAGTTCGGCCAGCAGCCGCTGCGTGTGCAATCTTGCTACTTCATCGTGCTGCGTAGATGCGGCGAACGCCTCGACCGCCGCGGGTGCGGTGCAAGCGAGTTGGGCGTGGTGGTGGAACGCATCACCGACGTGCAGAAGTTCCTGACCGGCGTTTGGGTCGGCGATCACTACGCCGGCGTGGCCCGGCGAGTGGCCGGGCAGAGCGACCAGCCGGACCGATTCCGGAATGTCTTCCAGCGTCCAGGTGGAAAACCCCCGCCAATCGGCAGCCGGCTTCGGTGTCGGAGCCCACAGCACCCCATGGGACCACTGTGCGGGGATGACTCGGTCCTTGCCCTCGTCGGCTACGGCGCGGCACGCGGGGCTGGCGTGCACGCGCACCCACGGGAAGTCGGCCAGGCCGCCGACGTGGTCGCGGTGGTGGTGGGTGAGGACCACGTCGGATAGATCGCGCGGATTGCGCCCCAACGCCTTCACCTGGGCCAGCAGGGTCTCGCTGGGGTCCAGCGCCGGGTTGACGCGCCTCAGCCAGTCCTGCCCCAAACGTTCCTCGGGAGACTCGATGTCCTTGTGGCCGATACCTGTGTCGACAGCGACCAGGCGGTCGTCCACCTCGATGAGCAGGCAACGGCAGATAAAATGAGGAACGCCGAAGACAGCCTCGCCGCCGGGGACGTTGAGGTTTCCGCAGTTGATTTCATGGATTTGCACTCACCAGATGCTAGAAGTTCGTGTCGACACGAAGTCAACGACATGGTCCCGTGCCCAAGGAACTACTGAGCATCGGTGACGCCGCCGAGCACCTCGGGGTATCGACCCACCTTCTGAGACATTGGGAAACCGTGGGAATAGTCACCCCGCATCGCACAGCGGCCGGGGCTCGACGGTACGACGCGCAATCACTGGATGCACTATCCGTCGCCCTCAAGTGCCAACAGGCGGGCATGCCGCTCGACGTGATCGCTCGCCTGCTCAATGGTGACCGCAGACAACGCCGACAGCTGGTCGCCGAGCAGCGCGAGGCAATCAACCGGCAACGCGCCCAACTCGCACAGACCGCCAACTACCTCGACCATGTCTTGGAGTGCTCGCATCCGATCGTGCGTGATTGCCCCGCATGCCGGGGCTTCGCGGCATCAACGTCCTGACCCGCAAGAACTAGGGAGGCGGTCGGGCAGGAGGCGCTGCCGGAGAACGAGCGCCGCATCGCCGGTCGAAATCAGGTCACGGGCGGGTCGAGATCTGTTGGACGCCCCAGCCGTTGCCGTCCGGGTCGGTGAAGAAGAAGAATCCGACGTTGTCCAAGGGGTCGGGCACGGGGGTCGGGTTTTCGCCGAGGACTTGGATTTCAGTGACCTCGACGCCGCGGGAGGCCAGCTCCTCATGGGCTTTGCGCAGGTCGTTGACCACTAGTTGCAGGCCTTGTTGCGATCCGGGGGTCATGTCCGGCACGGCGCCCTTGCCGATCACGATCGAGCAGCCCGAGCCGGGCGGGGTGAGTTGCACTATGCGCACGCCCTCGCCGATCTTCGTATCGTGGTCGACGGCGAAGCCCAGTCGCTCCGCGTAGAACCGCTTGGCCCGGTCGATGTCCGACACGGGCACGATCACGACCTCGAGCGTCCAGTTCACGGCACTTCCTTTCGGTGGACTATTCGTACCAGTGCGGACCGGTTCACCCCGGGAAATTCATCGCCGTGCCCACCGCCAGGAGAACTCGTCCGGCGCGGGCGGTGGGCCGGGGAGTTCGCCGTCGGAGCTCAGTCCGGCGACGAGCATCGCGAGCACGCGGCGGCGCAACTGGACCGTGCGCTCGGGGTCGGGCACCGCGACCGCCGCGCAGGATTCCAGGATCAGGCCGAGGTCCTGCGGGGTGACGTCGGGACGCAGCTTGCCGGTGGCGTGGGCGCGGCGCACGAGTTCCTCGGTCGCCTCGCCGGAGCGCAGGACGTCGGGGAGGATCGATTCGTCGGGGGTGAACGTGCCCGCGAGGTGCACGGCGAGGGAATGCACGTCCGCGTCCACCACGCGCTCCAAGAAGCCGACGAGTCCGCGCCATCCGTCCGAATCCTCCAGCGCCGCTTCGGCCTCCTTGTTGTATCGGCGCAGACCGTCATGGCAGAGCGTGCGCAGCAGCACTTCCTTGCTCGGATAGCGGCGGTAGAGCGCGCTGATCCCGACGCCCGCGCGTTCGGCGACGGCGGAGATCGGGGCCGTCGCGTCGGCGAGGAAGACCACGCGGGCGGCCTCCAGGATCAAGCCGTCGTTGCGGGCCGCCTGCGCTTTGCGGCCGGGCAGACCCTTCTGAGCTGGGGCGTCGGATGTTCTCGGCATGAATTCAGCGTAGCACTTGAAACGGAATGATCCGTTCTGTTACGGTTGGAACAGAACAGAGCATTCCGTTTCACTAGGAGCAGGACATGACCGCGATCACCCCCTTCCGCATCGACATCGACCAGGCCGAGCTGGACGATCTGCGCGACCGGCTCGCACGTACCCGGTGGGCTCAGCAGATCCCCGGCTCGGGCGACACCTACGGGGTGAGCGTCGAGCGCGTCCGTCACCTGGTCGATTACTGGCGCGACGGGTTCGACTGGCGCGCGGTCGAGAACGCGCTGAACGCCTACCCGCAGTTCACCACCGAGATCGACGGTCAGAACATCCATTTCCTGCACGTGAAATCTGCACAGGAGGACACGTTCCCGCTGATCCTCACGCACGGCTGGCCCGGCACCTTCGTCGAGTTCGTCGGCGTCATCGAGCCGCTCACCACGGCCGGATTCGATCTGGTGATCCCCTCGGTCCCGGGGTACGGCTTCTCCGGCCCCACCACCGAGGCGGGCTGGAACGACGCCCGCATCGCCCGCGCCTGGGCGGAGCTAATGCGGCGGCTCGGCTACGCCCGCTACGGCGCGGTGGGCAACGACGGTGGATCGCAGATCTCGCCGGAACTCGGGCGGGTGGCTCCAGAGAACGTCGTCGGCGTGCACGTCGCGCAGGTGTACTCGTTCCCGTCCGGCGACCCGGCCGAACTGGCCGATCTCGACGGGGACGAGCAGCGGTCGCTGGCCACCCTGGACTGGTTCGTGAAGAACAAGATGGGCTTCAACGTGCTGCAATCCCAGCAGCCGCAGACGCTGGCGCACGCGATCACGGATTCGCCCGCCGGATTGGTCGGCTGGAACGGCCAACTGCTCGGCCCGGATCTGGACGACGACTTCGTGCTGACCAATATCGCGATCCATTGGCTCACCGGCACCGCGGGCTCGGCGATCCGGCACTACTTCGAGAAGGACAAGGCCGAGCACCCCACCGCGCCGACCACGGTTCCGCTCGCGCTGTGCGGCTCCTCCGGCGATTTCCACGGCATCCGGCGCTTCGCCGAGCGCGATCACAACATCGTCTCGTGGCGCACGCACGATGTGTTCACCCACTACCTGCACCATGTGGCGCCCGCGCTCATGACGGAGGAGATCACGGAGTTCTTCGCGAAGCTGCGCTGAGACAGTCGCTTATGGCATCGAGAGTCGCGGCCATGGTTCGTCTCGATTCCCGCTGATGTACTGGATTCAACAACAGCACAACAGCTTTCGAACAAGGAGAGAAACCATGCGAATCGCGGTCTTCGGAGCCACCGGTACCGTCGGTCGTCTCGTCGTCGAGCAGGCGCTGCGGGAGGGTCACGAGGTGACGGCCTTCACCCGCAGCGCCGCGAGCGTCACGCAGCGGCACGAGCGGCTGCGCGTCGTGGAAGGCGATGTGCTGGACACCGATTCGGTGCAACGCGCGGTGGAGGGACAGGACGCGGTGCTGGTCTCGCTCGGCAACGGCCGCAAGGGCGTGGTCCGGGCGGGCGGCACCAAAGCGATCATCGACGCGATGCGGCGCACGGGCGTGAAACGGCTGATCTGCCAGACGACGCTCGGCGTGGGCGACAGCAAGGGCAACCTGAACTTCCTGTGGAAGTACGTGATGTTCGGCTTGCTGCTGCGCCCCGCCTATGCCGACCACGTCGAGCAGGAGGAGTACGTCCTGGCCAGCGACCTGGACTGGACGATCGTGCGGCCGAGCGCGTTCACCGACGGACCGGCCACCGGCGGCTACCGACGCGGGTTCCCGGCGGACGAGCGCGGACTCATCCTGAAGATCGCCCGTGCCGACATCGCCGACTTCATGATCGAGCAACTGACCGACACCACCTACCTGCGCCAGGCGCCCGGTATCTCGAACTGAGCGCACCATGCGGCGGCACGAAAGCGGCCCACGCCTGGAGCGTGGGCCGACGCACCTCATGCGTGCTCGTGCGGTTCACCCCAGGCCGGGAACGGATCGGGATACTCCGCCCACGCACCCGGTCCCTCGGCGAACTCCGCCTCGGTGAGCAGGGCGCCGTCCAGCAGTGCACGCACCTTCTCGCAGTCCAGCCCGATCCCGATGAACACGATCTCCTGCCCCGGCGGCATCTCCAGCGACGACCACCAGGCGGCGGGTTCGAAAACCAGGTTCGGTCCCGCTTGCGACCACACCGCGGCCAGCGTCGAGCGGCTCGCGATCCAGCAGAATCCCTTGCTGCGCAACAGACCGCGCAACCGCTCCAGCGCGCCGGAAAGGCGCAGTGGATGGAACGGCCGATCGGCGGTGTAGGTGAGGCTGCGGATGCCGTACTCCTCGGTCTCCGGCGTGTGGCCGCCTGCGAGTTCCTCCGCCCACCCTTCGGCCGTCGCGGCGACCAGCGGGTTGAACCGGCCGGTGTCGAGCACCTCGCGCAGGTCGACCACACCGTTGCTGGTGCGCAGCACGTGAGCGCGCGGATTGAGCCTGCGCACCGTGGCCTCCACCGCGCCCGCCGCCGCGACGCCGACCAGGTCGGTCTTGTTGACCAGCACGACGTCGGCGAACTCGACCTGATCCACCAGCAGGTCGGCGATGGTGCGCGCGTCGCCCTCGCCCGCTTCCAGGCTCCGCTCGGCCAGCGCTTGGCCACGCGCCACTTCCGCGAGGAAGGTCGAGGCGTCGACCACGGTCACCATGGTGTCCAGCCGGGCGACGTCGCCGAGCCGGAACCCGTCCTCGAACTCCCAGTCGAAGGTCGCGGCCACCGGCATCGGCTCGGAGATGCCGGTGGACTCGATCACCAGCTGATCGAACCGGCCCTCGCGGGCGAGCCGGGCCACCGCCTCGATCAGGTCCTCGCGCAGGGTGCAGCAGATGCAGCCGTTGGTCAGTTCGACCAGCTTCTCTTCGGTGCGGTCGAGGTGGCCTTGGCCCGCGACCAGCGCGGCGTCGATGTTCACCTCACTCATGTCGTTGACGATGACCGCGACCCGGCGGCCCTCCCGGGTGGCGAGGATGTGGTTGAGCAGCGTCGTCTTGCCCGCACCGAGGAAGCCGGACAGCACGGTGACGGGAAGCAGATCGGAGTCCATGAAGTTAATGATAACGATTTTCATTTTGTCTGAATGGACGGGTCCGGTTGCTCGTAGCCGGAGAACGACGCCGCCGTAGGGTTTGGGTCGTGAAATTGCTGCCATTGCCCGCCGAGGGGCAGACCCCCGTCCGGGCGCTCACCATTGCCGGTACCGATTCCGGCGGAGGCGCCGGAATCCAAGCCGATACCCGCACCATGGCGCTGTGCGGCGTGCACGCCCTGGTCGCGGTCGCGGCGGTGACCGTGCAGAACACGGTGGGCGTCAGCGATTTCCACGAGATTCCGCCGCAGGTCGTCGCCGCTCAGGTGCGCTCGGTCGCCGGGGACATCGGGGTCGGCGCCGCGAAGACCGGCATGCTGGCCTCGACCGCGATCATCGAGGCGGTCGCGGAGGTGTGCCGGGAGGTCGGCATCGGCCGCGACGGCGAGATTCCGCTGGTCGTCGATCCGGTGGCGGCCTCGATGCACGGCGACCCGCTGCTGCACGCCGAAGCGCTGGACGCGCTGCGCAGCACCCTGATTCCGCTCGCGACCGTGGTGACGCCGAACCTGGACGAGGTCCGCCTGCTCACGGGCATCGAGGTAGCGGACGACGATTCTGCGCGGCGCGCGGCCGAGGCGCTGCACAAGCTGGGACCGCGGTGGGCGATCGTCAAGGGCGGGCACCTGCGTTCCTCCAAATACAGCGCCGACCTGCTGTTCGACGGCGAGCAATTCCTCGAGTTCACCGCGCCGCGCATCGCGACCGGCAACGACCACGGCGGCGGCGACACCCTGGCCGCCGCGATCGCCTGCGCGCTCGCCCACGGCTATCCGGTGCCCGAAGCGGTCGAGTTCGCCAAGGAGTGGACCTACCGCTGCTTGGCCGCGTCCTACGATCTCGGCGCGGGCCATGGGCCGGTGTCCCCGCTGTGGCGTTTGCACCGGAGCTGATCGGCGCCATTTCTTGTCGGTGGGCGCTGCGATACTGAAGACGTCGCCGACACGGATGGCTTCAACGGCGAGGCGATCGGAACAACGACGTTCGGCGTGGACGCGGCACGACCTCGGCGCCCGGCCCGGGGGGCGCTCCGGTCACAACGTGGAAAAGGCAAGATGCAGCGGACGATCGGCCGCGATGGCGATGCCGTGCAGCCGAGCGCTCGCCGCCACCAGCGCGAAGATGGTCTCGCTCAGATAGTGGGCGAACTGCTCGGCCGTCATGGCGGGCGGCTCCAGCCGGTTCACTCCCAGCCACCAATCGGTGGCCGAGGCCACCGCGCCGAAGATCGAATAGATCACCAGCTGCACGTTTTCGACCCGCACCAACTCGTCGTCTACTACGCCTGCGAACAGCTCGGCAGCGCGCCGGGCGGACTGCCTGGCCGATTGCAGCGCGCGATCGGCGTCGTCGGAGCGCGTGAAGTGGCTGTGCAGCATGAACCGGAAGACGTTCGGCTGCCGCGACACCACCAGCACGTATTCGGACGCGGCGCGGCGCACCAGGTCACCGGCCGAGTCGCCGGTGAGGTCGAAGCTGGTCATGACCTGTTCCCAGAGCAGGTCGCGAACCCGGTCCACGATCGCGTTGTAGAGATCGGTCTTGTCTTCGAAATGGCGATACAGCTTCGGTTTGGCCGCGCCCGCCTCCTTGGCGATGTCGCCCATGCTGACGGCGGGGCCGAATTCGTCGAGAGCGCGGAACGCCGCGTCCACGAATTCCTCGCGCACCTTTCTGCGATGCTCGCGCCAGCGCTCGGTGCGGGCGTCCACGCGTTTCGGCGGCTGGTCGTCTTCCGTCCGGCCGCGCAGCATCACGAATCCGGATGCTACCTGCACCGAGCAGCCCCGGTGATCGGACGTGCGCCGGGCATTCACCCGGCGATCCCGAGCTACCAGGAACCTCACAGCTGAGGCCCAGCGCGGTGGCAGTGTGGCCGTCGAGTCTGGTTCGCATGACCGAGACTTCCACCGTCGCGGCGACGGAACGGACCGAGACCACGGGCGCGCCCGTGCTGGACGTGGTGATACCCGTCTACAACGAAGAGACCGACCTCGGCGTGTGCGTGCGCAGACTGCACGCCTACCTGCGCGAGGGGTTCCCGTTCCCGGCGCGCATCACGGTCGCCGACAACGCGAGCACCGACGCCACGCTCCAGGTCGCCCAGCTGCTCGCGGAGGAATTGGACGATGTGCGCGTCGTCCATCTGTCCGCCAAGGGGCGCGGTCGCGCGCTGCGCGCGGTGTGGGAACACTCGGACGCGCAGGTGGTCGCCTACATGGACGTCGACCTGTCCACCGACCTGAACGCCTTGCTCCCGCTGGTCGCGCCGCTGATCACCGGGCATTCGGACCTGGCCATCGGCACCCGGCTCGACGCCGCGTCCCGCGTGGTGCGCGGACCCAAGCGCGAGATCATCTCGCGCTGCTACAACCTGCTGCTGAAGGCCTCGCTGCGCGCGCACTTCTCCGACGCGCAGTGCGGCTTCAAGGCGATGCGCACCGAGGTGGCGCGCCGCCTGCTGCCGCTCGTGCACGACGGGGAATGGTTCTTCGACACCGAATTGCTGGTGCTCGCCGAGCGGGCGGGCCTGCGGATTCACGAGGTCCCGGTGGACTGGATCGATGACCCGGACAGCCGCGTCGACATCATCGACACCGCCCGCAAGGACCTGCTCGGCATCTGGCGGCTGGGTCGGGCGCTGGCGACCGGCGCGCTGCCGCTGGAGGAACTGCGCCGCTCGGTGGGCCGGGAACCGCTGGTGCCCGGGGTGCCGCTGGGCATGGTGGGTCAGCTGGTGCGGTTCGCGATCGTCGGTGTGTTGAGCACGCTGGCCTACCTGCTGCTCTACGTGGCGCTGCAACCATTGACCGGCGCGCAAGTGGCGAACTTCGCCGCCCTGCTGATCACGGCGGTGGGCAACACGGCGGCCAACCGGGCCTTCACCTTCGGCGTGCGCGGCTCGAACGGGGCCGTGTCGCACCAGTTCCAGGGTTTGGTGATCTTCGGCATCGGGCTGGCGCTCACCAGCGGTTCGTTGTTCGCGCTGCATCGGTGGGCGCCGGACTCCTCGGTGCATCTGGAACTGTTCGTCCTGGTGGCGGCGAACCTGGTGGCGACGCTGCTGCGGTTCGTCGGGCTGCGCTGGGTGTTCCGCGACAGCGGAGGCGAGCGTGCGTCGAACGCACCGGGGAACGCCGCGGAGGTTCGTCGATGACGGCGACTCTGACCGCGCAACCGGTCGCGGCCGAACCGCGGCCCCGGGCCGAACGGAACTGGGAGTTTCCGGCGCTGGCGGCGCTGCTGCTCGGCACGGCGGTGGCCTATCTGTGCAATCTGAGCGCCAATGGGTGGGCGAATTCGTTCTATTCCGCCGCGGTGCAGGCGGGCTCGGTGTCGTGGAAGGCGTTCTTCTTCGGGTCTTCCGACGCGGCCAATTCGATCACCGTGGACAAGCCACCCGCCTCGCTGTGGTTGATGGAGCTTTCGGTGCGAGCCTTCGGGCTGGGCAGCTGGAGCATCCTGGTGCCGGAGGTGCTGCTCGGCGTGGCGAGCGTGGCACTGCTGTGGGCGACGGTGCGCAGGCCGTTCGGGCCCGCGGCCGGATTGCTCGCCGGGTTGGCGCTGGCGGTGACGCCGGTCGCGGCGTTGATGTTCCGCTTCAACAATCCCGAAGCGCTCTTGGTGTTCTTGATGATCGCCGCCGCCTGGGCGATGACCCGGGCGGTGGAGGACGGCCGCTGGCGGTGGCTGGTGCTGACCGGCGCGCTGATCGGATTCGGCTTCCTCACCAAACAATTGCAGGTGCTGCTGGTTGTTCCGGCGCTCGCGCTGACCTACCTGCTCGCGGGCCCGCCGAAGCTCGGCAAGCGCGTCCTGCAACTCTTCGCGGCCGGGGCCGCGATGGTGGTGGCCGCGGGCTGGTGGCTGCTCGCGGTGGAGTTGTGGCCCGCCTCGACCCGTCCGTGGATCGGCGGCTCGCACCAGAACTCCATCCTGGAACTCACCCTCGGCTACAACGGGCTCGGCCGGCTCAACGGCAACGAGCGCGGCAGCGTCGTACCGGGCGGCGGTGAGCTGCCGCCGGGCGGCAACGGCATGTGGGGGGAAACCGGCATCACGCGGATGTTCGAACCGGCACAGGGCGGTCAGATCGCGTGGTTGATCCCCGCCGCGCTGGTCGCGCTGGTCGTCGGGATCCTCCTGCGCGGCAGAGCGGCTCGCACCGACCGGCAGCGCGCTTCGCTCGTCCTCTGGGGCGGATGGCTGCTGGCGACCGGGCTGGTGTTCAGCTTCATGGCCGGCATCTTCCACCAGTACTACACCGTCGCCCTGGCTCCGGCCGTCGCCGCGCTGGTCGGCGCGGGCGCGGTCCTGGCGTGGCGGGGGCGGCATCGGCTGTGGGTGCGGCTGGCGTCGGCACTCGCGGTGGGTCTCACCACGGCGACCGCGTGGATGCTGTTGTCGCGCAGTCCGGAATGGCAGTCGTGGCTGCGCTGGACGGTGCTGGTCGTCGGCGTGCTCGCGACACTCGCCGTGGTCGTTCCCGCGCCCCGCAAGTTTGCCGTGGTGTCGGCGCTTGCGGTCGCGTTCACCTTCCTGGCCGGGCCTGTCGCCTATGCCGTCGACACCATCGCGACGCCACACGCCGGTTCGATTCCTTCGGCGGGGCCGAACGTCGCGATGCGCGGGCGGCCACCGTGGGGCGAAGGCATGCCCGGCATGGGTCGCCGCATGCAGAACGGAACGAGCACGGGCCGCGACGGCGCCGCGCAAGCACCGGGTGGCACACCGCCGGACGGAGGTTCGCCGGGTCCGCAGGGCACGGCACCGGACGGCCGAATTCCACAGCCGGGCAGCCGACTTCCGGGCTCAGGACCGCAGGGCACCGCGCCCGGCGGACAGGCACCGGACGGCACGGTGTTCCCGCAGGGAACGGGCGGTATGCCCGGAGACGGCGGTCCCGGTCCCAATGGCGGCGGTGGGATGGGCGGCCTCCTCGGGGCGAGCGAACCGAGCGCGCAGATCGTGTCCCTGCTCGAGCAGAACGGCGGCGACTACACCTGGGTGGCCGCGGCCATCGGCTCGAACAGCGCCGCGGGCTTGCAGTTGGCCACCGAACTCCCGGTGATGCCGATCGGCGGCTTCAACGGCAGTGACCCCTCGCCGACGCTGGAGCAGTTCCAGCGGTATGTCGCCGAAGGGAAGATCCACTACTTCGTCGGCGGCGGCCGCGGCGGGCCCGGTTCATCCAGCTCCTCCCCCAGTGCGCGGATCTCGCAGTGGGTCGAGGAGAACTTCACCGCCATCCAGGTGGACGGGGTCACCTTGTACGACCTGACCGCTGCCCACTGAAACCACGTGATGCGGCCCTGCCGCCCTGCATCCCTCGGGGCCGCATCGCCTTCCAGTGTTCAGCGCATTCCCCTGCACTCGCTGAACACCGCATCCGCACCGGCGTCATACCCTCGGCGCCGGTGCGGACCGCGTTTTCGACGTCTTCGCGTGGCTACCGGACGGACTCGATCCACTCGGCGAACGTCGGGCCTGCGAGCTTGGCGTGCGGGCCAGGGAGGAGTCCACCGTTTTCGAACACCTCACGATCGGGATTGTCCTGGTCGCTCACCTCGACGACGTGTGCGGGTGCGCCGCGGCGGGCGGCAAGCAGAGTTGCGGCATCGGCCATCGTTTCCGGTTGCGGGCCCGCGATTTCCGGGAATGGAGCCGCGGTGGTCTCGGGCGCGGGGCCGAGCGCCAGGCGGACCAGTTCCTCGGCGACGGTACGCGCGGCGACCAGTTGGGTGCGCATCCCGGCGAGGTAGGCGGTGTCTCCCTGGGTGCCCCACCCCATCATCAGCTCGACCAGTTCGTGGAACTGCGCCGCACGCAGGATCTGCACCGGCAGCGGTCCTTCCAGCAGCGCTCGTTCGTGGGCCAGCTTGGCCGCGTTGTATCCGGCGGTGGTGCCGTCGATGCCGATGATCGATGCCACCACCAGTCGCTCGACCCCTGCCTTCTGTCCCGCTTCGTGCAGATTGCGCGCGGCCGCGGTGAAGAAGGCCGTCGCCACCTCCCGGTCCGGGGACGGCGTGCTGGAAACGTCGATCACTACGCGCACACCATCCAGCGCATCGACCAGGCCCCGCCCGGTCTCGATGTCGACACCGTCGGCCCGGGAGAAGGCGACCACGTCGTGCCCCTGCTCGTTCAGCACATCCACCACGTGCCTGCCCAGCCGCCCGGTCGCGCCCGCTACCGCGATCTTCGTGCCCTTCGCCATGGTCCTCACTCCTTGTGTCGCTGCGTCGTTTCGCGTTCACAGGAAGGACGACGCGACGTCGGCGAGTGTGACATCGACGCGAAGGCGCTCGGAGTTGTCACCGGCGCAGGCTATTCGAGCGTCAGGTCTTGGCACACCGCAAAACTCCAGCGATGATGATCGGATGCGTGACAGCGCACGGAGCCGGAGCCCGGAGCGCATCAGGTCACGTGTCCACCGCGAACATTCAGGGAAACAGTTGAACGCTTTCACGAAACTGGCCGTGACGGTGGTCAGCGCACTGGTCGCAACCGCGCTCACCGTCGGATTCGCCGCCACCGCGTCGGCCGCGCCCGTCGACCGCACCGAACCGATCGCCGCGGCGACCAGCGAGACTCCGCAGGTGACCTACATCAAGGCGTGCCTGCCGCCCGGCGACACGATCGAACTGCGCACGGGAATCGGCGCCGCGATCGGCGCCGCGGTCGGCGCGCTGGTCGGCCTGCCCGTCTTCTTCGTCGGCGCGATCCCCGGCGCGATCATCGTCGGCCTGATCGGCGCCGCCATCGGAGCCTCCTCCTACGCCATCGATTCCGGGCGCCTCGAGCAGCAAGGATTGTGCTGATCTGTCACAGCGCATGAGCGCGCCGAGTTCGGCACAGCCCTAAGCGAATTCGTTGAACATGAGGGGCGCGAGTTGTCTGTCGCGCCCCTACCGATTCGCGCGATCACATGCACCGGGACATCGGGACCCGGTAAGCGGCGCTTCCCACACAGGGAGGCAAAAAGTGATACATGTTACATTTCCTAATGGTAATACTACTTTCGTAGTAGCCGTATCGTTAGACGAGCTCACGGTTTCGGCGTTGCCCTCGGAACCGCACCGAACAGGTTGTCCGGCAACGGTTCCGCCGATCGATCGTCATCTGATGAAGGAAAGTTCATGGCAACTGTCGCACCGGCGACAACTGTCGTTGTCGCGCAGGCGACGGAACTATCGACCGCGCGTAGCCGACCGCCGCGAGCCGCGCTCGCCCTGGGCGCGGCCGTCGTGTTCACCGCGATCTCCCTGGCGGCCTGGCTGCTGTTCTTGCGGCCGAACTGGGAAATGTACTGGCACCAAATAGATCTGCAGGTCTACATGTGGGGCGGCAGAGCCGCCGCCCTGCACCCGGATCAGTTGTACACCGCCCGCGGCCCGATGTTCCTGCCGTTTCTCTATCCCGTCTTCGCCGCGTGGATCTGCGCCGAATTGGCGCGGTTCCCGATCGACTACATCGGCACCGGCATGGTGGTCACGACGCTGATCTCCCTGTATGTCAGCGTGTGGTGCACCGCTGTGCTGATGCGGTATCGGCGTGGGCTCGGCATGTCGGCGATGACGCTCGCCGTCGGCAGCGCCGCGCTCTGGCTCGAGCCGGTGCAGCAGACCTTCCGCTTCGGGCAGATCAGCATGATCCTGATGGCCATGGTCTTGGTCGACCTGGCCACGCCGAAGCGCCGCTGGAGTCGCGGCATCCTCATCGGTATCGCCACCGGCATCAAGCTGACGCCCGCGGTGTTCATCGTCTATCTGGTGATCACACGCCAATTCAAGGCCGCTGCCGTCGCGGTGGGCGCGTTCGCGGCCACGGTCGCGGCCGGGCTCTGGTATCGGCCGACCGAGGCGATCCAGTTCTGGACCACGACTGTGGCGTCGCAGAACCGGATCGGCTTCGCGTACGTGCAGAATCAGTCGCTCAACGGTGTGCTCGGCCGCCTGCAATGGACCACGTGGGACAGTCATGTGCTGTGGCTCTTCGGCGCCGGTGGGCTCGGTCTGGCCGGGTTGGCCGCCGCGCGGATCGCTTACCAGCGGGGAGAGGAGATGCTCGGCGTCCTGCTCGCCGCCGGTGTGACGCTGCTGTGCTCACCGATCTCCTGGACGCACTATTGGGTGTGGGTAGTGCCCGCGCTCGTCTGGGCTGTGCACGCGCTCTCCCCACGGGCGCGGACGGCAGGCATCGCCGCGGTCACCACGATCGCACTGTTCGCCTTCGCGTGGCCGATGCAAGTCGACTCGATCGGAGCGTGGGATCAGACGCTGCCGCTGCTTCCGCAAGGCCTGATCTGGTTCGTACCCCAGACCAACGGCCGGGAATTCCATTGGACCGTCGTGCAATTCCTGGTCGGCAACTCCTACGCTCTGCTCACCCTCGGCGCCATGGTCGCCGCGATAGCCCTGCTCCTGAGCGCGCCGAGACCGGCACCCAGTGACCCGATCGCGGACTCCCGCTCAGCGAGGAGCGTGCAAAGCGGCGTGTAGCGTGGCCGCCCATTGCTCGACTATGCGCTTGCGGCGGGCCGAGTCGTCGGTGAGGACGTCGGCCAACCCCAGGCCGCGGGCCATGTCCAGGGTCGCCTGGACCAGATGATGGGTGACCGGATCGGAGTCGTCCACGCCGAGGGCCTCGATCGCGCGACGGTGCGACGCGCGGCCGAAGCGGGCTTCCAGCGGGACGATGCGTTCGCGCAGCACCGGGTCGGCCGCGGCGTGCGTCCACACCTGCAACGCGGCTTTGAACAGCGGACTGGTATACGACTCGACCAGCCCCGCCACCACCGCCTCCGTACGGCCGACGCCGTCGCCCAGCTCCCTCAGCGACGACGCCTCTTGCACCGCCTGCCCGCCGCGCGTGTCGAACATGAACTCCAGCGCGGCGGTGATCAGATCCTCCCTGGTGGGAAAGTGATGCTGCGCCGCGCCACGCGACACCCCGGCCCGTTCGGCGACGACCGCGACCGTCGCGGCGGCCCAGCCCATCTCGGCCAGACAGTCGATGGTCGCCTCGAGCAGGCGCTGCCGGGTGGCTCGGCTGCGGTCCTGCTTGGGTTCGTGAGGTGTCGCCATGGTCGTTATTCTGCCCAGCTCGGCGGGCGGCGCTGCAAAAAGGCCAGCATGCCCTCGCGCACTTCGGGGGTGCCGAAGAAGCTCGCCGAACGCCGCGCGAGCTCCTCGGCGGAGGCGTCGAACTCCGCGAGGATGCCCGCGTTGACCAACCGCTTGGCCTCGGCCAGCCCCTGTGGGGAACCCTTGCGCACTTCCCCGCACAGCCGCGCCACCTCGGCGGCCGGGTCGTCGGCGGTCACCGTGACCAGGCCGATCTGCTCGGCGACGGCGGCGTCGAACTTCTCGCCGGTGAGGTAGTACCGGCTGGCCGCGCGCGGATCGAGCCTGGGCAGCAGGGTCAGCGAGATCATGAACGGCGCCAGCCCGATCCGCACCTCGGTGAGCGCGAAACTGCTGCCCCGCCCGGCCACGACGATGTCGCAACCGGCCACGATGCCCATGCCGCCCGCCCGCACGTTGCCGTCGATCCGCGCGATCACCGGCTTCGGGATCTCCACCAGCCTGCGCAGCACGCCGATCATGACCCGGGTGCGCTCGTCGGCGGCCACGGCCGGATCGGCGTCGCTCGCCTCGCTCAGATCGGCGCCCGCGCAGAAGGTGGTGCCGGTGTGCGCGAGCACGACGACGCGCACCTTCTCGTCGTCGGCGGCGTCGTCGAGTCCGCGCAGCAGCTCGGCGACCAGCTTGGACGACAGCGCGTTGCGGTTGTGCGGCGAGTCGAAGGTGAGCGTCGCCACGCCGCCGCTCACCTCGTAGCGGACGAACGGAGCCGTCTCGGTCATGCGCGTCCTCTCAGTACGACTTCGGCAGGCCCAGCGAGTACTGGGCGACGAAGTTCAAGACCATTTCCCGGCTCACCGGCGCGATGCGGCCGATGCGAGCGGCGGCGAGCATGGCGGCCAGTCCGACGTCCTTGGTCAGTCCGGAGCCGCCGTGGGTCTGGACGGCCTGGTCGAGCGCCTTGATGCTGGCTTCCGCCGCCGCGTATTTCGCCATGTTGGCGGCCTCGGCGGCGCCCATCTCGTCGCCCGCGTCGTAGAGGGTCGCGGCCTTCTGCATCATCAGCTTCGCCAGCTCCACTTCGACCTTCACCTGCGCCAGCGGATGCGAGATGCCCTGGTGGGCGCCGATCGGCGTCTTCCACACCGTGCGCTCCTTGGCGTATTCCACCGCGCGTTCGATGGCGTAGCGACCCATGCCGACGGCCATCGCGGCACCCATGATCCGCTCCGGGTTCAGGCCCGCGAACAACTGCATCAACGCCGCGTCCTCCTTGCCGACCAGCGCGGTGGACGGCAGCCGGACGTCGTCGAGGAACAGGTTGTACTGGTGATCGGGCTCGATGATGTCCATCTCCTGCGCCGTCTTGGTGAAGCCTTCGGCGTCGGTCGGCACGATGAACAGGGCGGGCTTGAGCTTGCCGGTCTTGTGGTCGGAGGTGCGGGCCACGATCAGCACGGCCTCGGCCTGGTCCACGCCGGAGATGAAGATCTTGCGGCCGTTGAGGATCCAGTCGTCACCGTCGCGACGCGCGGTGGTGGTGATCTGGTGGGAGTTGGAGCCCGCGTCCGGCTCGGTGATGCCGAACACCATCTTTCCGGAGCCGTCGGCGAGCTTGGGCAGCCATTCCTGCTTCTGCTCGTCGGTGCCGTACTTGGTGATGATGGTGCCGCAGATGGCCGGGGAGACCACCATCAGCAGCAGGCCCGCGCCCTGCGCGGACAGCTCCTCCAGCACCAGCGACAACTCGTACATGCCCGCGCCGCCGCCACCGTATTCCTCCGGCAGGTTCACGCCGAGGAAACCGAGTTTGCCCGCCTCCTGCCACAATTCGTCCAGCGGCTCGCTCTTGCGCGCCTTCGGCAGCACGTAGTCGCGGTAGTTGTACTTCGCGGCCAGCGCGGCGACGGCGGCCCGCAGCGCCTTCTGCTCTTCGGTCTCAATGAAAGGCCCACCCGTCGCCCGGCCGCCGCCCCTCACCGAATCGCTGCGCGATGCTGTAGTCATAACTTCTCCTGGAGTTCTACGGGTTCGACGACCGCGAGCACGGCGCCGACGTCGACCTGCTGGCCGACGGTGACGTTGACGGCGCTGAGCACACCCGCGGCGGGCGCGGCGATGGTGTGCTCCATCTTCATCGCCTCCAGCCACAGGATCGGCTGGCCCTGTTCGACGTGGTCGCCGACCTCCGCGCCGAGCCGGATCACGCTGCCCGGCATGGGCGCAAGCAGGGAGCCGGTGGCCACCTGGTCGGCCGGGTCGCTGAAGCGCGGCAGCCTGCGCAGGGCCACCGGGCCGAGCGGTGAGTCGACGTAGACTTGGTCGCCGTAGCGGGCGACCTCGAACTGCCTGCGCACCGGGCGGCGCTCACCCGGGACCGACAGCACGACGCGATCGGGAGCCGACTCGACGAGAGCGAGACCGTCGTGACCGTCCACGGTGACGGCGGTGCGGCCGAACCGGTAACCCACCTCGTGCGTTCCGGTAGTGCGGCTTTCGTAGGACTTGCGCTGTGACTGCGAGGGGAGATTGCGCCACCCGCTGGGCAGCCCGCCGCCGACCCGCGCGCTGCCCCGGTTGGCGGCGGCGTCGGCGAGCGCGGCGGCCACAATGGACAGCGCCTCGTCGGACTCCGACACCAGCGGCGCGGCCAGGGCGTCCAGCCCATGCGTGGTGAAGAACGCGGTGTCGGTGTCACCCGCCAGGAACGCCGGATGACGCAGCACGCGCACCAGCAGGTCGCGGTTGGTGACCAGGCCGTGGATCTTCGCGCGGTGCAGCGCCGAAGCCAGCAATCGTGCTGCCTCGCTGCGGGTTTCGGCGTAGGAGATGACCTTGGCCAACATCGGGTCGTAGTGCACGCCGACCACCGAGCCGTCCACCACGCCTGTGTCGAGCCGCACGCCCGGGCGGTCCAGCTGGTCGAACTCGGTGAGCACCGACGGGATATCGATCCGGTGCACGGTCCCGCTCTGCGGCTGCCAGTCGTGCGCCGGGTCTTCGGCGTAGAGCCGGACCTCGATCGAATGCCCGTGCATAGCGGGCGGTTCGGCGGGCAACGCGCCGCCGACGGCGACGTCCAGTTGCAGGCCCACCAGATCCAGCCCGGTGGTGCACTCGGTGACCGGATGCTCCACTTGCAGGCGGGTGTTCATCTCCAGGAAGAAGAACTCGCCTTGCTCGTCGGCGAGGAACTCGACGGTGCCCGCGCCGGTGTAGCCGATCGCGCCCGCCGCCAGCCGCGCCGCCTCGAACAGCCGCGCCCGCATGCCCTCGGTGCGCTCCACCAGCGGCGACGGAGCCTCCTCGAGCACTTTCTGGTGGCGGCGCTGGATCGAGCACTCACGCTCGCCGACGGCCCAGATCGTGCCGTGCGTGTCGGCCATCACCTGGACTTCGATATGCCTGCCGGTCTCCAGATAGCGCTCGCAGAAGACCGTCGGATCGCCGAAGGCGGATTCCGCCTCGCGCCGGGCGGCCTCGATCTGCGGGGCCAGGTCGGCCAGTTCGCGCACCACGCGCATGCCGCGTCCGCCGCCGCCGGCGGACGCCTTGATCAGCACCGGCAGGTGTGTCTCGGTGACCTCGGCCGGGTCCAGTTCGGCGAGCACCGGCACGCCCGCGGCGTCCATCATCTTCTTCGCGGCGACCTTCGAGCCCATCTGCTCGATCGCCTCGACGGGCGGCCCGATCCAGACCAGCCCGGCGTCGAGCACGGCCTTGGCGAATTCGGCGTTCTCGGACAGGAATCCGTATCCGGGATGGATGGCGTCGGCGCCCGCGGCGAGCGCGGCCTCGATGATCAGCTCACCGCGCAGATAGGTCTCCGCGGGTGTGTTGCCGGGCAGGCGCACCGCGGCGTCCGCCTCGGTGACGTGCGGCGCGGCGGCATCCGCGTCGGAGTACACCGCGACGGTGCCCAGACCCGCCCGGCGGCAGGTCGCGAAGACCCGGCGGGCGATTTCGCCCCGGTTGGCGACGAGAACGTTCGTGATATCCGCACCTGTCATGTTCGGCCTCACATTCGGAAGACGCCGAAGCCATCGGCGCCTTTGATCGGGGCGTTGTGAATGGCCGACAGGGACATTCCCAACACGGTGCGGGTATCGCGCGGGTCGATGACGCCGTCGTCGTAGAGCCGCCCGGACATGAACATCGCCAGCGATTCGGCCTCGATCTGCGCCTCGACCATGGCGCGCATTCCGGCGTCGGCCTCCTCGTCGAACGGCAGGCCCTTGGCTTCGGCGGCGGCCCGGCCGACGATCGAGATCACGCCCGCCAGCTGCGCACCGCCCATGACGGCGGATTTCGCACTGGGCCAGGCGAAGACGAAGCGCGGATCGTAGGCTCGGCCGCACATGCCGTAGTGGCCCGCGCCGTAGGACGCGCCCATCAGCACCGAGATGTGCGGCACCTTCGAATTGGAGACCGCGTTGATCATCATCGCGCCGTGCTTGATGATGCCCCTCTGCTCGTACTCCTTGCCGACCATGTAGCCGGTGGTGTTGTGCAGGAACAGCAGCGGGGTGTTCGTCTTGTTGGCCAGCTGGATGAACTGGGTGGCCTTCTGCGATTCCTCGGAGAACAGCACACCGCGCGCGTTGGCCAGGATGCCGACCGGGTAACCGTGCAGCTCGGCCCATCCGGTGACCAGGCTGCTGCCGTAGAGCGGCTTGAACTCGTCGAAATCCGAGCCGTCCACGATGCGGGCGATCACCTCGCGCGGATCGAACGGGATCTTCAGATCCGACGGCACGATGCCGAGCAGATCCTCGGGGTCGTAGAGCGGCTCGATCACCTCGGCGCGCGGGGCGGGACCCTGCTTGCGCCAGTTCAGCCGCTTGACGATGGAGCGGCCGATGCGGATCGCGTCCTGCTCGTCCACGGCGTAGTAATCCGCCAGGCCGGAGATCCGCGCGTGCATGTCCGCGCCGCCGAGGGATTCGTCGTCGGATTCCTCACCGGTGGCCATCTTGACCAGCGGCGGACCGCCGAGGAACACCTTGGAGCGCTCCTTGATCATCACCACGTGATCGGACATGCCGGGGATGTACGCGCCGCCCGCGGTGGAGTTGCCGAACACCAGCGCGATGGTCGGGATGCCCGCCGCCGACGCCTGGGTGAGGTCGCGGAACATCCGGCCGCCGGGGACGAAGACCTCCTTCTGCGTGGGCAGATCCGCGCCGCCGGATTCCACCAGCGAGATCACCGGCAACCGGTTCTCGCGCACGATGTCGTTGATCCGCAACGTCTTGCGCAGCGTCCACGGGTTCGAGGTGCCGCCGCGCACGGTCGGATCGGGCGCGACGATCATGCACTCGACGCCCTCCACGATGCCGATGCCCGCGATGGTGCTGCCGCCGACGTGGAATTCGCTACCCCAGCCCGCCAGCGGGCACAACTCCAGGAACGGCGAGTCCTCGTCGACGAGCAGCTCGATGCGCTCGCGCGCGGTCAGCTTGCCGCGCTTGCGATGCCGCGCCAGCTTGTCCGGCCCACCGCCCGCGATGGCTTTGGCGAACTCCGCGTCGACCTCGGCGAGCTTGGCCGTCATCGCCTCCGCGGCCGCCTCGTACTCGGGCGCGGCGGTGTCCAAGGTGCTGCGCAAGATGGTCATGACTGGTACCCCAATCGCTTCGCCGCCAGTCCGGTCAGTATTTCGGTAGTGCCGCCGCCGATCCCGAGGATGCGCATATCCCGGTACTGACGCTCGATCTCGGATTCGCGCATGTAACCGAGGCCGCCGAACAACTGGACGGCCTGGTTGGCCACCCACTCGCCCGCTTCCACCGCGGTGTTCTTCGCGAAACACACCTCGGCGATCAGGTCGGTCTCGCCTTCGGCGCTGCGCTGCACCACATCCCGGGTGTAGACGCGGGCCACATCGATCCGACGCGCCATCTCGGTGACCGTGTTCTGCACCGCCTGCCTGCTGATCAGCGGGCGGCCGAAGGTCTCGCGATTGCGCACCCACTCCAGCGTCAGCTCCAGGCAGCGCTGCGCGCTGGAATACGCCTGCACCGCCAGGCCGACGCGCTCGCTGACGAACGCGCCCGCGATCTGGTAGAAGCCGGAGTTCTCCGGGCCGACCAGGTTCTCTACCGGCACCCGGACGTCGACGTAGGACAGTTCGGCGGTGTCGGAGGCCAGCCAGCCCATCTTGTCCAGCTTGCGGCTGACCGTGAAGCCCGGCGTGTCCTTGTCGACGATGAGCAGCGAGATGCCGCCGGAGCCCGGCCCGCCGGTGCGCACCGCGGTGACCACGAAGTCGGCGCGGACGCCGGAGGTGATGTAGGTCTTGGCGCCGTTGACGATGTAGTGGTCGCCGTCGCGGCGCGCGGTGGTGGTGAGGTGCCCGACGTCGGAGCCGCCGCCGGGCTCGGTGATCGCGAGCGATCCGATCTTCTCGCCAGCCAGCGTCGGCTTCACCCAGCGCTCGATCTGCGCGGCGTTGCCCGAGGCGATGATGTGCGGCACGGAGATGCCGCAGGTGAACAGGGAGGCGAACAACCCGCCGGACGCACCGGCCTGGTGCATCTCCTCGCAGACGATCATCGCGTCCACGCCGTCGCCGCCGGAACCACCCGCGGATTCCGGGAACTGCACGCCGAGCAGGCCGAGCGCGCCCGCCTTCTTGTGCAGCTCGCGCGGGATCTCACCGGCGCGCTCCCAGCCGTCCAGGTACGGCAGGATCTCGCGTTCCACGAATCCGCGCACCGTGGAACGCAATTCGCGTCGTTCCGGCGTTTCCCAGAGTTTCGTCATGTCAGCAGCTCCACTGGAATGTCGAGGTGACGAGACCGCAGCCATTCGCCGAGTCCCTTGGCTTGCGGGTCGAAGCGGGCCTGATAGGCCACGCCCTGGCCGAGCAGGCCTTCGATGATGAAGTTCAGCGCCCGCAGATTGGGCAGGACGTGCCGGGTGACGGTCAGCGAAACCGCTTCCGGGAGGAGTTCTTTGATGCGCTCCACGGTGAGCGTGTGCACCAGCCAGCGCCATTGCTCGTCGGTGCGCACCCACACACCGATATTCGCGTCACCGCCTTTGTCACCGCTGCGTGCCAGCGCGATGGTTCCCAGCGGCACGCGGCGAGTTTCCCCGGCGGGCAGCGGTTCCGGAGCGGGCGGCTCGTCGACGGCGGCGAGTTCGGCCGTCTCCGTCGCCGGGGCGATCTCGACGCGGGCGCCGTCGGGCAGCACCGCCGTGTGCGGCACTTCGGCGGCGTCGACGAACCCGGGCGTGAACACGCCGTAAGGAGAACCGTTGCCCGGCAAGGTGGTGAAGCTGCACCCCGGATAGCTGGCCAGCGCCAGCTCCACCGCGACGTTGGAGAACGCGCGTCCGACCTTGTTCGGGTCCGGGTCGCGCACCACGCAGCGCAGCAGTGCGCTGGCCTGCTCCTCGGTGTCGGCGTCCGGGCGGTCCAGGCGGGCCAAGGTCCAGGTCAGCTCGGACGGTCGGCTCGGCAGCCAGGACTCCAGTTGCCGTTGCGCCAGTTCCGCTTTCGCTTCGATGTCCAGACCGGTGAGCACGAATTCCATCTCGTTGCGGAAACCGCCGAGGGTGTTCAGCGAGACCTTGAGCCGGGGCGGCGGGGCCTCACCGGTGACGCCGCTGATCCGCACCCGGTCCGGGCCGTCCTGGTCGAGCCGGATGGTGTCCAGGCGGGAGGTGACGTCGGGCCCGGCGTAGCGCGCCCCCTGGATCTCGTACATGAGCTGGGCCTCGACCGTGTCGACGGTGACCGCGCCGCCGGTGCCCGCGTGTTTGGTGATGACGCTGCCGCCGTCGGCGCGGATCTCCGCGATCGGGAAACCCGGCCTGCCCAGATCGGCGAGCTCGGTGAAGAAGGCGTAGTTGCCGCCGGTGGCCTGGGTGCCGCACTCGATGACATGCCCGGCCACCACCGCGCCGGCCAGGCGGTCGTAATCCGTTCGGCTCCAGCCGAAGTGGGCGGCGGCGGGGCCGACGATCACCGAGGCGTCGGTGACCCGGCCGGTGACCACGATGTCCGCGCCCGCGTTCAGGCATTCGACGATGCCCCACGCGCCGAGGTAGGCGTTGGCGGTCAGCGGCGCGCCGAAGCCGAGGTCACCGGCGCGCGCGAGGAGGTCGTCACCCTCGACGTGCGCGATCTTGGCGTCCAGTCCGAGGTCGGCGGCGACTTTACGCAGACGCTGCGCCAGACCGGCCGGGTTCAGGCCGCCCGCGTTCGCCACGATGCGCACGTTGCGTTCGAGCGCCAGCCCGAGGCAGTCCTCGATCTGCTTGACGAAGGTCTTGGCGTAGCCGAGATCCGGGTCCTTCATCCGGTCCCGGCCGAGAATCAGCATGGTGAGTTCGGCGAGATAGTCGCCGGTGAGGACGTCGAGCTGTCCCCCTTCCAGCATCTCGCGCATGGCGCCGAGCCGGTCGCCGTAGAAGCCGGAACAGTTGCCGATCCGGAGCACGTCCGGGTCGGCGGCCAGCATACTCATCAGCGGGAATGCCTCCTGTACGGCGAACCGTCAGGATGAGCCGCATGCCGCACCCGTGAAGTCCGCGTTCCGCGACCAGCATCACACCGGGGCCAGAAAAAAGCAAGCATGCGTGCTTGTTAATTGCCGACCCGCCGCCCCGGCCACCGGGAGACCGAGCGGGCTGGAGCAAGATGGCACCGTGTCCAGCGACGTCACCGTGATCGTTCTGTTCGCCCTGGCGGGCTTCCTGCTCGGCGGCGTTTACACCACCTGGAGGACGGCCCGGCCGCTGTCCATCGCGCTCGCCGTCTGCGCCGCCCTCGCGGCGGGCGGCGCGCTGGCCTGGTGGCTCGGATAGATCGAGCGGAGAGGCAGCCGCTCAGCCCCTCGACAACCGGAAGATTCGCAGGTCCTCGGGGACACCGTTGAGTGGCGCAGCGAAGAAGCTGCGGCGATACGGCTTGGCCGCCAAGCCCAGCTCCGCCAGCGTCTCCGGCCGCAGCCCCTGGAGCGTGGCCTCCGACAGCATGGTGTTGCCGTTGCCGCCCGCCTCCATGACCCGGGCCGCGATGGTGACGTCCACCCCGAGCCAGTCGCCCCCGAGCTCACGCGGGGAACCGGTGTGCAAACCGATCCGCATCTGCGGGGTATAGCCGCGCACCTGCACGTCGGCCAGGTTGCGCTTCGCGGTCACGGCGGCGCGCACCGCCCGGTCGGCCGAAGGGAACACCGCCATGACCCCGTCGCCCATGCGCTTGACCACGTGGCCGCCCCGCTCGGCGATCGGCGGTTCGATGGCCTTGGCCACCTTGCGCAACAGTTCCAGGGTGGCCTCGTCACCGGCCGACAGCGACCAGCGCGAGAAGGCCACCAGATCGGTGAACATGACAGTTACTTCTTGGCTACCTTTACCGCGTCCCATCCGCTCCAGAGCGGCCTGCCAGACCTGCAAGGCGCCGAAGCCGATCTCCCGCGCGGCGCTCGGTGCGTCGCCGACCAGTTTGTCCGCCGCGCGCGCGACCGCTCGCGCCCCGCCGGGCCCGGAAACCGACAGCGGGTCGCCGAAAGCGGGATCACCCGGCAGTTGCTGCCGCGCCTTGCGCAGCACGCCGATCAGGTCCGCCCGCTGATTCGCCGCGCTCACCAGCCCGGATATCTGGCCACGACGTCGCCCGCCGGAACGGCGGGGAGCAGCGTCCGGATCGGACGGCTCCAACGGAATGACCACCTCGGGCGGCACCCCTCCCTCGGCCTCCGGCCCCGACCCCGGCTCGGCGCCGCCGGAAGGTGTTTCATGCACGCCCCGAGGGTATCTCAGCCGATCCGACGTCGGCAGGTTACCGATCATCACCATGTGCCACCTCCGCTGCGAACCTCGGCGAGCACACCGTCGGGCCCGGCATTGGATAACGAGCTGGTTGCTGCACCGAGGCTACTCGGGCGAGAAGGGGTCTCGGAACCGGCAAGCGGCATAGTTTCCTCGATGTTCACACGCACGATCGGCCCGGCGCGAGGGTTCGCACCGGGCCGATCAGGGCACCGTCCGCCGGGCAGTGACGGGCGGTGGGGGGAGCGCCGGACCTCCCGACAAGGTCGGCGCACCGTCAACCCGAGTGGCGAGGGAAGGCGACTCGGGTCGTCAAGGGAACTCGTCTCAAGCGTCGCGCTGGTTCACCACGACCAGCGACGCGCCGAAGACGATCGCGACGAAGACGGTGAAGTACAGCAGGCTGCCCCAGGGTCCCCAGTGCCAGTTGGCCGTGGACGGGGAGGCGCTCATGAAATGGTTCGCGTTCGCGAACGGCAGGAACGGGGTGACATTGCGCCCGAAGCTGCCGAACGCCCCGAGCAGCCCCTCGATGAGCAGCGGCCACAGCACGATCAGCGAGATCGCGGCGGCGGATTGCCGCACCAGCACGCCGACGCCGACCGCGAGGACGACGCACAGGAACGCGTAGATCGGGATGGAGTAGACCTCACGCCAGTCGGCCGCGCTGGACAGAGTGAGCGCCGCGCCCGCGTCCGGCCCGCTGATCGCCTTGGCCACCACGTAGGCGACGAACGCCAAGGCGATGGTCAGCAGCGCGCCGTACACGCTGACCAGCCCCGCCTTGGTCAGGACGACCTTGGCCCGGTGCGGCGTCGCCTGGAACGTCGTCCGGATGATGCCGAAGCGGTATTCGCTGGTCACGGTCAGGGTGGCCATGATCATCAGGACCATCACGCCGAAACCGCTGATCCCGGCCACCGCGGTGGAGACCGTCAGGTCGATCGCGCCTTCCTTGCCGTAGGACGCGCGCGCCACCGAGGCGAGCAAAGCGGCCATGCCCAGCGCGAGGGCGATGACGATCGCCGAGCACCACCAGGGCGACCTGGTCGAGGTGAGCTTGATTCGTTCCGCTGCCAGCACGCCCATCAGAGCGCACCTCCCATCACCTGATCGAAGCCTTCGCCGTGGTACTCCACCGCGCCGCCGGTCATCCGCATGAACGCCTCTTCCAGCGACGCGCGCTGCGGGGCCAGCTCGAACAGCGTGATGCTGTTCTCGCCCGCGAGCTTGCCCACCGCGTCACTGGAGACGCCCGCCACCATGAGCGCGGGGCCGTCGGCACTCGCGCCGTCCTCCCGGACGGTCATGCCGTTGGAGGTGAGCACGCTGCGCAGCTGGTCGAGTTGCGGGCTGCGCACCCGGACCGTCTGCTCCGAGGCGCGTTCGATGAACTCCTGGGTGGTGGAGTCCGAGATCAGCTTGCCGCGCCCGATCACAACCAGGTGCTCGGCGGTCTGCGCCATCTCCGACAGCAGATGGCTGGAGACCAGCACCGTGCGGCCCTCGGCGGCCAGCCGCTGCATGAAGCGGCGGATCCACAGGATGCCCTCCGGATCGAGGCCGTTCACCGGCTCGTCGAACAGCAGCACCTCCGGGTCGCCCAGCAGCGCGCCGGCCAGGCCGAGCCGTTGCGACATGCCGAGCGAGAAGCCGCCCGCCGACTTGCCCGCCACCTCGGACAGGCCGACCAGCCGCAGCACCTCCTCCACCCGGGACTTGGCGATGTCGTTGGAGGCGGCCATCCACTCCAGATGAGCCCGCGCCGACCGGTTCGGATGCACCCACTTGGCGTCCAGCAGCGCACCGACGATGCGCAGCGGATGGTCCAGCTCGTGGTACGGCCTGCCTTTGATCAAGGCGGTGCCCGCGGTGGGCTTGTCCAAGCCGAGGATCATGCGCATGGTGGTCGATTTGCCCGCGCCGTTCGGTCCGAGGAACCCCGTCACCTGCCCGGGGCGAACGGTGAAGGTGAGATCCTGCACCGCTACGGTCTGCCCGTAGTGCTTGGTGAGGCCTTTCAGCTCGATCATGCCGCCCAGCATTCCGCAAATCGCGAGCGCGCGCGTCGGTAATTAGTGCCGAGTTGGATCATCCTCGAGGATGAGGGGATGGAATAGGGCACCCCTAGGGGTCTGTGAGCGCGAATACGGCACTGAGCGCGGCCGCCGCGTCGAGCAGGGCATGGGAGCGGGCCGTGATGCTCGCGTTTCGCGCCGCCAGCGCCGCCTCGACATCCTCGGATCGGAGGCCGCGCGGTAGGTCGGGCATCAAGGTCTTCAGCGTGTCGACGCGATACCCGGCCCGGCGCAGCTGGTGCACGATGCGGGCATCCCGGACTTGGGCGGGCGAATACCTTCGCGTGCCCTGAGCGGTCGCCCGATCCGGGACCACGAGTCCCTCCGCGTCCCAATGCCGCAGTGTCGACGGGCGCACGCCCAGCGCGGCGGCGAGTTCGGCGACGCCCATCGCATCCGAAGGGCGCACGTCGGCGATCGGCTCGGCGGCGATCACCTCCGCCGCCCGTTCGGCGAGTGTCAGGTCGGTGCGTTCCCGGTCCAGCCGGGCGTGTGCCGCGTCGAGCAAGGCGAGCACCTGGGGAAACGGTCCCTCGTGGACGGCACGAACGATGCGCTTGGCCTCGACGGGGCCGACGCCGGCCGCCAGCGCCCGATAAGCGAGTGCGGAACGCACATGCACCTCGCCGTATCTGCGGTAGCCGGTCGCAGTGCGTATCGCCGTCGGCAGCACACCGTCGCGTTCGAGGTTGCGGATCTGCTGCACGGAGTACCCGGCCCGCAGCGCCACATCGGCCGTACGCATCGTGGAGTTGCGACTTGTCACGCCATTTGCCATGCGTCTCCTGCTCGAAGTCTCCATAAGCACCTTAATGAAACGCTGGAATGCATGACCATCGACGAGATCATCGGCTTCGTCTCCGCCCTCGACGGAGTCCTCACCCTCAGCCCTGGCCCCGGTGACGGCTCACCGGAGATCAGCTGGGGCGATACCTTCTTCTACTACTCACCGGACGGCGTGATACCGAAGGCGACCCAGCCGTTCGCGACGATCGTGACGAAGAACTATCCCGGCGACGAAAGTTCGGACTTGGACCGCCCAGATACGTTCCGCGTCAATATCGCCGCCGGAAAAGAAGCCTTCACCCACTGGACCGGCCACACTCCCCGCGAACGATCCACCCCCGGCAATCCGAGCGCAACCGATACGGTGATCCCCCACCCGGTCTACGCATCCGCCGCCTGGCTGGCGGTCGTCAACCCCGGCCCCCGAACCACCGCCCCCACCCGCACCCTTCTCCGAACGGCTTACCAACTCGCCCGCTCCCGCCACGAACGCCGCTGAGGCGCCGCGAGTGGCACATGGTTGCGGCGAAGTGCGAGAAGACCTCTCGACCATGTGCCACTAGCGGGAATCGCACCGCGCTGTTGACATGGAGCGCGCTCCAGCACCTAGCGTCGGGGCCGACGAATTCGAGTGCAGGAGGTAGCAGCATGAACGAGGTCCCGACCCGGCAGCTCGGTGGGCTGACCGTTTCCGCGCAGGGCCTGGGGTGCATGGGTATGAGCCACGGCTACGGCGCCGCGGACGACGAGCAGTCGATCGCGACGCTGCACCATGCTCTCGACCTGGGGGTCACCTTGTTGGACACCGCCGACTTCTACGGCGCGGGGCACAACGAGGAGCTGATCGGCCGGGCCGTCGCAGGGCGGCGAGACGAGGTGGTGCTCGCCACGAAATTCGGCTTCGCCAACCGCTTGGGCGAGCCCACTCACATCCGCGGCGACGCGGCCTACGTGCGACAGGCATGCGAGGCGTCGCTGCGCAGGCTCGGCGTCGACCACATCGACCTCTACTACCTGCACCGGGTGGACCCGCAGGTGCCGATCGAGGAGACCGTCGGCGCGATGGCCGAACTGGTACGGGCCGGGAAGGTCGGGCACCTCGGGCTGTCGGAGGCGGGCGCGGACACCATTCGCCGCGCGCACGCGGTGCATCCGATCGCCGCGTTGCAGAGCGAGTGGTCGTTGTGGACCCGCGATTTGGAGGCGGAGATCGTCCCGGTCTGCCGTGAGCTCGGCATCGGCCTGGTCCCCTTCTCGCCGCTCGGGCGTGGATTCCTGACCGGACGGTACAACTCGGTGGAAGGTCTGGCGGACAACGACGTGCGGCGCAGCCAGCCTCGCTTCGCCGACGGCAACCTCGAACGGAACCTGGCGATCGTCGCCGAGCTGAACGAGCTGGCCGCGGCGAAGGGCGTCACCGCCGGCCAGCTCGCGTTGGCCTGGGTACAGCATCGGGGCGACGATGTGGTGCCGATCCCCGGCACCCGACGGCAGCGATACCTGGCGGAGAACCTCGCAGCGCTGACCATCGAGCTGTCCGCCGACGACCTCGCCGCCATCGAGGCCGCCGCCCCGCCGGAGCAAGTGGCGGGCGACCGCTACGACGCGACGAACCTCACCTTCGTCAACGGCTGAGGCCCGAACCCAGCGCGCCCGGACTCGCACACCGAGTGATGGCAGGCACCTGCTACGACGTGGCGGGACCCGCTTCCGTCACCGGCTGGATCCGGGGGCGACTGGCCCGCCATCAGTCGCCGACGGAGTGAGGGCCGAGCACGCGATACGGCTTGGCGCGAATCCCTTTCGTCATCGGCTGAGCCCACGGTGACCAGGCGTCCCGCCAAATGATCGCGGCACCTCCGACGCGGCTACCCTCGCTCGAGTCCGCCGCTCCCCAGCGCCGCCGACCGGACTCGCCCGTCGAGTGGTGTCGCCACATGCGTCGTGTCGCCACCTGTTCAGGAAATCCGAAAGCCGTCATCGACATCCCGAGCCTCTGGACTCGAGCCCGACGCCTCACAGCCCCGGGGACGATGCCTGAGCCCAGAAGCGCTTCGGGATGCGCCCGGCCAAGCGCGCGGTGTATCCCGCGCGCACCGCGTCCGCCATCGCCGCGGCCATCAACTCGGGGCGCTTCGCCCTGGTGACGGCGGTGGCCAGCAACACCGCGGAGCAGCCGAGTTCCATGGCGAGAGCGGCGTCGCTCGCGGTGCCGATGCCCGCGTCCAGGATGACCGGCACCTTCGCTTCGGCGACGATCATCTCGATGTTGTGCGGGTTGCCGATGCCGAGGCCGGTGCCGATGGGCGCGCCCAGCGGCATCACCGCCACGCAACCCGCCTCCTCCAGACGGCGGGCCAGGACCGGGTCGTCGTTGGTGTAGGGCAACACGACGAAGCCGTCGTCGACGAGTTGTTCCGCGGCGGTGAGCAGTTCGACGGGGTCCGGCAGCAGGGTGCGCTCATCGGCGACCACCTCGAGCTTCACCCAGTTGGTGTCCAGCGCCTCCCGCGCCAGCTGCGCGGTGAGCACCGCCTCGGCCGCGGTGCGGCAGCCCGCCGTGTTCGGCAGCGGCGCGATGTCCAGACGTTTCAGCAGGTCGAGCACACCAGTGCCGCCCGCGGCGTCGATGCGCCGCATGGCCACGGTGGTCAACTCGGTGCCGGAGGCGATCAGCGCTTCCTCCAGCACGGCGAGGTTCTCCGCGCCGCCGGTGCCCATGATCAGGCGGGAACCGAACTCTCGGTCGGCGATCCGCAGTGGAGCGTGTGCGGATGCCGTCGCAGCCTCAGCCACCTTGAACCGCCGTCAGCACCTCGATCTGCCAGCCGCGCCCGACCGGTTCGTCCCAGCGCGACTTGGGGAACACGGCTCCGTCCACCGCGAGCGCGACACCCCGGCACGGCAGTCCGAGGCGCTCCAACAACTCGCGCACGGTGAGCGGCTCGGCGAACTCGTGCTCGTCGCCGTTCACCGTGACACCGATGGGGACGGATGACAGCGTCATCGAATTCCTCCTACAGTCGTCGAAAAGCGTTGCGGGTCGGCTACTTCCGCTTCGGGCAGCATTGCCCCGCCGAGCAGGCTCGCCACCGCGTCCACCGTGAGCGGCAGGGTGAGCATGCCGTTGCGGCCGTGCCCGGTGGCCGCGACGATCCGGTCGGTGAGCCGGCCGATCAACGGCAGGTTGTCCGGGCTGCCCGGCCGGGAACCGGCGCTCGCTTCGGCGAGTTCGTATTCGCCGATGCCGGGGAAAATCGCCTCCGCGTCGGCGATCAGGTCGCGGACGCCCGCGACGGTGACCGCGGTGTCGAAACCCGCCTCGTACTGCGTGGCGCCGACGACGATTCCGTCGGCGCGCGGCACCAGGTAGACCGCGCGCCCGTGCACTCTGGCTCGGATCACCCGGCGCGGCGCGGGCGCGACGCCGGGCCGTTGCCGCAGGCGCAGGATCTCGCCCTTGACCGGGCGAACCGGCAGCTCCGGCCACAGTGCCGCCGACGCGGCTCCCGCGGCGAGCACGACCTGGTCGTGCGGAAGTTCCGTCAGCGAGTCTACGGACTCGGCGCGCACCACGACGCCGGCCGCCTCGGCGGCCTGCCGCAGCGCGGCGACCAGCTTGCGGTTGTCGATAGCGGGTTCGGCGGGTGCGAGCAGCGCGGCGCGCACCGTCCTGGCCAGGCCGGGTTCCCGCTCACGCACTCCGGCGCGATCCAGCAGGCGCAGCTCGTGCCCGCGTCCGCCGACCCAATCGGCCACGGTGCGCAGGTCGGCCGCGTCGGCCGCGTCCAGCGCGACGGTCATGGTCTCGTCCGCCACGAAAACCGAGACGCCGGTCGCGTGCGCCAGCCGGGCGGCGAATTCCGGCCAGCGGGCCAGCGACGCGGCGCCGAATTCGAGCACCCGATCCTCGCCGGGCCAGCCTTCCGACAGCGGTGCGAGCATGCCCCCAGCCACCCAGGAGGCCCCGGTGGCGACCGCCGGATCGAACAGGGTGGCCGACCAACCGGCCTCGGCGGCCCGCCAGGCCACGGCGAGCCCGACGGCGCCGCCACCGACGACGGCCAGAGTCCGCATCCGATCCACCTGCCTCCTGTTTCGCATCCCCACGGTAGCGCGGCTACGGTCGAAGGCGTGCAACCCTCCCACCCCAATCGACCCGCCTCGCCGCGGGAGCGTCTGACGAACGCGCGGCTGTACCTGTGCACCGACGCTCGCCGGGAGAAGGGCGATCTGGCCAAGTTCGCCGAGGCCGCGTTCGCAGGCGGAGTCGACATCATCCAGCTCAGGGACAAAGGATCACCGGGCGAGGCCGAGTTCGGCCCGCTCGAGGCCAGGGCCGAGCTCGGCGCGCTGGCCGAACTCAAGGCCGCCGCACGCAGGCACGGCGGGCTGGTCGCGGTGAACGATCGCGCCGACATCGCCCTCGCCGCCACCGCCGACGTGCTGCACCTCGGCCAAGGCGACCTGCCGCCCTGGTACGCCCGCCGAATCCTCGGGCCCGACGTGGTGATCGGACGATCCACGCACAATCGCGCGCAGGCCGGGCTCGCCGCGATCGACGAGCACATCGATTACTTCTGCACCGGCCCCATCTGGGCGACCCCGACCAAACCCGGCAGGCAGGCGGCGGGCCCCGAACTGGTTCGCTCCACCGCGGACGCCCACCCCACCCGGCCCTGGTTCGCGATCGGCGGGATCAACGCCGAGAACCTGGCGCAAGTACTGGAAGCCGGGGCGAAGCGGGTCGTCGTGGTGCGCGCGATCACCGAGGCACGCGATCCGGAAGCCGCGGCGCGCGAGCTGAAAACGGCGCTACTGGCGAACGCGTGAGCGCCGCGATCAGGAAAGCACCTGTCCGCGGGTGAACGAAAGCGCGGTCTCCACCGCCGTGCTCCCGTTCGACGCGGGCTCCGCGGCCTGCACGCCCGGCTCGTCGACGATCCTGGCGTAGTCGCCCGGCCCGGCCGGATCCGCATGCAGCCAAACGAAACCGAGGTCGGCGAGGTCGAGCGTGCGCGGCAGGGCGGCGGCGACGGCTCGATCGTCGCCGAGTTCGGCGAGCAGCACCCGCGCCGGTGCGGCGCGCAGAGTGGGCCAGGACGCGGCGAAACCGGGATGCAGGGGGCGGGCGTCGACGTCGTCCTCGGGGACCCAGGCCAATTCGGTGCTCTCGCGATTGCCGGTGGTCGGCAGCGTCATCACCGCGTCGGCGACGACCGTGGTGTAGGTCCAGCCGCTCAGGGCCGACGCTGTCAACCGCTCGCCGCGCACCCGGACGTCGGCCGGATCGATGCCCGCCTCTTCCCACGCCTCGCGGACCGCCGCGTGCACGGGCGTCTCGTGACTGTCCCGCGCGCCGCCGGGCAACGCCCAGGTCCCGCCTTGATGACTCCACGGCGCGCGGTGTTGCAGCAGCACCGCCGAACCGCCTTCGGCCAGCGGAGCGCGCAGCAGCAGTCCGGCGGCGCCGAAGCGCCCCCAGTGCCGCAATCCGTCCGGGCCATGCGACCAACCGTCACCGTCACCACGCATGTCGTACCCATCCTCGTCCAGCCGCGGGCAGCGCCTCACCGCCGCCTCCTCCCAATCGGGGGTGTTTCACACGCCGCGGCGCCCGTACGACCACAATAAACTCCGCACCAACACGCACGGATCGATCGGATATTCGGTCCAGCCGTCGAGAAATCCGCGTACGCGGCCCAAACTGGGGAGGTGGACATGGCTAGCTCCGAGCCGACGACGGCCGAACTCCGGCCGTCGTCCGCGCCCGAGCCCGCCGGTGGGGACGATCCGGGCGGCCTGAGCGTCGCGGTGGTGCGCGAACGTCTCGACCTGACCAATCTGCGTTCGTTCGCCAATTCCTCACCGGGACGGCTGATCGCGCTCGGGCTGCTGCTCATCGGGTTGTGCCTGGCCGCGGGCTCGGTGACCGCCGGGACGGTCGGTGACCGACAGCAGGGCCTTGATGTGTTGCTGCGCGACACCGAACCGGACGCGCACTCCGCGCTCCGGCTCTACACTTCGCTGTCGATCGCCGACGCCGCGGCGAGCACCGCCTTCATCTCCGGCGGGCTGGAGCCGCAGGCGGTGCGGGATCGGTACACGCAGGCCCTGGGCGAAGCGTCCGCGGAATTGGTCACCCAATCCGACGCGGCGGCCGATCCGGATGCGCGGCTGCGCACCGGCATAGTCACCGGCCTGCCGGTGTACTCCGGTCTGGTGGAAACCGCACGGACGAACAATCGCAGCGGATATCCGGTCGGCGCCGCGTATTTGAGCGAGGCCTCCAACCAGATGCAGACGACGCTGCTGCCGATGGCCGAGGAACTGCACAATCATCGCTCGGCGGCGGTGACCGCCGCGCAGCGCAACCACGTGCGCCCGCCGTGGTCCGCGATCGGCCTCCTGCTGCTCACCCTCGGCGTGCTGGTCTGGGTCCAGCGCGATCTGGCGCGACGCTGGCGGCGGGTGCTCAACCCGGGCCTGGTGCTCGCGTCGGTGGCCATGCTGATCCTGCTCGCGTGGACGGTGATCGCGGGCTCGGTGTCGGCGGCGGCGATGATCAGCGCTCGCGACGACGGCGCGGTGCCCTCCTCCCGGTTGACCGAGAGCCGCATCCTGGTGCAGCAGGCCCGCGCCGCGGAGACGTTGAAATTGGTGCGCCGCGACGCGACCGGCGACTACGACCGCACCTACGACGCGGACATCGAACGGCTGGCCGATCTGATCGGCAAGTATCCCGGCTCCGCGCCCGCGGCGAACGAGATGCGCAATGCCGTGCCTGCCCTGGCGCGCTGGCGGGTGGCGCACCAGCGCATGAACGACGCGCTGGCGAAGGGCGATTTCAACAGCGCGGCCGTGGTGGCGACCGGACCCGGCTCGGCGGACGTCACCGTGCAGGTGGAGGCGCTGGACCGTTCGCTGGAGCAAGGCATCGCCGCCACCAGGGACACGCTGCGCGAGAGGATCTCCCAGGCGGCCCGCATCCTGGACTTCCTGGGCGCGGGCGCGATGGTGCTCGGCATACTGGCGGCAGGCTATGTCGGACTGGGCATCTGGCCCCGGCTTCGGGAGTACCGATGAGATCCGCGCGCGGCATTCTGGTGGCCACTCTCGTCGTCGTGACGCTGGCGAGCGGCTGTGCGAGCGATTCCGGCGCGCCGGTGTCGGGCAAGACGCCGAAGTACACCGATCCCCCGTTGCCTGCCAAGGCCGTTCCGGTGCTCACCGATTCGCCGGTCCCGCCGTCGCCGGGCACGTCGCGGTGTGGAGACCCGACCGCGAGCCTGCGTCCGACCGGAGCGGGCGCGGCCGCGCGCGGCTCGGCGATCGACGCGATCCGGGCGCGCGGCAGGCTGCTCGTCGGATTGGACACCGGCAGCAATCTGTTCAGCTACCGTGACCCGATCTCCGGCGCCATCGTCGGTTTCGACGCCGACATCGCCAGGGAAGTGGCCCGCGATCTGCTCGGCAGCCCGGATCTGATCGAGTTCCGCAGCCTCGGCTCCGCCGAGCGGGAGACGGCGTTGCAGAACCGCACCGTCGACCTGGTCGCCAAGACCATGACGATCAACTGCGAGCGCCGCGAGAAGGTCACGTTCTCCACCGTCTATCTGCGCGCCAACCAACGGGTGCTCGCGGTGAAGAACTCCGGGATCCGCAGCCTGGCCGATCTGGCGGGCCGACGGGTGTGCATCGTCTCGGGCACCACGTCGCTGGAGCACATGCGCCGCGACCAGCCCGCCGCGACCATCCTCACCGTGCCGAGCTGGGCCGACTGTCTGGTTGTGCTGCAACAGCGCCAGGTCGACGCGGTGAGCACCGACGACGCCGTGCTCGCCGGCCTGGCCGCGCAGGACCCGTACACCGAACTGGTGGGCGGCAGCATCAGCGAGGAGCCTTACGGCATCGGCATCACCAAGGGCAACGACGACCTGGTCCGCTTCGTCAACGGCACACTGGAACGTATCCGTAACGACGGCACCTGGGTCGGGCTGTACCAGAAATATCTCACCGTCCTCGGCCCCGTACCCGCTCCACCCGCCCCTACGTATCAGGACTGACGGGTCGATGAGCACACGGCAGGCCCCCGAGCCCGACCCGGACGAGAACGCCGCGGTAGGGCCCGGCCCGGCCGCTGTGTTCGACGGTGGATCCAGCGCGTCGGCCGGGCGGCAGCAGAACGCGGCGGCGGCGAAACCGTCGCGTGGAGACCACGCGGACCCGCGACAACTGGGGGCTCATGCCACGGGAACGGGGCGGCGCGCGGGTGCGGGCGAGCCGGAAACGGTTGCGGCCGAAGAAGTCGAGCACACCACGTATACGCCGATCGGTCGTACCGCGACCTCGTTCGGCACAGTCGCACTGAACCGCGTCGAGGACATCGATCCCCCCGATGACGCGCAGACCCCACGGAACCCTGCCGTGCGCGACGCCGGGGAATCGGCCTCGTCCACCGACGACACACCGGAGCGCACCGACGCGGAGCAACATGGCCCGCCCACGCGGGACAACCCACCGGACACGGAACGCGAAATATCGCCCGCGGATGCGGAACTCCCGGCGGAAGAGGCGCATTCGGACGCGACCCGATTGCACGTGGACCGCCCGGAAACGACATCGAGCACGGCCGCGTGGCTACGCGATCCCGCCGAAAGGCAGGAGACACCGGAACCGGACGGAACCCAGGGCACGGCGGCGTACGCGGCGACATCGGATCAGACGCGCCGCACGGATTCCGAACCCGCGTCGGCTCCGCAGCGCACCTCCGGACGCAGCGTGCGCACCGCGCGCACCCGGCCCGCGGTGCGGCGGCTGGGCGCCGGGCTGGTGCCGATACCGACGGTGACGCCCGCGGATCCACGCGACGCCGTGCTCACCAACGCGGTGGTCTCCGAAGGCAGGCGATTCTGCTGGCGCTGCGGCAAACCGGTCGGCCGGGCGACGGCGACCCGGCCCGCGACCACGGCGGGCACCTGCGCGACCTGCGAGGCGCCCTTCGACTTCCGCCCCACGCTGTACCCGGGCGACATGGTGGCGGGACAGTACGAGATCCAGGGCTGCATCGCGCACGGCGGACTCGGCTGGATCTATCTGGCGATCGACCGCAATGTCAGCGACCGCTGGGTCGTGCTGAAGGGCCTGCTGCACGCCGGTGACGCCGAAGCGCAGGCGGTCGCCATGGCCGAACGCCAATTCCTCGCCGAGGTGGCGCACCCCAGCATCGTCAAGATCTACAACTTCGTCGAGCACACCAGCGCGGACGGCACACCCGTCGGCTACATCGTCATGGAGTACGTCGGCGGCCGGTCGCTGCGCGACATCCTCGACTCCTACGAACGCCCGAAGCGCATGCCGGTCACCGAGGCGATCGCCTACCTGCTGGAGATCCTGCCCGCGCTGGACTACCTGCACTCGACCGGCCTGACCTACAACGACCTCAAGCCCGACAACGTGATGGTCACCGACGACCAGGTCAAACTGATCGATCTCGGGGCCGTCGCCACCATCGAAGCGTACGGGAACCTGTACGGCACCAGAGGGTTCCAGGCACCGGAGATCGCGCGTACGGGCCCGACCGTCGCCTCCGATGTCTACACCGTGGGGCGCACGCTGGCCGTGCTCACCTTGAACATGCCTTCGGAGCACGGACGGTACCTCGACGGCCTGCCCGACCCCGCCGACCAACCGGTGCTGGCTCGCTACCAGTGTTTCCATCGTCTGCTGCTGTGCGCCACCGACCCGGACCCGCGGCGCCGCTTTCCCTCCGCCCGTGCGATGTCCGCCCAGATGTCGGGCGTGCTGCGGGAGATCCTCGCGCTGGAGACCGAGACCGAACACCCGCAGTTGTCCACCGTCTTCACGCCGCCGCGGTCCAGTTTCGGCACCGAGGAATTGATCAGCCAAACCGACGCCTACACCGACGGCCGCCCCCGCAGCAGCCTGCTCGACGCCCCCGATGTGGTGGCGGCGTTGCCGATTCCGCTGCTGGATCCGGCCGACCCGTCCGCGCCCCTGCTCTCGGCCGCCGTGCATCCCGAGCCCGCCCACGCGCTGGAGGCGCTGCGGCACGCACGTGAGCGAGCCGAGGCCGATCCCGGCAACGCCCCGGAGACGCTCGAGCTGGAACTCACCCTCGCCGAGGCGCGCGTGCGGCTCGATCTGCGCGAGTCCGCCACGGTGCTGGACTTGCTGGCGCGGCTGCCCGACCGGGAGTGGCGGGTGAGCTGGTTTCGGGGCATGGCCGAATTGCTAGACCGGGAGTACGAGCGCGCCTTCACCAACTTCGACGAGGTCTTCCGTGTGCTCCCCGGCGAACTCGCCCCCCAGCTGGCGCTCGCCGCGACGGCCGAACTCATACTCCAGCATTGGGATTCGCCGGATCCCGAACAGTGGCGCAGCTATGCCGAGCAGGCTTACGCGACCGTCTGGCGCACCGACCGCACCGTGGTGAGCGCCGCCTTCGGGCTGGCCAGGCAGCTGGCGGCGGACGAGCGGGTGGCCGAGGCCGTGCAGGCGCTGGACGCCGTGCCCGCCGCGTCACGGCATTTCACCACCGCGCGGATGACGGCGGTGCTGCTGATGCTCACCACCGCGCCGATAGCCGATCTCGACGAGGCCACCCTGCACATCTCGGCGTCTCGGATGCTGAGCCTGCCCGCGGGCGAGAGTCGCGCGGTGCAGATGCGGGTGCTGGTGCTCGGCGCGGCCCTCGCGTGGCTTCAGGCGGGCAACACGCCGAAGCGCCCCGATGCCACACTGTTCGGCGCGCCGTTCACCGAACGCGAACTCCGCGCCGGCGCCGAGACGGCCCTGCGCTCGCTGGCTCGCGGCGCGCCCAACCGCAGGCATCGCTACGCGCTCGTCGACCTGGCCAACCTCATTCGCGCGAAGACCTGGATCTAGCCGTCGACCACGCGCCGCGCGGCGCGGGCGATGGCCAGTTCCTCGTTGGTCGGCACCACGAGCACCGCGACCGGTGCGCCGGGCGGGGAGATACGCCGCGCGGCACGGTTTTCCGCGGTGTTGGCCGCAGGATCCACCTCGATGCCGAACGCGCCGAGACCGGCCAGGGCGTCGGCGCGCACCTGTGGACTGTTCTCGCCGACTCCTGCGGTGAAGGTGATCGCGTCGACGCCGCCGAGGTCGATCAGGTACGCGCCGAGGTAGCGCCGCAGCCGATGGATGTACACGTCGTAGGCCAGCCGCGCGGCCTCGTCCCCGCCGTCGATGAGACGGCGCAGTTCGCGGAAGTCGTTCACGCCGGACAGGCCCTTGATCCCGGAATCCCAGTTGAGCAGCGTGTCGATCGCATCGATGTCCAGGTGCGCCGACCGCGCCAGATGCGCCACGATGCCGGGATCGAGATCACCGGACCTGGTGCCCATCACCAGGCCTTCCAGCGGAGTGAGGCCCATGCTGGTATCGATCGGACGACCGCCGCGGATGGCCGACGCCGACGCGCCGTTGCCGAGGTGGAAGACGATCTGGTTCAGCTCGGCGGGGTCACGCCCGAGGAACTCGGCCGCGCAGCCGGACACGTATTCGTGCGAGGTGCCGTGGAAGCCGTACTTCCGAATGCCATGGGCGGCCGCCACTTTGGCGTCTATCGCGTAGGTCTTCGCGGCGGCGGGCAAGCCGTGGAAGAACGCCGTGTCGAACACCGCGACCTGCGGCACGCCCGGCAACAGCGCCCGCGCGCTCTCGATCCCGGCGACGTTGGCCGGATTGTGCAGCGGCGCCAGCGCGGCTAGTTCGCTGATCGCGGCCACCACGTTGTCGTCGATCAGGGTGGGCCGGTAGAACACCTCGCCGCCGTGCACCACCCGGTGCCCGACCGCCCGCACGCCTTCGCGTACCAAGTCGTGGCCCGTCGCGGCGAACGTGTCGAAGATCAGTCGCAGCCCGGCGGCGTGGTCGGCGATCCGCTCGCGGCGCTCGGTGGTCGAGCCGTCGGCGCGATGCTCGATCGAACTTTCGTCCTCACCGATCCGCTCGACCACGCCCGAGGCCGCGACCACGTCCGAATCCAAGTCCACCAGCTGGTATTTGATGGACGAGGAGCCGGAATTGATCACCAGCACCATGCCCTCGGCCGTCTTGCTCATCACGCCTCCTGTGTCCCGCGGTCGCGTCCCACTCGCTCGGCAACCACGATCACCACGCGCTTGTTCCGCGCCGCGCCCGCGCCGCGACGGCGAACGCACGCATCAGCTGTCCTGCGCCTGGATGGCGGTGATCGCCACGGTGTTGACGATGTCGGCCACCAGCGCGCCGCGCGACAGGTCGTTGACCGGCTTGCGCAGACCTTGCAGCACCGGGCCGATCGCGATCGCGCCCGCGCTGCGCTGCACCGCCTTGTAGGTGTTGTTGCCGGTATTGAGGTCCGGAAACACGAACACCGTGGCGCGCCCGGCGACTTCCGAATCGGGCAGCTTGGCGTCGGCGACGGTCGGTTCGATCGCGGCGTCGTATTGGATCGGCCCCTCTACCGGCAACTTCGGTGCGCGCTCGCGCGCCAGCTTCGTCGCGACGCGCACCTTGTCCACGTCCGCCCCGCTACCGGATTCGCCGGTGGAGTACGACAGCATCGCGACCCGGGGCTCGATGCCGAAGCGGTCGGCGGTCGCCGCGGACGAGATCGCGATATCGGCCAGCTGCTCCGCGGTCGGATCCGGCACGACCGCGCAATCGCCGTACGCGAGCACCCGGTCGGCCAGGCACATCAGGAACACGCTGGAGACGGTGGAGACGCCTTCCACCGTTTTGATGATCTCCAGCGACGGGCGGATGGTGTGCGCCGTGGTGTGCGCCGCGCCGGAGACCATGCCGTCGGCGATCCCCTTGTACACCATCATGGTGCCGAAATATGAGATGTCGGCGACGGTTTCGCGGGCGCGCTCCAGCGTGATGCCCTTGTGTTTGCGCAGTTCGGCGTATTCGGCGGCGAATTCGTCCAGGTAGCCGGAGTTGCGTGGGTCGAGCATCTGCGCGGCGGAGATGTCCACCCCGAGCTCGGCGGCGCGGGCGCGCACCGCCGTCTCGTCGCCGAGGATGACCAGATCGGCGATCTTGCGCTGCAACACCCGCCCGGCCGCGCGCAGGATACGGTCGTCGTCGCCCTCCGGCAGCACGATGCGTTTGCGATCGGCTCGCGCGCGCTCGATGAGCTGGTATTCGAACATCTGCGGGGTGACCACCGGACTGTGCGGAACGTCGATGCGCCGCAACAGCTCCACGGCGTCCACGTGTTCCTCCATCAGAGCCAGAGCGGTGTTCACCTTGCGCGGGTTGCCCGCGGACATGCGGCCGCGGCTGCGGTACGCGGCGCCCGCCGTGTCGTAGGTGCCGAGCTCGGTGGTGAGGATCGGCAACTTGGGTTTCAGGCCGGTCATGAGCCGCGCCACCGCGGGATGCGGTAGCAGGCCGCCGTTCATGATGATGCCCGACAGCGACGGAAAGCCCTCGGCCTCGTGCGCGTTCACGACGCTCAGCAGTACGTCGGACCGATCGCCCGGCGCGATCACCACCACGCCCTCGGTCAGCCGCTCCAGGATGTGCTCGGCGGTCATGCCGCCGACCATGACCTTCAGCGCCTCGCGGTGCAGCAATTCCGGATCACCGCTGTACATCTCGCCGTCGATGGCGGCACACAGCTCGGCCATCGTGGGGGCGATCAGCAAGGGGACCTCGGGCAGTGTCCAGGACGGGACGTCGAACCCGCCGAGCGCCGCGCTCACCTCGTCCAGCCGCTGCCGGTCGCAGCGGTTGGCGATGATGGCGACGAGCTGCGCGTGCTCGTGCGCCAGCTCCGACGCGCACAGTTCGGCCAGCTGCTTCACCTCGTCCGGAGTGCGCCCGGCGCCGCGGACCACCAGCAACACGGGTGCGCCCAGATTGACCGCGATCCTGGCGTTGAAGCGCAGCTCGCTGGGGCTGGCCACGTCGGTGTAGTCGCTGCCGACCACCACCACCGCGTCGCACACTTTGGCGACCTCGTGGAAGCGCAGCACGATCTCGCTGATCGCCGCGTCCGGATCGGCGTGCACCTGCTCGTAGGTGGTGCCGATCGCCTGCGCGTAGTCGATGTCCGCCGTGCTGTGCTCGAGCAGCAGTTCGAGGATGTAGTCGGGTTCGGTGGTCGAGCGTGTGATCGGCCGGAACACCCCGACCCGCGCGGTCGTCGCGCACAGCGTCTGCAGTACCCCGAGTGCCACCGTCGACTTACCGGTGTCGCCTTCGGGAGAGGCGATGTACACGGCGGATGGAGCGTTGTCGGCCATGTCCCAGAGCTTAGTGAACCAGCGGCAACCGGAACCCGCCGCGCGACGATCGTCACCCACCGGCCAAAAGAGCGCAACCACAGAGTGGACCCGGTGGTCGACGGCAGCAGGTGGTGGCGTGGCCCACGTTGACGTCAGCGGCCTGCTCGGCGAAGTCCGATACGTCCGGGCGCGAAGCCGCCGAAGCCGGTATCCCGGGCCGCTATAGTCCGGGCATGGCTGAGCAATTTCCGGACCGGCAGTGGGGTTCGCGGACCAACCTATTCGCTCGCGCGGCAAGCAGATTCGCGGCCACCAAGCCCGGCTCCCGAGTCGTCCGGGCCCTCACGCCGTTGGACCGGGCGGTCCTGGAGCGCACCCATGCCAAGTACACCGTGCTCGGCCCGATCGGCGCGCCGGTCATCCTGCTGACGACGATCGGACGCAAGTCCGGCCAACCGCGCACCCAGCCGCTGCTGTACGTGCACGAAGGCGACACGCTCTACGTGATCGGCAGCAACTTCGGCCGAGCGCACCACCCAGCCTGGACCGCGAACCTCCTGGCCCACCCCACCGCGACGGTGGCGATCGCGGGAGAACGCATCCAGGTGACCGCCACCCCCGTCGAGACTCCCGACAAAGACGCGATCTTCCAACGCTTCGTCGACATCACCGGCGCCTACGCCGCCTACCGCTCCCGCACCACCCGCGACCTGCGCATCTTCGCCCTCCGCCGGGCGTGACTTCGCGAGTGGCACACCACTGCGGCATCGGCCGAGAAGACCTCCGTGGTGTGCCACTCGTGCACGGTCAGGCCAGGGCGCGGAGGCGGGGGGCCAGGTCGCGCTGGAAGAGGTCGAGGAAGCGGCGCTGGTCGTGGCCGGGGGCGTGGAAGACCAGGTGGTTGAGGCCCGCGTCGATGTAGGGCTTGATCTGGGCGACGGCCTCGTCTGGGTCGCTGGCGACGATCCAGCGTTTGGCGATCTGCTCGATGGGCAGCGCGTCGGCGGCTGCCTCCATCTCGATCGGGTCGGTGATGCTGTGCTTCTGCTCCGGGGTGAGCGACAGCGGAGCCCAGAACCGGGTGTTCTCCCTGGCCAGTTCCGGATCGGTGTCGTAGGAGAGCTTGATCTCGATCATCCGATCGATGTCGTCGACGCTGCGGCCGGCCTTCGCCGCGCCCTCGGCGACAGCGGGCATCAACTTCTCGGTGTAGAGGTCCATCCCCTTGCCCGAGGTGCAGATGAAGCCATCGCCCGCGCGTCCGGCGTACCGCGCCACCAGCGGGCCGCCCGCGGCGACGTAGATCGGGACACCGCCCTTCGGCACGTCGTAGATGGAGGCCCCGACGGTCTTGTAGTACTCGCCGTCGAAGTCGACGCGGTCGCCGGTCCACAGGGCGCGCATCAGGTCGACCGCCTCGCGCAGGCGCGCGAAACGCTCCTTGAACTCCGGCCATTCGCCGGTGTATCCGGTGGCGATCTCGTTGAGCGCCTCACCGGTGCCGACACCGAGCATCACGCGGTCGGGATACAGGCAACTCATGGTGGCGAATGCCTGCGCGATCACCGCTGGGTTGTAGCGGAACGTCGGGGTGAGCACCGACGTGCCGAGCTGGATGCGCTGGGTGCGCTCACCGACCGCGGCCAGCCAGGCCAGCGAGAAGGGCGCGTGTCCGCCCTTGTGCCGCCAGGGCTGGAAATGGTCGCTCACGGTGGCACTGTCCAAGCCGTGTTGCTCGGCCAGCACCGCGATCTCGACGAGTTCACGGGGACCGAACTGCTCCGCCGATGCCTTGTATCCGAGCTTGAGTCCGCTCATCTGCACGCTCCTCGCGTTTCGTTTCGCCGCCATCGCGATCCGTCATCGACAGTAGTCAACGCTGCCGCCCTCCGCGCCGACGGCCCGACGCGGATGATCTTCACAGCGGAGAACACCGCGGCGGGGGCGAAATGTTTCTGCGGTGGCCGCCGCGCGGCGATAGCGGATAATGGCCGCGTGAGCGCAGACGACGAGCCGATCCTGTCCTACTTGACCGATATGGACGGCGTGCTGGTGCACGAGGACCATCTCATTCCGGGCGCCGACAAGTTCCTCGCCGAACTACGCGCCAACGAGACACCGTTCCTGGTGTTGACGAACAATTCGATCCGCACGCCGCGCGATCTGCAGGCGCGACTGCGGCACACCGGGCTCGACATCCCGGAAGAAGCGATCTGGACCTCCGCGCTGGCCACCGCCACCTTCCTGAACGAACAGCGCCCCAACGGCACCGCTTACGTGGTGGGTGAATCCGGCCTCACCACCGCACTGCACGAGATCGGCTACGTGCTGACCGACAGCGACCCGGACTACGTCGTCCTCGGCGAGACCCGCACGTATTCTTTCGAGGCCATCACCACCGCGATCCGGCTGGTCGAGCGAGGCGCCCGTTTCATCGCGACCAACCCCGACCCGACCGGCCCGTCCCGCGATGGCTCGCTGCCCGCGACCGGCTCGGTGGCCGCGCTGATCACCCGCGCCACCGGACGCGACCCGTACTACGTCGGCAAGCCGAACCCGCTGATGATGCGCTCCGCGCTGCGCCGCATCGGCGCACATTCCCAGTCGACGGTCATGATCGGCGACCGGATGGACACCGACGTCATCTCCGGCCTGGAAGCGGGCATGCGCACCATCCTGGTCACCTCGGGCATCTCCACCCGCGCGTCCTTCGAGGCCTACCCCTACCGACCCACGATGGTGGTGGACTCCGTCGCCGATCTGATCGGCAAGACCAGGTCGCCGTTCGAGGCCTGATCCACGCGTCCACCGACACACGACCGCGACCTGCGCTGCGGCCGAACGCTATTCCGGATGGCCGCCGGGGTGGTCATCCGCGGTGATCGCGTCCACCGCGGCGGACAATCTGGCGAGCACCTCGACGGTCAGCGCGAGTTGCTCGCGGCCGAGTTCTTCGGCGAACCGCCGCGCCATCACCGCGTGCTGCGGGTCGATCCGCCGGACCGCGGCCAGTCCCGCGTCGGTGATCGCGACGAGTTTCGCCCGGCGGTGTGCGGGATTGGGACGGTATTCGGCAAGGCCTTTGCCCACCAATAGATCCGCGATGCGCTGCACGCTCTGGCGGGTGATGCCCATTTCCCTGGCGATCCCCGCTACGGGCAACGGCGCTCGCAAGACCGCGCCGAGCACCTGCCACCAAGCGGCGGTGAGACCTGCCGGTCGCGCCATCTCCTCGGCGATCGCGAGGAATTGACCGTTCAGGCGGAACGACGTGATCGCCGCCGCGGCGAACAGCTCCTGATCAGCGTTCATGCTTCACCTCCCGAGGCCTCTCGCCGATCCGTACCCCGGACGATTCTCGCTTACGCGTGCTGCGCGTCGTATTCCGCCAGCACCGCCCATCCGGCCGGATCGGAGTGCGCGTACAACGCGTACCAGCCATCCAGCACATGCGGCTCGTACACGCCGAGCCTGCCGAGCACCTCGCGCGCGAACTCGAACGGCGCGCTCGCCCCGGCGGTGATGACGTCACCGTCGGTGACGGCCGGTTCGTCGACGTAGTGATGCGCGCCCGAATACCCGCTGTAGCGAAGGTATTCGGCGACGTTGCTGGTGTGCTCGCGGGTGTCGAGCAGGCCCGTCTTGGCCAAGCCGAACGTCGCACCGCACATCGCGGCGACCGGAACACCGGCGTCCACGAACTCGCGAGCCTTGTGCGCGAACGGATCCAGTTGCGGCCCCTCCCAGGTGTCCGCCCCCGGCAGGATCAACATCGCGCTGTCCGCGGGGGTCAGCTCGGCGAGCACGACGTCCGGCACGATGCGCATGCCGCCCATCGTCGTGATCGGCTCCACGGTCAGGCCGACCGTCTTCACCTGCCAGGTTCCCGGTTCCCGGTGCCAGCTCGGCTTGTTGATGTGCGCCGTCGCCGCGCCCACCTCCCAGTCGGCGAGCGTGTCGTAAACGGCCATGTGCACGGTCTTCAGCATGACAGTATGCTGTCATATTTGACAGCATACTGTCAATGAGAACGATCGCCGGCACTGCCCGCGAACCGGCAACTACGCTGAACCCATGCGAATTTCGGTGGCGGCGGACGAGCTGGTCGGAGTGGCCGCGGAACTGGTCGACGAACTGGGCAAGCGTGGCCACCAACTCGTATTGCACGGCGCGCTGTCCGACGAGGAACGCGACGACTGGGCGTGGGCCAGCGAAGCGGCCGCCCGCGATGTCGCCTCCGGCCACGCCGACCAGGCCGTCGTCTGCTGCTGGACCGGCACGGGCGCCTCCATCGCGGCCAACAAGGTCGCCGGGGTCCGCGCCGCGCTCTGCGCGGACGCCTCGACCGCGGCGGGCGCCCGCACCTGGAACGACGCCAATGTCCTTGCCTTGAGCCTGCGCTCGACCTCCAGCGCCGAGCTACGGGAGATCCTCGACTCCTGGTTCACCACCGAACCGAGCTCGTCCCCGGACGACCGGGCCAACATCGCCCATCTCACCGACATCGAGCGCACCGCCGATGCCTGACGAAGCCTTCTCCGCGTAAGGTGCGGCGTCGACAGCACGAAAGGGGACGCCCTCCCACCCGCGATGGCCACGAAACCCGGCGATACGGTCGAGGCATGTCCGTGCAGAGCGCCGGTGGCACATTCGGGAACTACTCGCTCGAACGCTTGCTGGGCCGTGGCGGCATGGGTGAGGTGTGGTTGGCACACGACCCTGAGGGCCGCGCCGTGGCGCTCAAGGTGCTGCCCGCGGCGTGTACCGCGGATTCGCTCTATCGGCAGCGCTTCGAGCGGGAGGCGCGGCTGGGAGCTCGGGCGCGCGACCCGCACATCGTGCCCATCCACGCGTTCGGCGAGGTCGACGGCCATCTGTTCTTGGAGATGGCCTACATCGATGGCGTCGACCTGGGCACCCGGCTGCGATCGGGCGCGCTGCCGCCGGATCAAGCCGTCGACGTCATCGCCCAGGCCGCCGAGGCGCTGGACGCCGCGCACGCGGCCGGACTCGTGCACCGCGATGTGAAGCCGGGCAATATCCTTTTGCACACCAGCGGTTTCGTATATCTGATCGATTTCGGTATCGCCCGCGCTGCCGACGGCACCGCGCTCACCGCCACGGGGCTGGTGGTCGGCACGCTGGGGTACATGGCGCCGGAGCGATTCACCGGCACGGTCGATGCCAGGTCCGATGTCTATTCGCTGGCCTGCGTGCTCTACGAGGCCCTCACCGGACAACCGCCCTACGGCGCGGGCGATCCGGCACAACAGATGCGCGCACATCTGATGGCCGAGCCGCCGCGCGCCTCGCTGGCGGCCCACGGCGTCCCGGCCGCGCTCGACGACGTCATCGCCCGGGGAATGGCCAAAGAACCGGACGAACGCTATAGCAGCGCGGGTCAATTCGCCGCGGCGGCGTCGGCCGCTCTGGCCCGGTCCACGGTTGCGCGACCGGCCCCGCCTCTCGCGGCACCGGCCGCCCGCCCGCGAACTCGCGTCCTGACCGCCGCCACTCCGGCGCAGCCGACGCCCGAGGTACGTTCACCCGCTCCCGCCGGGCAGCTCGATCGTCGGCGAAAGCGCCGATGGATACCCGTAGCCGCGGGGGCGGCGCTCGTCGTCGCGGCGGCGTTGTGGCTGCTGGGAGGCAGCATAGGGTCCGCGCCCGTCGCAGGTCCGACGACCCGCGAACCCGCTACGCCGACCGATACTCCGCTGCCCCCGACCGGCGGACAACCCGCGAATCCGGGTACTGCCGTGCGCGACGGAAACTTCGCTTTCACCGTGACCGATGTGGGCTCCGGCGGCGGTTCCCGAACGATCGTCACACTGACGGTCACCAACGTGTCCGACCGCGACCAAGTCCTCGACGTCACCGGTCAACGGCTGATCACCACCGCGGGCCGCTCCGTCGCACCCGACGCGGCGGCCACCGCCGGACTCAACCCGCCCGGCGACGACTTCGCACGCATCGCGCCCGGCCGCGCCGTGACGATCCGGCTGGCCTTCGACCTGCCGGGCAAGAACAAGAACGGCAGGAAGAACGACAAGAAAGACGACGTTCCCAGCCACTTGATCCTGCACGGTGCACAGTCTTCACCCGGCGTCACCGTGCCGATGTGACCGAGCCCTGCTCAGGCGAGGGCTTGGTCGAGATCCTGGAGCAGGTCTTCCACGTCCTCCAGACCCACCGAGATGCGGACGACGCCGTCGGACAGGCCGATGGTGGCCCGGCCTTCGGGGCCCATGGCGCGATGGGTCGTGGTCGCGGGGTGGGTGATCAGGGACTTGGCGTCACCGAGGTTGTTGGAGATGTCGACGATGCGCAACCGGTTCAGGACTTCGAACGCGCGCTTCTTCGCCTCGTTCTCGGGTGCGTTCAACTCGAAGGTGACCACGGTGCCGCCGCCGCTCATCTGGCTTGCGGCCAGCGCGGACTGCGGATGCGAATCCAGGAACGGGTATCGCACCCAGCTGACGGCCGGGTTGCTCTCCAGGAAGCGGGCGATGCGCAGCGCGGACTCCGACGAATGGCGCACCCGCAGCGGCATCGTCTCCAAGCCTTTGAGCAGCGTCCACGCGTTGAACGGGCTCAGCGCGGGGCCGGTGTGGCGCATCAGCGTCTTGACCGGGCCGTCGATGTAGTCCTTGGCGCCCAGGATGGCGCCGCCCAGCACGCGGCCTTGGCCATCGATGTGCTTGGTGCCCGAGTAGACCACCACGTCGGCGCCGAGTTCGAAGCCGCGTTGCAGCAGCGGGGTGGCGAACACGTTGTCCAGCACGACCTTCGCGCCCGCCGCGTGCGCCAGCTCGCTCACGCGCCGCACGTCGACCAACGTCTGCATCGGATTGGCTGGCGTCTCGAAGAAGACCGCCTGAGTGGGCACGGACAGCGCCTGTTCCCACTGGTCGAGATCCTCGCCGTCGACGAAGACGGTCTCCACGCCCCAGCGCGGCAGTATCTCGTTGCACACCACGAAGCACGAGCCGAACAGGCTGCGCGCGGCGACGAGCCGGTCGCCCGCGCCCAGCAGCGCGCCCAGCGCGGTGAACACCGCGGACATGCCGCTCGCGGTCGCGAAGCACGCCTCGGCGCCGTCGAGCAGGCGCATCCGCTCCTCGAACATGGCCACCGTCGGGTTGCCGTAGCGGGAGTAGACGAAATGTTCGACCTCGCCGGTGAACGCGGCCTCGGCGGCCTCCGCGCTCTCGTAGACGAAGCCGGAGGTGAGGTAGAGCGCCTCGGCGGTCTCCTCGAAACCGGAGCGCCGCAGCCCGCCGCGCACGCCGAGCGTCGCGGGGCCGACGCTCTCGGGCAGCGGCTTGTCGAACGCGCCGCCGGTGATCACGACTGCCGCCAGGGCAATCCGAGGGCGCGCCAGCCGGAGCCGCCGCGATGCCCGAATTCGTCGAGCGGGCCTTCGAAGCCCTCGAGCACGTTGTAGGAGGTGCGGTAGCCCGCCGAGGTGGCGGCGATCGCCGCGCCCACCGAACGCTGACCGGAGCGACAGAGGAAGACGACGGGAGCCTCGGGATCATGGCCGTCGAGCGCTTGCTTCAGCTGCTCGACGAACGCCTCGTTGCGCGCCCCCGTGGAATCGACCCACTCGATCAGCACGGTCGGCCGTTCGATCGGGCTCGTGTCGGGGACGCCGACGAACCTCCATTCCGCTTCCGTCCGCACGTCCACCAGGACGGCTTCCGGATTGTCCCGCAGCAGCTCCCAAGCCTGCTGAGGGGTGATGTCACCGGCATAACTCATGTGCACCTCCTGCGAATCCGCACTTGCCGCGCCCGGGACCAGGGCGCCGCCAGGTCGTCACCCGGAGCACCCCACCGCGGAGGAGGGTTGCCGACCAGCAATGCCGGGGCTTGACACTGGTTCTCATGACCTTCGACTGAGATTGCACCGACCCGGGTCACCGTGTCAAACCGTGTCGCACCCTGCGCGAACGCTCACGTGCATACCAGCCACTTGTCGCCGGACCTGGTGAGAGTCCAGGTCGTCGTCTTCTCCTGCCCACCCACCTTCGTGGTGACGGTCGCCTTGCCCCGGTCGCCGTCCACCATCGGCGAGTCGATTTTCGTGATCTCGACGGGCTTTCCGGCGCCGTCCTGGCCCGCCAGCGGTGAGTGGGCGGCGTCGAAGCCCTGGCACGCGGTGCCGGGCGGCGGTACGGCGTCGCTGCGGTTGGAGCCGTCCACGAAATCGCGGACGGCCGCCGTGATGCGGTCGGCGTCTGTGACATTTTTCTCAGCGGGCGACAGCACACCGCCGAGCACGATCGCGATCAGCACGATCGCCGCGACCACCGCGGCGGCGGCGAAGGGGACCACCGAGCGTTTATCGGTCTGATCGACCCGGATGATCTCGTCCTCGCCCGCGGTCGGCTGCTGTTCGGTCATGGCTCGATGATCCCTGGTCGGCGCGGGTATCGAGCGCTCGGCCCCGGGCAACAGCCCGGCGCGGCGCCGACCCGGGGCGAGCGGCGACGATAGACCGCGCGCGAGCGGGTAAGCGACAATCGTGGCTGTCGATGGCGTCCGTCGAGTTCACGCACCGACGCGGGGCGGCGTCGGCCATCCCGATAGAATCGCGGGACGGCGGCCTGCTGTCATAGCGAATCGGCAGCTCTACGCCGCGGCGAATGGAGCACCGTGCAGCCACGAGCCGGCAACGCCGGCGTCCGCACCGGACGGGTGCGACCGAGCCGGTGCGTCAACTTAGCCTAAGCTAAGCCCGACGTCATTAATTGTTTCGACCATAAAGGTGCGCGTAAAGAGATGACCGAACAGAGTGCAGTAGAGGATGGCGGTGTCCGCGAGCCCTCCGTGGTGACGCAGGCTTCCTCCTCCGGGCCTGACGCGCACACCGCGAAGACCCGCCCGCTCCGCATCGCGATCGTGGGCGCCGGACCGGCCGGGATCTACGCCGCCGACGCCTTGATGAAGTCCGATGCCGAGGTGTCGATCGACCTCTACGAGCGCATGCCCGCGCCGTTCGGCCTGATCCGCTATGGCGTCGCACCCGATCACCCCCGCATCAAGGGCATCATCACCGCCCTGCACAAGGTCCTCGACAAGCCGCAGGTGCGCCTGCTCGGCAACATCGACTACGGCACCGACATAACCCTCGACGACCTGCGGGCCTTCTACGACGCGGTGATCTTCTCCACCGGCGCCAACGCCGACCGCGCCCTGCCGATCCCCGGCATCGACCTCGACGGCTCCTACGGCGCCGCCGACTTCGTCTCCTGGTACGACGGCCACCCCGACGTCCCCCGCACCTGGCCGCTGGAGGCGGAGAAGGTCGCCGTCCTGGGCGTCGGCAACGTCGCCCTCGACGTCGCCCGCGTGCTGGCCAAGACCGGCGACGAACTGCTGCCGACCGAGATCCCGCCGAACGTCTACAAGGGCCTGGTGGCCAACAAGGCCGTCGAGGTGCACGTCTTCGGCCGCCGCGGTCCCGCGCAGGCCAAGTTCACCCCGCTGGAACTGCGCGAGCTCGACCATTCGCCCACGATCGAGGTCATCGTCGACCCCGAGGACATCGACTACGACGAAGGCTCCGAAGCCGCGCGCCGTCACTCCAAGCAGGTCGACATGGTCGCCAACACGCTCGAGCAGTGGGCCATCCGCGACGCGGGCGACCGGCCGCACAAGCTGTTCCTGCACTTCTTCGAATCCCCCGCCGAAATTCTCGGCGAGAACGGCAAGGTCGTCGGCCTGCGCACCGAGCGCACCGAGCTCGACGGCACCGGCAACGTCAAGGGCACCGGCGTGTTCAAGGACTGGGACGTGCAGGCGGTGTACCGCGCCGTCGGCTACCTGTCGCAGAACTTGACCAACCTGCCGTTCGACGACCAGGCGGGCACCGTGCCGAACGAAGCGGGCCGCGTGCTCGTCGACGAGAACGCCGACGGCGCCGCGCGCTACCTGCCCGCCACCTACGTCACCGGCTGGATCAAGCGCGGCCCGGTCGGCCTGATCGGCCACACCAAGGGCGACGCCAACGAGACCATCGCCTGCCTGCTGGACGACGCTCCCGGCTTCACCCCGGCCGAGCGGCCCGACCCCGAGGCCGTCATCGAATTCCTCGAAGGCAAGGGCATCCCATTCACCACCTGGGCCGGTTGGTACCGCCTCGACGCGCACGAACGCTCCCTCGGTGAGCCGGAGGGCCGCGAGCGCGTCAAGGTCGTCGAACGCGAGGACATGCTGCGCGCCAGCGAACCCCACAAGGTCTGATCACCCCGCAGTGACCGCCTCCGCCGCCATCGCGACACCCCTGCTGTGGCAGCGGAAAATCCGACCCTGAGGCATTCTGTACAAGTGTTCGATGCCCACCTGCACATTTTCGACCCGCGGTTTCCGCTGGCCGAGAACGAGGGCTACCTGCCCGACCCGTTCACCATCGCCGATTACCGGAAGCGCATGGCGCGCTACGACGTCAGCGGCGGCGCCGTGGTCAGCGGGTCGTTCCAGGGCACGGACCAGACCTACCTGAAGGCCGCCCTCGCCGAGCTCGGCGAGGGCTGGGTCGGCGTCACCCGGCTCGATCTGGACGCCTCCGACGAGGAGATCCTCGAACTGGACCGGATCGGTGTGCGAGCACTGCGTTTCAACCTCAAGCGCGCGGCCACCGACATCGCCGGAATGACGTTGCAGGCGCTGCGCGCGTACGAACTGGCCGGCTGGCACGTCGAGGTCTACATCGACGGCACGATGCTGGCCTCGTTGCAACCGGTCATCTCCAAGCTGCCCGCGCTGTCGGTCGACCATCTGGGCATGTCCGCCGAAGGGCTGCCATTCCTGCTGGATCTGGTCGACCGCGGAGCCAAGGTCAAGGCGACCGGTTTCGGCCGGGTCGCGATGAACGTCGCCGACACGCTGCGCCGCGTGCACGCGGTGAATCCGGAAGCCCTCATGTTCGGCACCGATTTGCCCGGTACCCGAGCCGGACGTCCGTTCCGGGACTCGGACGTGGATCTGCTCTGCGACGTGGTGGGCACCGACATGTACGCGGTGCTGGAGGACAACGCGCGCGCGTTCTATCGACTCCCGGCCCGCGAGCGCGTCGTCCGCGAGGGGCCGGCCCCCACGCTGCCGCTGTACCGGCCCGAACCGCCGACCCTCCGGCTGCGCCGCGACGAACTCCCGGGAAGCCGCGCGGGCGACACGATCCCGTTCCCCGCCATCGATAGGTAGCGCTCAGACGGCGAACACACCGGCGAGCCACACACCTGTTGCGAGCAACGCGCCGAAGAGTTCGATCAGGATGGACAGTCCGACGCCCTTCAACGCGTGCACGGTCGCCTGCCACGCCTCCCGGTTGACGCGCAGCCGCTGGAGTTCCCAAAGATAAACGCCGAGAACGAAGCCCACGAACAGGCCGATCACCGGAATCACGAAGAAGCCGATGACGCCGAGTAGCGCGCCGAGCAGGACCGCGCGGTTGGACACTCCCGCGTCTTTCATCCTGCGTCCCGGCCAGGTGTATTTGACGACGCCGGAGAGCACCAGCAGCACCGTGCTGATCGCGAAAACCGCCCAGGCCGTGGCGCCCCCGGTGAGAAAGGCCCAGACGGCGATGGCCGCGAAGATCAGGATGACGCCAGGCAGGATCGGCACGACGATGCCGACCAGACCGACCAGAATCGCGAGACCGGCGAGAAGGTTGTACCACCCCTGATCAGAAAGCGCTTGCACACGTGCAGCCTAGGACCGGGCGGCCGAACGGGCGACTCGTCGTCGAACCCGTCGTCCATCCGACCCCGACGTTATTGTCATACTGTCAATACATCCCTCCCGGCCGCGTTCGGGAGGACGCGCCGGGCCGCCGGTGCGCTGGATCAACGACGAACCGAGGTAGGGCGTGAGCACTCCATCCACCGCCAAGCAGGGCCCGCTCGCGGGCATCAAGGTCATCGAGCTGGCCGGGATCGGTCCCGGTCCGCACGCCGCGCTGCTGCTCGCCGATCTGGGCGCCGACGTGGTGCGGGTGCAGCGTGCGGGCCAGCTGCCGGGCGGGTTCGACCGTCCGCAGCTGCGCGGCCGGACCATCGTCGAGGCCAACCTCAAGGACCCCGCCGACATCGAGAAGGTCCTCGGCCTCGTCGAGAAGGCGGATGTGCTGATCGAGGGCTTCCGCCCCGGCGTCACCGAGCGGCTCGGCATCGGCCCGGACGACGCGCTCGCCCGCAACCCGCGCCTGGTCTACGGACGGATGACCGGCTGGGGTCAGGAGGGCCCGCTGGCCGATCGCGCCGGACACGACATCAACTACATCTCCATCACCGGCGTGCTGCACGCCATCGGCCGTAAGGGCGAACGCCCGGTCCCGCCGCTGAACATGGTCGGCGATTTCGGCGGCGGCTCGATGTTCCTGGTGTTCGGCATCCTCGCCGCGCTGGTCGAGCGGCAGCAGTCCGGCAAGGGCCAGGTGATCGACGCGGCCATGGTCGATGGCGCCCTTGCCCTTTCGCACATGATCTGGGGCATGCGCGGCGCGGGCGCCTGGTCCGATGAGCGTGGCGTGAACCTGCTCGACACCGGAATGTCGTTCTACGACACCTACGAAACCTCCGACGGCAAGTACATGGCAGTGGGCGCGATCGAACCGCAGTTCTACGCCCAGTTGCTCGCCGGGCTGGAGATCGAGGCGGACGGCCTGCCCTTCCAGCTCGACCCCGCCGGTCAGGAAACGCTGAAAAAGCTCTTCGCCGAACGTTTCCGGACCAAGACCCGGGACGAATGGGCCGAGATCTTCGTCGGCACCGACGCGTGCGTGTCTCCCGTGCTGACATTCGACGAGGCGACGCGAAACGAGCACATCGCGGCGCGCGGCTCGCTGCTGGAGCTCGACGACATCACCCAGCACGCCCCCGCGCCGCGATTCTCCCGCACTCCGAACGGGATTCCGACCCCGCCGCCCACCACCGCCACCCCGATCGAGACGGTCTGGGCCGACTGAGCGCCGAGCGGGGTGGCATGGCGCCACCCCGCTTCGCGGCTGGTAATTGAAACTTGTAACATACCAACCGGTTCGACAGTTCGGCACCGGGCCTGCCATACTGTCCGCGAGCAGGTGGCTTTCGAGAATCGCGAACCTCGTCCGGTCCGCTCCTTGACCGCTGCTCGAGCTGGAGGCCTCCGCGCCGTGCGAGCTTCTGCACACCGCCCGAGCACGACGAGGGCCAGCCCCGAGGGGTGGCCGGCCGATCGTGCTCGGCGGTGCTCGGAGGGGACATACCGCCGGCGGAGGCTCTCCCCAGCGACGAAATCGCCTCAGTAGCAGGTCAACGGTGTCAACGGGTCGGCGGCGCGTGGCGTGAGCGCCACATAGGCGGACGCGATGGCCTTGACCGCCAAACGCAATTCGGGTTCCTGGTGGGTGAACGGCAGCCGCAGGAACCGTTCGAACGCGCCTTGCACGCCGAATCGTGGCCCGGCGGCCAGCAATACGCCATGGTTGGGAGCCGTGGCCGCCAGCGCCGTGGAAACCGAGGTCGGCAGCTGCGCCCACACCGACATGCCCCCCGCGCCGACGGTGACGCGCCAGTCCGGCAGTTCTTCGGCGAGCGCGTCGAGCAGCGCGGCACGCTGCGAACGCAATTGATCCCGGCGCCGGTCGAGGATCACCTCCGCGTGCTCGAGCAGGTGCACGGTGGCCAACTGGTCCATGACGGGGGTGCCGAGGTCGACCGTGGAGCGGATGCCGAGCAGCTTGGTGATCAGCGCCTGGTTGGTCCGGATCCAGCCGACGCGCAGACCGCCCCAGAACGATTTCGAGGCCGAGCCGATGGTCACGATCTCGGATCCCTTGGCGAAAGCGGCGACCGGCGGCGGCGGGTTGTCCGCACCGAGCCCGAGATCCGCCATGGACTCGTCGATCACGATGGTCATCCTGGTGTCCCTGGCGATGGCGGCCAGTTCGGCGCGGCCCTCGGCGTCGAGCAGCAGGCCGGTCGGGTTGTTGTAGTCCGGCACCAGATAGGCCAGGCTGGCCGCGGTCTGCCGCGCGGCACTGCGGACGCCGTCGAGATCCCAGCCGCCCGCCGGGTCCTCCGGGCGCAGCGGCACCGGCACCGGCCGGGCGCCGACGTCGCGGATCGCCTCGATGGCGTTCGGGTAGGTCGGGTGGTCGATGAGCACGCGGGCCGCGGGCGCGGTGAGCACGTTCAGCAGCAGGCGCAGGCCGTGCTGAGCGCCGAGGGTGACCAGGATCTGATCGGGCTCGGTCGGCAGCCCGCGCGCGGTGTAGCGGCGGGCGATCGCCTCACGCAGTGCCAGCACACCGACCGGGTCCATGCCGTGCGTGCCGAGGTAGGCGGGAATGCCCTCCAGGGCAGCCGAATACGCGTCCTGCATCTCCAGCGGAGCGGCCATGGCGGCATAGGTCATGTCGACGGTGGGCAATTCGGGCGAGCCCATCATGGCCAGGATGCTCCGCGCCGGCTTGACGCCGTCGTGCTGCACGTCGCGGGGCAGGGCCACCGTGCTGCGCGAGCCCTGGCGGCTGATCAGGTAGCCGTGCTCGCGCAACAGCGCGTAGGTGGAGGTGATGGTGGTGCGACTGACCCCGAGGGTGCCGGCGAGATCCCGTTCGCTGGGCAAGGCGACACCCAGCGGCGCGCGCCCGTCGTGGATCAGCAGCCGGATTCCTTCGGCGAGTGCCAAGTAGGCCGGGCGACTGGAGCGCCGCCCGGCCGAATCCGGATCGCCGTCGTGCGCGTGCCGCCAATGGCCCAGATCGCGAGCCAGGCTGCCCGCGCCGATCACTCTTGTCGCCATACGGTCCAGTATCGGACGATTGGATATTTATTGGCAAGGCCAGTGGCGCGCACCCTGACGGACATGATGCTCGCCACCCTGCTCCTGGCCGCCTTGCTCGGCTCCCTGATCTACCGATTCGCGCCGGAACGCGACACGCGCACCTTCCGCCTCGAACGCTTCCACCCCGGTACGCCGATGTCCGACCAACCCCTCTCGTACTACGACCACCAGCGGCGATACTCCGATCTCGCGGCGATCTACGGCCGTGGCGACGCACCGCACCAAGGCCAGTTCCGCTAAACTGGACTGCTAATTGCGAACTTGTCGGTCCCGCGGTGCAGACTTGGCTCATGAGTGACGCCACTCGCCTCGCCACCGATCCTCCGGCGAACGAAGCCACCGAGCCCGTGGCCTCCGGCCGTCCCACACCGTACGGCCCGGTCGCGGCGACGCTGTTCGATACCGCGATCGGCTGCTGCGCGATCGCATGGAGCAGCGCAGGGGTGATCCGATTCCAACTTCCGGAGGCGAGCCCCGCGGCCACCCGAGCGCGCATCACCCGCGCTCGCGCGGGCGAGAAGCTTCATGAGCAGCCACCCACCGAAGCCATTGCCGAGGCGATCGCGGGCATCCGCGCGCACCTCACGGGGGAACTCGACGACCTGCGGTGGATTGCCGTTGACACCAGTGGAATTCCGGAGTTCCACCGCGCCGTCTACACCGTCACACGTGCCATCGACCCAGGCCACACCCTCAGTTACGGCCAGGTCGCCCATCGCGTGGGCGCGCCAGGCGGCGCTCAGGCGGTCGGCCAGGCCTTGGGTCGCAACCCGATCCCGTTGATCATCCCGTGCCACCGTGTACTCGCCGCCGACCACGCCCTGCACGGCTTCTCCGCCCCCGGCGGCATCGACACCAAGCAGCGTCTACTGACCATCGAGCGCACACCGGGATTCGGCGAGCCCACCTTGTTCTGAGCGACCACGCCCGACCGGTGCGGCGCCCAGGTCCTGGTCTCGGAGTCATGGATACGCCAACGGACCGATGAATTCGCTCAGTTCGCATCGTCCTATGAGCGAGACATCGGCGACACCCGCCGATCCGGAACGAAAGTGAGCTGGCCATGGAGGCTGTGACATCGACCGATGGCACCGTGATCGCGTTCGATCGGCAAGTCGGCGGCGACAACGGAGTCGTGATCTTGATCGGCGGCGCCTTCGGTTTCCGGAAATTCCCCAAGATGGTCGAGTTGGCCGCGGCACTCGCCGAGCAGCACCGATTGACGGTGATCAATTACGACCGACGCGGCCGCGGCGACAGCACGGATTCGCCCGGTGTCTACGACGTCGACCGCGAGATCGATGACATCGCCGCTTTGATCGAGGCCGCGGGCGGTACGGCGGCGTTGTTCGGGTGGTCCTCGGGCGCCGCGCTCGCGCTACGGGCCGCCGAGTCCGGCCGAGTGAAGGGCATCACGAAAGTCGTCGCGTTCGAGCCGCCATTCGTGGTCGACCGGGAAGGGTTCGTACCAGAGGCCGATCTGGAGGCGCGCCTGCACGAACTGATCGCCGCGGATTCTCGCGGGGACACCGTTCGGTTCTACATGACCAAAGCCATGGGACTCCCGCGTGTGATGGCCGCCGTCATGCGATTCACCCCCTTCTGGAAAGACTTGTGCGCCACCGCTCCCTCCACCGCGCACGACTGGGCTGTGATGCGCGACTTCATGCGCGGCGAGCCGCTGCGGCCCGCGGACTGGTCCGGAGTCGGTGTTCCCACCCTGGTCATCGCCGGCGGCAAATCCGACGCGCTACTGCGGAAGGGAGCCCGCGCCATCGCCGCCGCACTTCCCGATGCCGTCTTCCGGGAGATTCCCCGGCTCAGCCACAATCCGAACATCGGGCTTCTCGCCCCCGTCGCGGGTTCGTTCCTTACCGGCGCCGAGCAGCCCGCCGGGTAGTACGCGGCGGCTCAGCGCAAGGGATGCGCACGGAAGAATTCGCACGCGTCCCCGGTGATGTAGCCGTCCTCGCAGCCGAAGTACGTCTGGATGCAGACGTTCGTCGAGCAGCCGAGTTCGATCAATTTCTGCCTGATCCGGGCGTTGCGCTCCTGCGGCGTCTCGGTCTTCGTCGCCACCGTCGCCGAGGGACGCGCGGAACTGGTGACCGGTTGCGGCTGCCCGTCCGAGCACCCGGCGGCCAAGAGCAGACCCGCCGCCGTGGCAGCGATCACCGCGGCCGCACGCAACCTCATTTTCCGCTCCCGGACTCGCCGCGCATCAGCGCGCCCAGGGACTCGCGATCGGTGACGTCCATCTTGATGCAGGCCCGGTAGAGATGGCCTTCGACGGTGCGCACCGAGACGGTGAGCCGGTCGGCGATCTGCCGGTTGGACAGGCCCGCGGCGACGAGGTTGGCGATCTCCCGTTCCCGCGCGGTCAAGGGCAAGGGTTGCGCGGCCTGCCGCAGCGCGGGGGTGCTCGCTCCGCCGCAGGCGGCGGCGAGCCGGTTGGCGGTGGCGGCGGACTCCAGCAACTTGCGCCGATCCCCGGCTCGCTCGTGGGCCGATGCGGCCTGCGCCGCGGCGTCGGCGGCCGACAACAGCGCGCCGATGCGCTCGAATTCGGCGGCGACCGAGTCCAGCCCGGGTCCGTCGTGGTCGGCGAGCGCCACCGCGTGCCGAGCCTGCGCCTGTACCAGCCGTCCTTCCACTCGCTCGGCCAGTTCCGCCAGTCGTCCGGAGACGGAATGGTCGCCGAAGCGGGCCGCGGTGTGCAGCGCCATGGCCTCGATGGCGTGCTGATGCGAACGCGCGGCCGCGTCGGCGGCGCCCACCGCGATGCGGATGGCAGGCGAGACAGTTCCTTCGGCGGCGGCCAGCCAAGCGCGCGCCACTTCCAGCTGCGGTTCGTACACGGCACTGTGCCTGCCGCCCCGCGCGGTGGCGTGCGCGATCGACTCGGAGGCATCGCCGGCCCGCCCGAGTGCCGAATACGCCTCCGCCAGACGGATTCGCGCGGGGAACATCCACGCGGCCGCGCCCTCCGCGGCCAATGCGGCCAGTGCCTGTTCCAGATTCTCGATGCCGTCCAGGAACCGGCCCTGCGCCACATCGACGGTTCCTTGCAGGATCTTCGACATGCCCCAGGCCAGATACTGGCCCGGCGAGGAGAAGCCGACGAATGCCCCGGCGCAGCGCCGCGCGGCCTCGAGATCGCCGGCGAAGGTCAGGGCGAGCACCTCGGCGTGCGTGGACATGAAGCGGTTGAGCCCGTCGATGTGCGCTTCCACCTCGTGCCCGCGGGCCGCGTACTGCCTGGCCGCCTCACCCTTGCCCATCAACGCCGACGCCAGGCCGCCGCCGAACGACGCCCACCACACCGCCCACGGCGGTGCGCCGTCGGCGGACATCACCGTCTCCGCCTCGGCGATCGCGTCGTCGACCCGGTTCTCGTTGACCAGACTCGCCGACGCCAGGCCGGTGAAGATGGCCGCGATCTTCGGATGCCGCACCTTCGCGCGCACCAGCTTCAGCACCTCGTCGGCGCGATCGGCATCGCCCATGGCCCACAACAGGTTCGCCACCCTGGTGCTGCCCCAGCGCGCCAGCTGCACCTCGTCGAGTTGGTCGGGATCGAAGCTGGCGAGGGTGCGCTCGGCCTCGATCCGGTGACCCTGCCACAGCAGGGCGCGCGCCAGCAGGTCGGCGGCCTCCACGCCGCCGCGCCGCTCCACCGCGGCGCGGGCGAAGCGCTCGCCCAGCGGCAGATTCGCCAATCCGATCGCGTCGGCCGCCGCCGCCTCGAACAATTCCAGATCCGCGGATTTATCACTGTCCAGCGCCAATTCGGCCAGGCGGATGCGGTCGGCGGCGGAGTTTATCCGGCGGTCCTTGAGCGACGAATACAACCTGCCGCGCAAACGCCGCGCCGAGGCGATGCCGAGCCTGCGGCGGATCACCTCACCGAACAGCGGGTGGTTGTAGCGCACGATCAGATCTTGGGAATTCTCCACCACCCGGATCACCCCGCGCGTTTCGGCGGCTTCCACCGCGTCCTCGCCCGCCAATTCGGCGAGGACGTCGAGATCGATCGGTTCGCAGAAAGTCAGCAGTTCCAGCACCCGCAGCACCGGCTCGGGCAACTGCTCGACGCGGTCTTCCAGCAGCGCGGCCAGCTCCGAGGTCACCGCCGCGCGCCCACGCAGTTGCCACACGCCGTTGACCTGACGCAGCGTGCCCGCCTCCAGCGCACCCTCGACCAAATGCCGCAGGAACAACGCGTTTCCGGCGGAGGATTCCCACATCAGATTGGCGGTGAACCCCTCCAGTTGCCCACCGAGCATCGATTCCACCAGTTCGACGCTCTGGCGCTGGGTGAAGGGGCGCAGGTCGATGCGCGTCAGATGGCCGTCTTTCCACAAGGAGGTGACCGCGTCCGGCACCGGGACTCCGCTACGCACGGTGACGACGATGTGGGCGGCTTTGTCGATGGCCAGTTGCAGCAGCAGCGTGGCGGAGAGCTGATCCAGCAGATGCGCGTCGTCGACCCCGATCACCGTGTTCCCGTCGGCGAGCAACGCCTCGCGCGCCGCCGACATGAACGTGACCGGATCGTGCGCCGTATAGACGCCGACCATATGCGCGAACACCCCCAGCGGAATGCTGCGCGCCGACTCGGTGCCCGCCACCCAGCGGACATTGCCGCCGATCGCGGAGGTGGCATGCCGGGCAAGGGTGGTCTTGCCCACCCCCGCGTCACCGGTCAGTACCACGCCGACGTGCTCCGGACCGGTCAGCGCCGCACGGATCGCCTCGAATTCGCTCTCGCGCTCGATCATCGGCCAGTTCCGAGCCATGCTCTAACTGTAGTTCTTCACCGATCATGATCGAAGCCGAGCGAGCACGATAGATATGGCGAATTTCTGGTGATCTTGCCGAATTTCCGCTGGCCCACGCGGAATTCGAACAGGTTCTAGCCGAGTACGTCGTGCCGGACGATGGTCTGATCCCGCCCGGGACCCACGCCGATGCAAGAAATCCTGGCGCCGGACAGCTCCTCCAAACGCAACACGTACGCCTGGGCGTTGGCGGGCAGCTCCTCGAAGGTACGCGCGCCGGAAATGTCCTCCCACCAACCGGGCATTTGCTCGAAAATCGGCTTCGCGTGATGGAATTCGGTCTGCGTGGTCGGCATTTGCTCGACCCGCTCGCCGTCGATCTCATAGGCGACGCAGATCGGCACCGTCTCGAGACTGGAAAGAACGTCCAGTTTGGTGAGGAAGTAGTCGGTGATGCCGTTGACCCGGGTGGCGTAGCGCGCGATCACCGCGTCGAACCAGCCGCAGCGGCGGGCGCGCCCGGTGGTGACGCCGACCTCGCCGCCGGTCTTGGCCAGGTAGGCGCCGAACTCGTCGAACAGCTCGGTCGGGAACGGTCCGGAACCGACCCGGGTGGTGTAGGACTTCAGGATGCCGAGCACCGTGTTGATCTTGTTGGGTCCGATGCCCGCGCCGACCGCCGCGCCGCCCGAGGTCGGGTTCGACGACGTGACGTACGGGTAGGTGCCGTGGTCGACGTCGAGCAAGGTGCCCTGCGAACCCTCCAGCAGCACCGTCTCACCACGCTCGAGCGCGAGGTTCAGCTTCAGCCTGGTGTCGGCGATCCGGTGCTTGAAGCTGTCCGCCTGGGTCAGCACCTCGTCCACCACCTGCTGTGGATCCAGCGCGCGGCGGTTGTAGATCTTGACCAGCACCTGATTCTTGAACTCGAGCGCCGCCTCGACCTTCTGGGTGAGGATCTTCTCGTCCAGCACGTCCGCGACGCGCACGCCGACGCGCGCCACCTTGTCCTGGTAGCACGGCCCGATCCCACGGCCGGTGGTGCCGATCTTCTTGTTGCCGAGGAAGCGTTCGGTGACCTTATCGATGGCCACGTGGTACGGCATGATCAAGTGCGCGTCGGCCGAGAGCAGCAGCCCGGAGGTGTCGACGCCCCGCTGCTCCAGCCCCGCCAGCTCGTCCAGCAGCACGCCGGGATCCACGACTACACCGTTGCCGATGACATTCGTCACGCCCGGGGTCAGGATGCCGGAGGGGATCAGGTGCAGGGCGAAGTTGTCGCCGTTGGGCAGCACCACGGTGTGACCCGCGTTGTTGCCGCCCTGGTACCGGACCACCCAGTTCACCCGACCACCGAGCAGATCGGTTGCTTTGCCCTTCCCCTCGTCGCCCCACTGGGCGCCGATCAGGACGATTGCCGGCATGGTCGTGTCTCCTACGGTTCGACAGGCAACACTGGTGTGTTGCAGCTACCTGCCGTACTGAGGCGGTGGCCGGAAGCACAGTCTAGCCGACCCGTCCCCGGCGGCATCGCAGCGCATCTCGTCGTAGGCTCGACAACCGTGTGGTCCCGGCCGGGCAGGGCTAAGGTTGCACGGCACGCCGAGCGGCAGCGCGGCGGGCACGGGCGAGCCGCGGCTCGGGTTCGCCCGCCAATGGCGAGGGGCCCGACGGTGTCGGCTCGAACCGAGGAGGGTGTACGGCAGCTTGAGTACCCATGTTCTCCGCTGCGACGGCGCCCCCGTACCCATCGCGCTCGCGGCGCTGCCGACCACCCAGACGGCCGCCATCCCCGATCCCGCCGTGATCGACGAGTTGCTTCCCGTGCTGGCCGCCGACAGCCTGCCGCGCCTGATCGTGCTGGGTGAGGACGCCGCGCTGGCCGCGGTGCTCACCCATCTGATGCGCACCGAGCGCCTGCACGTGGAGATCGGGTACGTGCCGGTCGAGAAGACCTACGCCGCACGCGCCTACCAGACCGGCACCGGCAACGCCGCCGCCAAGCGCGCCATCGAAGGCCGCGCCGTCGAGACGCCACTGGTTCGCGACGACACCGGCAAGGTGCTCGCGGGCCGGGCGGTGATCACCGGCATCGGCGGCGAGCGGCTCGAGGGTGAGGCTTATGTCGACGACACCCTGCTGTTCTCCGGTGACGTGACGGCCATGCTCGTCTCGCCGTGCCTGGAACCGCCCGGCGTGCGCGCGGCCGTGCGGCGAAGGTTCCGCAAACGGCGCTGGGTCGAGGGGCGAGCGGTGCAACTCGGCACGCCAGGCGCCATCGTCACCAGGGACGGCGTCCGCACCGATCGCCCGGTGCCGCGCTCGAGTTTCTACCGCCATCACGAACCCTGGCTGCTGGTGCGATGAGTTTCCCGACCAACCGCCGAGCGCGTGCGGTCCGGCCGAGCCCGGTATTCCTGCTCGTGGTGGTCGTGACCGCGATCGGCGGCGCGCTGGCCTGGGACGCCCCGCTGGACTCCACCAGAGCCAAGGCCGGTGTGTTCGTCCTCGTGGTCTTCGGTTGGGTGGTCTCGCTGTGCCTGCACGAGTTCGCGCACGCGTACTCGGCGTGGCGCGCGGGTGACCGCGAAGTGGAGTTGCGCGGCTATCTGACGCTCAACCCGCTGAAGTACAGCCATCCGCTGCTGTCGATCGTGTTGCCGATGGTGTTCATCGCGCTCGGCGGGATCGGCTTGCCCGGCGGCGCGGTCTACGTGCACACGCACAATGTCGCGCCGCGCACGCAGCGGATCATCAGCGGCGCGGGGCCCGCCGTGAACGCGTTGTGCGCGGTGTTGCTGCTGGCGACCGTCCGGATCTGGGGCAGCTCGGCCACTCATCCCGCGTTCTGGTTCGGCGTCAGTTTCCTTGCCTTCCTGCAGATCACGGCGACTCTGCTGAATCTGATCCCGCTGCCGGGACTGGACGGCTACGGCATCGTCGAGCCGTCGCTGAGCTACCAGACCCGCCGCTCGCTCGACCAGTTCAAGCCGTTCGGCATGCTCATCCTGTTCGCGCTGCTGTTCACGCCCGCGATCAATCAGGTGTTCTTCGACGCGGTGTACGCGCTGTTCGAACTGTCCGGGGTTCCGTCGAATTGGTCGCGCTACGGCGGCTACCTGACTCGGTTCTGGACCTGATCTCCGGCGACTCGCCGTACACGTGGGCGCGGGGCCGCCCGGTCGGTTGCCGGGCGGCCCCGCTTCTTCGCCGCTTCCGATCCGCCCCCCTTCCGGCTGCCACACCCCTTGGCCGGAAGGTCCTTTCGTCCACGTGCGAAGTGGTCGACCGCGATACCCCGCGACTCGCGGTCACATCGCAAAACTACGGCGGGACGACGCGCGGAACCCGAGTAGCGGACTACCCGAAGATCCGACTTCCGGCGCGCCGCACCGGGATCGGACCACGGTGGCCGGCAACAATGTCCGAATACCGCTGAGTAGTGGGGCTTCAGGCCTCGGGCCGCACGTAGGGGTTCTTGACCGTCGGCGGCAGCAGGGCAATCGCCGAGATACGTTGCACGCCGCACACCTGCATCAGGTCTACCAGCGTCGAACGCACCTGCGCGAAGACGACGTGCGCCGAAAGGCCCGCACCGGCTACCAGTTCCGGGCGCGCGCCCTTCGCGACCGAGCGCAGTACGCGGGCCGCCTCGGCGCGGTCGGGTTGGTCGCCGGGGTCGGCCAGCATCATCCGGCGCACCACGTCGACGGCCTGGCCCAGTCGCTCCACCTCGTCGATCAAACCGGGGTCGAGGATTTCGTCGTCGCGCACCAGAGTCAGCGAGCGCCGCAACAGGACCCGGGTGTTGCGGATGGCGTTGTCCAGCGGATCCGCCGAGGCCCTGATGCGTTCGAGCCGGGGACGGGAGTTCCAGTACAACGGGGAGATCCGGCTGATCTCGCGGCCGCCTTCCAGGGTGGCGCGCAAGGAGTCGATCTGCGGCTGAGTGGCGCGCATCGCGGTGAGCGCGCGGTGCACCTTCTCCGGATCCTGTTCGAGCAGTCCGTCGGCGCATTCGGTGATCGATCTGCCCATCACGGCGAGGATGTCCCCGGCGAGCGTCCGCGCCCTGCGCACGGGATGCAGGGGGATCGCGGCGACCACCACCACGCCGACCAGACCGCCGACCAAGGCGTCGATCATGCGGGAGAGGCCACCGCCCGCCGAGGGCGGCAGCAACGTGGCGACCAGCACGGCGGAGCTCGCCGCCTGCACGGTGATGACCGGACCGCCGTCCAGGAACACCGCCGCGGCCATGGCGACCGCGACCACCAGCGCGATCTGCCATATGCCGGTGCCCGCGTGGGAGATGAACAGATCGCCGATGCCGATGCCGACCGCGACCCCGACCACCAGTTCCACCGAGCGACGCAGTCGCGCGCCGAAGGAGATGCCCATCGACACCACGGCGGCCGTCGGCGCGAAGAACGGCAGCGCGTGGCCGATGACGTGATGCGCGAGGAACCAGGCCAGCGCGGCGCCGACCGAACATTGGATGATCGGCAGCGCCGACCGGCGCAGCCGCGCCCACGAGGTGCGCAGTCTCCTCCTGCCGCTCGCGCGGGCCACGCCGAACCGGGACATCGGGTCGAACGCGCCCGTCACCCGGCCGCTACCTACCATCGAATCGCTACGCGTTGCTCCGATCACTACGACTCAGTCGAGGCCCAGCTCCGCGGCCGCCTGCGGGTCGCAGTCTTCCAGCAGGTCGAGGCAGCGAGCGTACTCGTCGGTCTCGCCGATCACCTTGGCGGCGCGGGCCAGCGCGCCGACGCTGCGCAGGAAGCCGCGATTGGGTTCGTGGCTCCACGGCACGGGACCGAAGCCCTTCCAGCCGTTGCGGCGCAGTAGATCGAGGCCGCGGTGGTAGCCGGTGCGGGCGAACGCGTACGCGGCCACGATGTCGTGGTTGACCGCCTCGTCCTGGGCTTCGCCACGAGACAGCGCCGCCTCGGCGAGGTGCGCCCAGGCGATCGATGCGGCCGGGTGCTCGGCCGCCACCCGCACCGGATCGGCGCCGTCGAGGAGCGCGTCCTCGGCGTCGGAGATTTCTGGTAGCAATACCGGTTGCGGTCCGAGCAGGTCACCGAACGAGGTCATGCGGTTCATTGTGCACCGCACGACGGTTTGCTCGACAGGCGACCGCCTCGCCTCCACGCGTCACGGCGTAGGCCGAACACGGAGGTCAGGTGGCGGGTCGGCATTCGTTCGGCTCGACGTGGGCTGATGCCGGACCTCGCCGGGCCGCGCCCATTAGGCTGGCCGTCGAGTTCAAACAGTTCCGCTTAGCGAGGGGTGTGCGTGTCCGACCCGAACGACGAGAAGAGCACGGCGCGAGACAGCGCCGGACCGGCCGACGCTGCCGGGGCCGACGCACGCCCCGAGGCCGCCACCGAACGTATCCCCGCCTCGGGCAAGGGCGGTTCCGCTTCCTCGGCTGCCCCCACCGAGCGCATCGCCAAGGCGCAGCGACCGGGTGCGACGCCGTCCGGCGGCGCCGCAGCCGCCGCCTCGGATGCTTCCGCGGCGAGATCGAAGGCGGACGCGGGCACCGGTAGTCCAGCTCCTGGCGGCCAACCGAAACAGGCGCCCGGTGGCACTCCGGTCCCTGGGAAGGACGCGAACACCGCGGGCACGAAACCGGCCAACGGTCCAGCGAGCGGTACGAACTCACCGGCTACGAATCCAGCGGCTTCCAAATCGGGCGGCTCCGCACAGGCGGGTCCCGCGCCACAGGTTTCGACGCAGTCCGGAGCGTCTGGCGGCCCGAAGACGGCGGCCCCCGGCAACCAGGCGAATGCCGCCAACCGGCCCGCGCCCACGAACCCCCAGGCGGCCGGGACCTCGGCTGGATCCAACGCGGCCAGTGGGACCAGCGCCAAAAGCACACCTGCCGCCGGTCCCTCGGGCGCGGCGAAGGCTGCTGGGGCGGCGTCAGCAGGCGGCACCGGTAAGCCGAACCCTCCTGCTTCTTCCGCGCCGTCCCCGGCGGGGCAACCAGTCGCGAAACCACCTGCGGGGCAAGTCGCAGCCAGCCGGAACACACCGCAACCCTCCGGCCCGGCCGCTTCGAACCCGCCCGGCACCAAAGGCACAGCCCCTTCCGGACCAGCGAACACCCCGGCAGGGAAAATCGGCGGCACACCAGCACCCAATGGCCCGGCGGCATCGAACCTGCCCGGCACCAGAGGCACAGCCCCTTCCGGACAGGCGAACATCCCGGGGAAAACCGGCAGCACACCAACGCCCTCCGGCCCGGCCGCCGCATCGAATGCGCCCGGCACCAAAGGCACAGCCCCTTCCGGACCAGCGAACACCCCGGCAGGGAAAATCGGCGGCACACCAGCACCCAATGGCCCCGCCGCATCGAACCCGCCCGGCACCAGAGGCACAGCCCCTTCCGGACAGGCGAACATCCCGGGGAAAACCGGCAGCACACAAACGCCCTCCGGCCCGGCCGCCGCATCGAATGCGCCCGGCACCAAGGGCACTGCCCCTTCCGGACCGGTGAACACCCCGGGGAAAACCGGCAGCACACCAACGCCCTCCGCCCCGGCCGCCGCATCGAATGCGCCCGGCACCAAAGGCACTGCCCCTTCCGGACCGGCGAACACCCGAGGGAAAACCGGCAGCACACCAACGCCCTCCGCCCCGACCGCATCGAACGCGCCCGGCACCAAAGGCACAGCTCGTCCCGGACCGGCGAACAGCCCGGCAGGGAAGGTGGGCGGCGCACCGGCACCCTCCGGGCCAGGCACGTCCAGCCCCCGCCCAGCATCGGGCACCGATGCGGAAACGGCCGCGCCCGAGCGCGGGTCCGCGCCGGAGACCGGCGGTAGCGCCTCGAAGCCTGGTTCCGCTCCGGATCAGTCGCGCACCGTGGTGATCAAACGGGATCAGCTTCCGTCCGGTGCGGCCGCCGCGAGTGGGTCCGCATCGAAAGACACAGCGGCGCAGCCGGATCGACCAGCGACGGACAAGGCACCCGCCTCCGGAGCGAAGGCACGACCGGCGGCCGACGCGGCCGCCTCGAAGAACGCGGCGACGGCCGAGACGACCCCGGGCACGCCACCCGAGACCGCCGGTGCCTCCACTCCGCCCGGTGGCAAGCCGGCCGCCGAGGCCGAGACCGCGGCGATCCCCGGGGGCGGCGAATCCGCGACCGTCGTGATACGCAAGCCGCAGCCGTCGGCCGGACCGGCTCCCGCGCCGGAGCGGACCGGTGAATCCGCCCCGGCCGAGGCGCAGAACCCGCCCGGTTCGGATGACGTGACGATGGCGATGCCGGTGGTCGGCCTGGACGACGCGAAGACCGTCGCGTTGCCCATCCAGCGCCCCGGCGACGGCGGCAGGCCGGGCACCGACCGCGTGGTCACTCCACCGGCGGGTCCGGTACCGGTCACCAAGCCGCCGAGCACGCCGCGTCCGGCTCCCGGTCCCAAACAGCCCGGCCCGCACGGCCCCGCCGCGCCGCCGCAGCACGGACCTGGCGTCGAGGACACCCGCCCGTCGCCGCAGCGTCCCGGCGGCAGACCGCGACAGGTGGCGACCGCGCCGTCCCCCGCGGACGTCCAGCAGACCGTGCCCGCGCAGTCGATGGGGGGGCCGCGTGCGCCGCAGACCCGGCCCGTCGCGCCGCCGCAACGGATCCCCCCTGCTTCGCGGGCCGCCGGTGCGACCGCCACCGGTCCCACCCGGCCCGATCGACGGCTGATCCTGCTCGGCGCGGCGGCCGTGGCGGTGATCGCGCTCATCGCGGTGATCGTGTCGCTTGTCACCATGTCCGGCGACGACTCCCCCGAGGCTCAGGTGCGCAGCGCCATCACCAGCTACACCGACGCGCTGAAGAGCGGCGATCTGGACGCGCTCCGCTCCACCACCTGCGGTCCGTTGCACGACTTCTATCAGGGCATTCCGAGCGACCAGTTCGCCGGCGTGCACAAGTTGTCGATGGAGCGCAAGAACATCCCGGTGGTGGACAGCATCGACGCCATCCGCATCACCGACGCCACCGCCATCGCGCAGGCCACGGTGTACACCGAGGCCGACCCGGCGAAGCGGTCCGCACGCACCTTCGACCTGCAGCGCACCGACGACGGATGGAAGGTCTGCGATCCGCCCTCCAGCAGCCAGTAACCACCTGGCAGCGTGATAGCCGACACGCATCGATGCCGGTCACGCACGTCACACTCACCTGGTCAATGGTCCGGTCCGGCAGTAGCATGGCCCGGATCATGAGCAGGGAGCAGACAATGGCGCGGCCGGATATCGATGTCGTCCCGGTGACGCCGATCGGACAGCGATTCCGGGTGCGTGACCACTACGAGGTCGGCCGGGAGAAGGTCCGGGAATTCGCCCGCGCGGTACAGAACCACCACGCGGCGCATCAGCACGAAGCCGACGCACGCGCGCTCGGGTATCCCGCGCTCATCGCGCCGCCGACCTTCGCCTCGGTGATCGGGATGACCGGGACCAGGGCGCTGCTCGACACGGTGCTCACCGAGTACGACCTCTCCCAGTTCCTGCAGACCGATCAGGTCTTCGAGATCTACCGGCCGCTCCTGGCCGGCGACCGGGTGCGCAGCGAGATCGTCATCGAATCGATCCGCCAGTTCGGCGACAACGACTTCATCTTGGTGCGCTTCACGCTGAGCAACCAGCACGGCGAGGTCGCCATCGTCGGGTCGACCACGATCGTCGCCCGCCGCGGAGCCGAGGTCGACGCCACGCTCGACGACATCGTCGAGAACGTCATGATGCACGGGCGCCCGGTCGACCTCCCGAGTGCCGACCGCGCGCACGACGACGTGCTGGTGTCGCTCGGCGTCAGCCCGTTGGTGGAGCCGGTCGAGCACGAGTCAACGCCCGTACACACGCTGCCCGCCTTCGACGAGCTCGCTCCTGGCGCTCAACTGCCCGACCGCGCGTTCCAGCTGACCCGCGGCGACCTGGCGAACTACGCGGGCGTGTCCGGCGACGCCAATCCGATCCACTTCAGCGACCACGCCGCACAGCTGGCCGGGCTGCCGACCGTGGTCGCGCACGGCATGCTGACCATGGGCTTGGCGGGTGACTACCTCACCTCGTGGCTGGGCGATCCCACCGCGATCCAGAAGTTCAGCGTGCGCTTCTCCGGCTTCGTTCCGGTCCCCGCCGACACGGCGGGCACGGTGGAGTTCACCGGCCGGATCAAGTCGCTGGACGCCGCCGCGCGCACCGCGACCATCCTGCTCGGCGGCTCCTCCGACGGACGCAAACTGTTCGGTCGCGCGCTCGCCGAGGTCCGGCTCCGCTGACCCGAGCGGCTCACTCGCCGACAACCGAGTGCATCAGATACACGTTGTAGTCACTCCAGGTCGACATGGTGAAGTAGAGATCCGGACCCGAAGACCACGGGTGGATGAACCCCCCGTACAGCTCCGGATAGCTCAGCGCCGACACCGTCGGCGTGCTCTCCGACCACACGCCCTGCGGTGCGTCCGCCTCGCGGACGACCAGCGCCGCCTTCGTCGTGTCCAGATAGCTCATCTGCCAGACCTCGCGGGCGGCGTCGTAGCGGACCGACAGTTCACCGACGGGGCCGTCCACGATCGGCGTGGCCGAGCCGAAGCCACCGACGGGGGTCCAGGCGCCATCCCGCCAATACTGGTAGGCGGTGGTGTTGAGCAGCTGGTCCTCGGGCACCCTGGCCAGGCCCACCGCGCCGAGGCGGGTGTTGGGCGTGCCGAACATGTAGACGTAACCCCCGTGCGGCACCATCGCGCTCACCTGGAAATTGGCCAGCCCGAAGATGTTGTCCCAGCGCGCGTGCGGGTCCTTCGTCCAGGTCTGGCCGTGATCGTCGGAGTAGGCGATGCCGCCGTAGTTGGTGAAGAACGTGCCGGGCAGGCTGTTCCAGGTCCGAATGGACATGTAGCTCAGATACTGTCGCTCGCCCAGCGCGAAACCCGAGGTGGGAATGGTGGTGACCTCGACGTTGTCGAGTTTGCGGCTGGAGAGCACCTCGGCCGCGTGGCAGCGGTCGTCGGTCACCATCCGGTCGAAGGTCACCCCGTCGGCGAGATCGCGGTCGGTGCTGAAGGCGAGTACGTTGCTGCGCCAATCCAGCCCCATGCCGCCCGGCGGATGGAAGCCGCGCCCGACGGTGTCGCCGAACGCGGTCGCGATCTCGCCCGGTGCGCTCTCCCACATGATGCCGAGGTCGGTGCCGTCCACCTGCCAGCGTTTGTCGGTGCGGTTCACCGAGTTCGCGCCGGTCAGCTTCGCCACCTCGCGAGCTGGACCGACCCGAGGCGCGGGGCGAGCCGGTGACTGCGCCGCAGGCTCGACCGGCGGCCGCACCGGCGCGGGTGGCGGGGGCACCTGGCCGGGGTCCGGACCGGGGCCGGGGATCGCGAAGTGGAACGGTTTGGGACTGAGCAGGACTTCGGGGATCCCGAGCTGTCCGGCGAGACTCGGTGGTGCGCCGGGCAGATCGGTGAGATCCGGGCAGGGATTCGCGCAGGGATCCGGCGGGAGCTCCATCCGCGTTCGCTTCGGCGCGGATTCCGGCAGCTGTGGCGGGAGCACGGTGATCACCGGATAGGGAATCGGCACCTCCAGCGTTTTCGGCACCAAAGGCTCATGGGTCGCCACCGGGTCGGTCGCGCACGGACCCACTCCCGCGAGTGGGCCCGCCGCTTCGGGCGCGGCGGCGGCAGGCCCGTCGGCGTAGACGAGCATTCCCGCGCCGACCACGATCGCACCGACCGCGGCGAGCATTCGCATCGCCATAGCAAACCCCTCGAAATCCACTGCGGACACGAATCTTGCGAAGACGAACCAGCGGAACGACCCTACCCCGTTCGCCTTTCGAAGGCCGTCAGAACGACACGCCCCGGCGCCGCCGCAAACTCCGCCGCAGCCGAGCAATCCACCGGCCCCGGACAATCCGCCGCCGCCGAACAACCTGCCACCGCAAGCGCCCCCGAGTCCCTACTACAAGAACTGCCCGGAGGTCCGCAACGCAAGTAAGGCCCCACTGCGGCGTGGACAGCCGGGTTACGCCCCCCACCTGGACCGGGACAACGACGGAATCGCTTGCGAGTGAGGCGCACCGGACGATCCTGGAGCAGGATGGAGACGTGACCAAGTCAGTTCTCCGCGTCGCACCCGCGATCGGGGCGGCGCTGCTGGCGGCCGGAGCGTGCGCGCTCGTGCCGTCGGCGGCGTCCGCCGTCCCGCCCCCGGCCGTCGCGATCGCCGGACCGCACGACGACCATCCGATCCCGCACAACCGGACCGGGCCGAAGGGGGACAGCGAGCGACCCGAGGAACCCGCCGAGCGGTCGCCGAAGATCTACACCGACTGCGACCAGGTGCGCGCCGAGGGTGTCGGGCCGCTGTACCGCGGGCAGCCCGGCTTCAACGCCCAGCTGGACCGGGACGGCGACGGGATCGCCTGCGACTAGTGCAGCGCCTGGAAGGTCAGGATCGTCGCGCCGATCCGGATCAGGTCGCCGTCGGCGAGCAGCACGCCGCTGTCGATCGCGTCGTCGTTGACGTAGACGCCGTTGGCCGAATGCAGATCCTTGATGAGCAGACCGGAGCGACTAGGCAGGATGTGCGCGTGGTAGCGGCTGGCCCGCGGGTCCTCCAGCACCAAGTCGTTGTCGGTCATCCGCCCGATACGCAGGCCGCCCTGCGCGATCGCAACCACGCGACCGTCCGGCATCCGCAGCTGACCGCTGCGCACCGCACGCGGCACCTCGGTGACCGTCTCGGTCATCGCCGCGGCCAGGCGCTCGACCTGCCGGAGTTCGACCGTGCTCAGCGGCTCCTGCCGCAGCACGCGCTGCTCCAGGTCGATCAGCACCGGCCCCGGGTCGATGCCGAGCTCGTCGGCGAGCACGCCGCGCACCTTCCGGCACGCCTCCAGCGCGTCCGCCTGCCGGCCGGACAGATACAGCGCGGTGATCAACTGGCCCCACAGCGGTTCGCGCAACGGGTGCTCGTTGGTCATCGCCACCAGCTCGCCGATCACCGAGGAGGCTCGCCCGCAGGCGATCTCGGCGTCGATCCGGGCCGCCGCGGCCAGTAACCGCTCCTCGTCCATGGCGGTGGCGAACCCGTCGGCGAACTGCAATCCGGCCAGATCGGCCAGCGCCCGGCCGCTCCACTCGCGCAGCGCGGAGCCGAACAGCTGCGCCGCCCCGGCGTGATCACCCGCCTCGGCGGCACGGGTGCCCGCCTCCCGCGCCGCTTCGAAACGTCCCAGGTCGCACGCGGTCTCGTCGATCTCCAACCGATAGCCCGACGACTCGGTGCGCAGCACCGTCGCCGGGTCCACCCCGGAATTACGCAGCGCCTTGCGGATGTTGGAGACGAAGACCTGCAGGCTGGCGGCATAGGCGTCGGGCGGTTCCTCGTTCCACACCAGATCGGCGAGCGCGGCCGACGACACCGCGCGTCGCCGGTTCACCGTGAGCGCGGCGAGCAGAGCTCGCGGTTTGGGCCCGCCGACGGCCACCGGTTCACCACCGACGAGCAGCCGCACGGGCCCGAGCACGCGCACATCCAAACTCATGTGCACCAAGCCCCTGACGGGTGTATCAGGGTCAGGCGCTGATCGAGCGTCCGGCCGAGTGCAGGTCGTTGCACGCCTCCACCACACGCGCCGACATCGACGCCTCGGCCTTCTTCAGGTAGCTGCGCGGGTCGTAGGCCTTCTTGTTGCCCACTTCGCCGTCGATCTTCAGCACGCCGTCGTAGTTGGCGAACATGTGCCCGGCGACCGGCCGGGTGAACGCGTACTGGGTGTCGGTGTCGACGTTCATCTTCACCACGCCGAAGCGCAGCGCGTCCTCGATCTCGGACTTCAGCGAGCCGGAACCGCCGTGGAAGACGAAGTCGAACGGATGCGCGTCGGCGCCGAGGCCGAGCTTGGCCGCCGCGACGCGCTGGCCCTCGGCGAGCACCTCAGGCTTGAGCACCACGTTGCCCGGCTTGTACACGCCGTGCACGTTGCCGAAGGTGGCGGCGAGCAGGTACTTGCCGTTCTCGCCCGCGCCGAGGGCGTTGATGGTCTTCTGGAAGTCCTCCGGCGAGGTGTAGAGCTTCTCGTTGATCTCGGCCTCGACGCCGTCCTCCTCACCGCCGACGACACCGATCTCGACTTCGAGAATGATGTTCGCCGCGTGAGTGGCCTTCAACAGCTCCTTGGCGATCTCGAGGTTCTCATCGATCGGAATCGCGGAACCATCCCACATGTGCGACTGGAACAGCGGGTTCTGGCCGGCGTTGACCCGCTCCTGGGAGATCGCCAGCAGTGGACGGACGAAAGTGTCCAGTTTGTCCTTCGGGCAGTGGTCGGTGTGCAGCGCGATGGTCACGTCGTATTTGGCCGCGACCACGTGCGCGAACTCGGCCAGCGCCACCGCGCCCGTGACCATGTCCTTCACACCCTGGCCGGAGGCGAATTCCGCGCCGCCGGTGGAGAACTGGATGATGCCGTCGCTGCCCGCGTCCGCGAAACCCTTGATGGCCGCGTTGATCGTCTCCGACGACGTGCAGTTGATGGCCGGGAATGCGAAGGAATTGGCTTTGGCCCGACCGAGCATCTCGGCGTAGACCTCCGGAGTCGCGATGGGCACTGTAAGACCTCCGTGTTGTGCGGCAAAGACCTATTTTGTCAGCCTTCACCCTAAGGCAGCGGTGTTTCGCCTGGTATGCAGGGAGGGAGTGGGCAGTTGACGCACCGGTAATTTTGCGCACAGCACGAGCTTTTTCAGGTGGAACCGGTACTGTGGGGCCGGTAATTTGCGCTGGCAGCTTCCGACGCGGTGGCAAGCGATGCAGGCCAGCCGTATCGGGACAGGAGGCCACGTGATTCTGCAGGCAGCGACAGAATCGGTGACGAGTAACCTCGCGTTGACCGAGTTGCTCGACCCGATGCACCTGCTCACGGAGACGTGGCTGAAGGACGCGGTGCTGCCGGCCATCCTGGTCATCGTCTTCATCGAGACCGGCTTGCTGTTCCCGATTTTGCCCGGCGACTCGCTGCTGTTCACCGGCGGTCTGCTCGCCGCGCAGCCGAACCCGCCGGTGTCGATCTGGGTGCTGGTGCCCGCCGTCGTCCTGGTCGCGTTCGCGGGAGACCAGTGCGCGTATTGGATCGGCCGGGCGATCGGGCCCGCGCTGTTCCACAAAGAGGACACCCGTTTCTTCAAGAAGCACTACGTGACGCAAACGCACGAGTTCTTCGAAAAGCACGGGCCGAAGACGATCATCCTGGCCCGCTTCGTGCCGATCGTGCGCACCTTCATGCCCGTGCTGGCCGGTGTCTCCAAGATGGACTACCGCAAGTTCGTCGCGTTCGACATCGTCGGCGCGCTGCTGTGGGGCGGCGGTATCACGGTGCTCGGCTACTTCCTGGGCAACGTCGCGTTCATCCGGGACCACGTCGAGGCGATCTTCTTGCTCATCGTCTTCGTATCGATCCTGCCCGGCATCAGCGCGGTGGCGAAGAAGCTGCTCGGCCGCAATGCGCAGGCGCAAGAGCTGGTCGAGGCGAAGCAGCCCGCCTCGACCAGCGAGTCCACCCGCTGAAGCCGGTGACGACGGAATCGTCGCCCCTAGCCGTGGGCAGTTTCGATCCGCTGCTGTCGGCGGGCCCCGCGCTCGTCTGGACGGTGGTGCTGACCTTCGTTTTCCTAGAGTGCGCGGTGATCCTCGGGCTGTTCTTGCCCGGTGACTCGATGCTCATCACCGCGGGCATCGTGATGGCGTCGCACGCCTCGGGTGAGACGCACGTCTGGGCGCTGTCGGTGGGCGCGATGGTCGCGGCCATCGCGGGTAATCAGGTCGGCTACGTCATCGGGCACCGCACCGGACGACACCTGGTGGCCAGGAAGAACGGCAGATACATCAACGTCCGCAACCTGCAACGCGTCGCGGAGCTGCTGCATCGGCACGGCTTCGTCGCGGTGCTGGTCGCCCGGTGGATCCCGTGGGTGCGCACCCTGTGCCCCTCGGTGGCGGGCGCCGCGCGGATGGACCACCGCAAGTTCACAGTCGCCAGCACGATCGGCGCGATCGTCTGGGCGCCGGTGCTGCTGCTCATCGGGTACTACGCGGGCAGCTTCCTGCAGCGCGTGGAATGGCTGATGCCGATCGTGATCGGCACGCTGGTGGTGGGCCTGATCGTCGGGACGGCGCTCGGCGTGCGGCACTACCGGCAGGAGATGTCGCAGCCCGCCGAGGACTTCGCGCTGGAAACGGCTCCGAGCGCCGTGCTGGAGCCCGAGGGCTGATCCTCGGTCACAGCCCAGCGGCGCTGACCTGGTAGGCCGCCTCCATGAGCAGCCAGCCGGACAACTGCACCGACATGTCGCGTCCCGGCACTTTCGACGAGGTGACCGAGCCGCCGGAGGTGAGGTAACCAGCTCCCGCGCTGCCGCCGGGCAGTCGCGCGGGCTTGCTCCAGTCGTGCCCGAACAGTGGCTCGCCCTCGACTTGGAGCCGGTTCGCCCACGCCGCCTCGGCGGACGCGGTGACGATAGCGGCGGCCGCGCGGCGGTCGGCGACCTGCTGGGCGTCCTCGCCGGGCAGCATCACCGCGACCAGCGCCAGGTATCGGGCCAGGATGCCGTTGAACAGGCCGCCGTCGCCGCCGCCACCACCGTCGACCACACCGTCGGTGGTCATGTGTTCCTCGACGGCCGCCAGCAGCCGGTGCACGCGTTCGGTGTGCCTGGGCTCGCCGGTCTGCACGGCGAGCTCGGTCTCCAGGCCGAGCGCCACACCCTGGCAGTAGCTGAACACGGGACGCTCGATCACGCCGGAGGGTAGGTGAATGCCGTCCAGGATCAACCCGGTCTCCGGATCGCGCAGGGTCGCGTCCAGCCAGTCGGACATCTCCTGAGCGCGTTGGACGCGCCCGAGGCGCAACAGCGCGATCGCGGCGGGACCGTTCGCGGGAGCGTTGAAGTAGTCCGAGCCGATGCGCCAGGGCAGGCCGCCGCCGACCTCCGGCTGCCAGCCGTCGTGCAGCTGCTTCTCCAGCGCGACCAGTGCACTGCGCACGTCGGTGCCCTGGGTGCGCTCGGCGCGTTCCAGCGCGATGGCGAGCCAGGCCATGTCGTCGTAGTAGCGGTTGGTCCAGCCGGTGATGTTGCGGATGCGGTGTGAGCGCGCCAGCGCGGCGATTCGCCTGCGGCGCAGCGGAGTCGGCGCCCGGTTCGCGGCGTCGGTGGCGCACTCGATCAGATGCGCCTGCCACCAGTAGTGCCACGCGCCGAAGATTCGCTCGCGCTTGGTCGCCGGCCAGCCGACCACACCGAGTTCGGTGCCCGGGAGCGCCCACAGCGCGCGCAGATGCCGGGAGATGATCGATGATTCGGCCATATCGGCCCGTTCGGACCACAGCGTCGCCGGCGCGACGGCCTCCCGGCCCGCCGGTGCCCGGCCGGTCGGCGGACGCGGTGCCGCGGAGCCCGTCTCGGCGTGCTCCACGCTCGGCACCTCGATATCGTCGCTCCGCGAGGTCATGGGTCAATGGTGCCAGGCCAGAACGCATTTATGCGCCCGATTTGTTACGAAAGCGATGTGCAATCGTGCCGGTGGGCTTCCGGGAGCGAAGATCGCCAGCTCAGACGATCGAGCGCGGGTCCGGAACTCACCATGCGTTCGCCGGATCGGCGTGTTGCCGGATCCAGGCGTGCATGGCGATCCCGGCGGCCACGCCCGCGTTGATGCTGCGGGTCGAGCCGAACTGCGCGATCGACACCGTCATCACGGCGGCCTGCTTGGCGTGGTCGGTGACACCGGGGCCTTCCTGACCGAACAGCAGCAGGCACGCGCGCGGCAGCGTGACCGTCTCCAGCGGCACCGAACCCGGCACGTTGTCGACGGCGACCACGGTCAGGCCCGCGCGCTCGCTGAACGCCAGCAGTTCGCCGATGTCGGCGTGGTGGCGGATGTGCTGGTAGCGATCGGTGACCATGGCGCCCCGGCGATTCCAGCGCCGACGCCCGACGATGTGCACGGCCGCGGCGGCGAAGGCGTTCGCCGTGCGGACCACCGTGCCGATGTTCGCGTCGTGCCCGAAGTTCTCGATCGCGACGTGGAACGGGTGCCTGCGCCGGTCGATGTCGGCCACGATGGCCTCGCGGCTCCAGTAGCGGTAGGCGTCGACCACGTTACGACGGTCGCCACCGGCCAGCAGCTCGGGATCGAGGCGCGGATCATCCGGCGGCGGCTCGGCGTGCTCGCTCGCCCACGGACCGACGCCGTTGGGGTGCTCGCCCCACTCCGTCGGGCCGGGTAGGTCCTGCTCCGCCGCGTCCGGCGCTGGGTGACTCACCCCCACGATGCTAATTCCGGGCACCGCGCCCGTGACGCGTGGCTCAGTAGCCGGACGAGCTTCCCGCGAACACGCCGACCAGGGCGAGCACCAACATCAACAGCAGGAACAGCAGGCTCACGCACAGCAGCCCGGTCGCGATGATGCCGCAGATGTATCCCGCGTTGACATTCCCCCGGCCACCGATGGTTCCACCGGACGCGTCGATCTCGTTGAGCGCCCGCTTGCCCATCACCCACGCGAAAGGTCCGATGAACTGACACAGCACGAGGCTCAGGATGCCCAGGATCAAGATCGTGGTGGATTGCGGGTGGTCCGGTGCTCCGTAGGCCCCATAGGCTGGATAGCCGTACGGCGGCGGCTGCGGCGGGTAGCTCATCAGCAGGATCGTAGTAGGTGTGGCTGCCTACACCACTTTTTCGGCGGTCGGCTCCATCGACCCCCGGAATCGCCGCGACGACCATGGATTCCATGACCGAGACACACACCGAACCGACCCTCGTGCTCGACGCGCCGGCCAGTGCGCCGGAACCGGAAGAGCATGTCCTTCGAGCGGTCCTGCTCGCACCCGTGCGCGCCCGGTTCTGGAAGGAACTCGTCTACGTTCTCACCGTTTTCGTGCTGGGCTGCCTGGCCGTCGCCTACCTGTTCCTCGGCTTCGGCGGCGGGCTGTATCTCGCGATCACCGTCATCGGCCTGCCGGTGCTGGCAGGCGTGCTGCTCGGCGGACGGCTGTGGGGCCGGATCTACCGCGCCCTGGCCAAAGATCTGCTCGGCATCGTCGTCGCGCCGCCCCTGCCGTTCGCACCCGCGTCCGGCCTGATCGGATTCTTCCGCAGCGCCTTCACCGATCGGGCGGCATGGCGAGCGGCATTGTTCCTGCTCGCGCAGGCGGTGCTCGGCGTCGCGGTGGGTTACCTGGTGCTCGTCGCGGTGGCGATGACCATGTTCACCGCGCTCTCCCCGATCCCATGGGCGCTGATCCACCCGACGAATGTCGACGAGAACGGTGTCGAGCACCAATCGATGGTCCAGTTCGGCGATCTCTACCTCGACAGCTGGCCGAAAGTGCTGGCGTTCGCGCTGGTGGGCGTGCTCGGCTGCCTGGCGCTGCCGTGGCTGCTGCGCGGCGTCTGCTGGTTGCACGGGCTGTTGACCATCGCGCTGCTCGGCGCGACGACTCGCGATCGCCGAGTGACCGAGTTGCAGGAGAGCAGGCGGACCGCCGTCGAGGACTCGGCGGCCACGCTGCGCAGACTGGAACGCGACCTGCACGACGGCACCCAGGCCAGACTGGTCACCATCGCGATGGCGCTGGGCCGTGCGGAGGATCGGCTGGCCGCGGGCGGCGATCCCAGCGACCTCATCGCCGAGGCGCGCGCGGGTTCCAAGGAGGCGCTGACCGAACTGCGCGAACTGGTGCGCGGAATCCACCCACCCGCACTGGAATTGGGGCTCGGACCGGCGCTGGAGACGCTGGCGGCGCGCTGCTCGGTGCCGGTGGAGCTGCGGGTGCATCTGCCCGAACGGCCCACTCCGGCCATCGAAGCGATCGCGTATTTCTCGGTGGCCGAATTGCTGACGAACGTGGTGCGGCACGCGCGGGCCACCAGCGCGTGGGTCTCGGCGCTGCCGGGTGCCGGGGGGACGATCGCGGTAACGGTGCGGGACAACGGCATCGGCGGCGTGATGACGCCCGTCGACGACGCGCTCGGCGCGGGCAGCGGGTTGTCCGGCCTCGCGGTGCGGGCCCGCACCGTGGACGGGACGCTGACCGTGCACAGCCCGGCCGGTGGGCCGACGGTGGTGACGATTCTGCTGCCGCTGGCTGGGTCACGATGAGTGACGGACTACGCCTCGTGATCGCCGAGGACAGCGCCATCCTGCGCGACGGGCTCGCCGGGCTGCTGACCGAACGCGGCCACGAGGTGGTCGCCATGGTCGGCGACGCGACCACGCTCGCCGACGTGGTCGGCACACACAATCCCGATGTCGTCGTGGTGGACGTGCGGATGCCGCCCAGCTACACCGACGAGGGGCTTCTGGCCGCCATCGAATTGCGCCGCAAATACCCGATGACCGGCGTACTGGTGTTCTCCCAGTGGGTCGAGACCCGCTATGCCACGGAATTGCTGGCCGGTGGCGCGAGCGGCGTCGGCTATCTGCTCAAGGACCGGGTCGCCGACGTCCGTGACTTCGTGGACGCGCTGCACCGCGTGGCCACCGGAGGAACCGCGCTCGATCCGGAGGTGGTGAGTCAATTGATGGGCGCCTCACGTCAGCAGGATGCGCTGGCCCGCCTCACCCCGCGCGAACGCGAGGTGCTCGAGCTGATGGCCCAAGGCCTGTCCAACAGCGCCATCGCCGCCGCGCTGACCGTCACCGAACGCGCGGTGGAAAAGCACATCGGCAACATCTTCCTCAAGCTCGACCTACCGCCCTCCGACACCCACCACCGCCGCGTCCTGGCGGTATTGCGACTCAAGGGCTGACGGCGCTGTGGTTTGTCGGCACATTATGCCAGACTGGCCCCAACGCGGTATCCGTGCGGGGAGGGGAGGAAGCGATGACCGTCAACGTGAACTGGCCTGATCATCTGCTGACCCTGGAGGACTGGATTGCGCTGCCGGAGGACAGCAGCCGAAATTACGAGCTTGTCGAGGGGGTTCTGGTCGTGTCACCGAAGCCGGTGTCGCAACATCAGCGCGCTGTCTTGCGGCTGGGCCCGCAGTTGGAACCGCAACTACCCGACACCCACGGCGTGCTGGGCGATACCGCAGTGGTAATCGACGCAGGCTCGGTGCCGACCATCCGAGTTCCGGACATTCTCGTGGTACCCGAAGCTGGTATCGAGGCCAACCTGCCGCGCTACGACGCGGCCGACGTGCTGCTCGCCGTGGAGATTCTGTCGCCCGGTTCACGACGTACCGATCGAGTGACGAAATTCTTCGAGTATGCCGAGGCGGGTATCGAGTACTACTGGCTGATCGACCTCGACAAACCCACAAGCCTTTCCGCCTACCACCTCATCGGCCGCGACTACGAACTCGTCGCCGAACAATCCGGCACCGTGACAGTCGACATTGCCGGAACCCCGATCACAATCGACCTCCCCGCGCTGACCAGCAGCCGAGCGGGCCGATAGCGCTTTCCACCGCCCGTTCCGGGCCTATCCTGGAGGTCTGGCACTCGGGGTGGAGGCTGGAATGGATCACGAGCGGATACTGCGCACGGTGCTCGGGGTGACCGCCGGGTATCTGATCCTGCTGGCGCTGTGGTTGGGGTGGGTGGTGCATCGGACGCCGCCGGGGACGGTGCCGTATCAGATCGTGGCGTTGGTCGGGTTGTTCGGTTCGTGCGTCGGCATCGGGATGATGCTCGCCGGACGGCCGTCCAAGGCGGATCGCCGCTTGTGGCGGCACGGGCTGGAAGGCTGGGCGACCGTCGAGGGCGTGCACCCGCTAGAGCGCACCGACCATTACACGGAGCTCACCGAGCTGGATCTGGAACTGACCGTACCGGGCTCCGAGAGTTACCGTGGCACTGTGGTTTTCGACGCCACCCCGGCCGATAAGCCCCGGCTCGCGGTCGGCGAGATCCTCTCGATCCGCGTCGACCCGGCGAACCGGGATCGCATCATTCTGGTGCTGTGAGCACCGGCTTCACGTGCGCTTTCGGATCGGCGAGCAGGTACTGCGCGGCCGCGTAGGTCGCCAGGATCGCGCCTTCGGCCACCCGCCGAGTCCGCTCGCCGCGCGCGAACAACCGCCGCAGCACGATCAGCCCGTCCGAGACGGTGAACAGCAACGCTCCTAGGCCGAGGCGGCTACGCGGATCGGTGCCGGGAATATTCACTCCCGCAACGTTTTTCGTGGCGGGCGCCAGCGCCGGGTCCGACGCCAGCACGGCCGCGGTACCCAACGTGACGCCGTACGCGGTCAGCGGCGCGGCCACCGAAGGGGCCTTCTTCCGCAGCAACCCGGCCGCACCCAGCCAGGCGGCCACCCGTGGTACGGCTACCCCGGCGGTGGGCCTGCCACCCATCCGCCACCACAGCGTGGAGTATCCGGCCTGCATCACCGCGAACGACGAGGCGCCCGCGATGAGCCTGCGGTCGTCGTCCGGATCGATCAGCAGGATGTCGCCGACCGTGGCCGCGCCCAGCGACCCGATCAGCACCGTGCGCTCGGTGGACGGCAGCTCTCTGCCTTCGGTGGCCACGTCCGCCGCGAGCAGCGGCATCAGCAGCGGCTTCGCGATCCACTGCGCCTTCTCCCGCCCGGTGACGGCGCCGTAGACCGTGAGCGCCGCCGCCGCGAGATATCCGGCTCGAAACGGCCGCACGGTCAGAAGCTCGGCTCGGTGGGCGCGGGCGGCAGCGTGACGACTTGTCCCGCATAACTCAGCCCCGCGCCGAAGCCGAGCAGCAACGCCGTCTGCCCGCCCTTGGCCTTGCCGGTGACCAGCATTTCCTCGATCGCGAGCGGAATGGACGCGGCGGAGGTGTTTCCGGTGTTCTCGATGTCGTTGGCCATCGGGACCTCGTCGGCCAGCCCGAGATTCTTCTTCATCAGCTCGTTGATCCGGGCGTTGGCCTGATGCGGGACGAAGACCTCGATGTCCTCCTTGGCCACGCCGGAGACCTCGAGCGCGGTGGACAGCGCACGCGGCAGGGTGACCGCGGCCCAGCGGAAGACGCGGGGGCCCTCCATCCGCAGTGACATCCGGCCGACCGGATCCACCGCCGGGTCGAGCCCCTGCATGGCCTGAGCGCGCCGCATGTACTCGAGGAAATCTATGTCCTGCATGATCGCGGCGGCGTTCTCGCCGTCGCTGCCCCACACGGTCGGCGAGATGCCGTTCTCGTCGCTGGGGCCGACCACGACCGCGCCCGCGCCGTCACCGAAGATCATCGCGGTGCCGCGGTCGGTGGGGTCGAGTCCGACGGTCATCGTCTCGGCGCCGATGAGCAGGACGTACTCGGCGGAACCGGATCGGATCATGTCGGCGGCCACGCCGAGGCCGTATCCGAAGCCGCCGCAGCCGGAGGTCAGGTCGAAAGCGGGGACGCCGTTCATGCCGATGTCATAGGCCACCTGCGGGGCGCCGTGCGGGGTGAGGGTCAGCCAGCTGGAGGTGGCCAGGATCACGGCGCCGATCTTCGACCGGTCGACGCCGCTGTTGACGATCGCGCGCTCGCCCGCCGCCGCCGCGATCGACCGGAGCGTCTCGTCACCGCTGATCCAGCGCCGGTTGCGGACGCCGGTGCGCTCGAAGATCCACTCGTCGGTGGAATCCAGGACCTCGCAGACCTCCGCGTTGCTGACCAGGCGTTTGGGTCGGTAAGCGCCGATTCCGAGCATGGCGACGTTCTCGCGGCTCCTGTTGACTGCAATGCTCACCACTGGAGACTCACACGACCCTTCACCTTCGAAGACTTACACCTCGTCCAGGCTATCCCAGGGCGAGATCCTTCAAGCCGAGGATCGACCGGTACTCCAGACCTTCCGCGGCGATCACCTGGTCGGCGCCGGTTTCCCGGTCGACGACGGTGGCGACGCCGACCACGGTAGCGCCCGCAGCGCGCAACGCGCGCACCGCGGTCAGGGGCGAATTGCCGGTCGTGGTGGTGTCCTCGACGACCAGCACCCGCTTGCCCACGACATCGGGGCCTTCGATCTGGCGCTGCATGCCGTGCGACTTCGCGGCCTTGCGCACCACGAAGGCGTCGATCGGGCGGCCGGGCGCGTGCAGCACGGCCAGCGCCACCGGGTCGGCGCCCATGGTCAGGCCGCCGACGGCGTCGAAGTCCCAGTCCGCGACGAGTTCGCGCAGCAGCTTGCCGATCAGCGGGCCCGCGCCGTGGTGCAGGGTCGCGCGGCGCAGGTCGACGTAGTAGTCGGCCTCTTTGCCCGAGGACAGGGTCACCCGGCCGTGCACGACGGCGAGCTCGCGTACCAGCGCGGCCAGCCGGTCCCTGTCGTTGGTAATCACGTCGATCATGTCAAGTCCTTCCGCGTGCGTTGAACAGCCCGCGATCGAGCCGGGCCCCCAGGGTTCGCGGGATCACTCCGGCGACGGTGGTGAGCGCTTTGTACTGCACACCGGGCACGCTGAGCACCCGGCCCTTCTCCAGATCACGCAGTGAGCCGGCGACTACCTGGTCGACGCTCAGCCACAACGCTTTCGGCAGCGAGGGCATCTCGATGCCTGCTCGCTGGTGGAATTCCGTACGGACGAATCCCGGGCACAGGGCTTGGACCCGGACTCCGGTCCCGGCCAATCCGCCTGCCAACCCTTCCGTGAAGGATACGACGTATGCCTTGGACGCCGAGTACGTCGACCCTCGTCCGGGAATCAGGCCCGCCACGCTGGCCACGTTGACGACACAGCCGTTGGCCGCCGCGATCATCGGCGGCAGCGCGGCCCTGGTGAGCCGCACCACAGAGGTGACGTTGACGTCCAATTGCGCCTGCAACTGCTCGGGCGGCAATGTCCAGAACTCCCCTGACCGCGCGAAACCGGCGTTGTTCACCAGGAATTCGACGCCGTCGGCCAGCCGCGCCGCGACCCGCTCGCGGTCCTCGGCCCCGGCCAGGTCCGCGACGAGCAGCTCCGAGCGGGTACCGAAGCGGTGTTCCATCTCGGTCGCGAGGGCGGTGAGCCGCTGCTCGTCCCTGGCGGCCAGCACCAAGTCGTAGCCGAGGGAGGCCAGCCGGGTCGCGTAACCGCGGCCGATACCCGAGGTCGGTCCGGTGAGCAAAGCCACCGGGCGGGTGGCGCCGGGCAGCCGGGGATGCTCGGTCATGACAGCGCGATCGATCGCAGTCGCTCGGGTCCGACCGCGGTGGGCGCGCGGCCGGTCACTTCGGCACGGGTCCCTGGTAGGGGCGGAAGCCGGGATGGAACGGTCCACCGGGCGGGTCGGCGGGCCGCTGCCGCGACTCGGAGTCGGCCCGGCCCTCGGCGCGCTCGTCGCGTTCCTCATGTGGCCGGGGTTTTTCGTCCTCGCGCACGCGGGCGCGGGTGTTCGGCACGACGGCCAGCGACGGGCGGCGCGCCGGTTCCGATCCCCGCTCCTCGGCTCGCTCGCCGGCGTGGGAGTCGTCATCGGACCGCTCGTCACCCTCGGCGTCGGGGCGTGGACGGTCGCCCGCGTCGTCCTCGGGGCCCCGGACGTTCTCGCCCCGCTGACGCTCGCGAGGCCGGGATCGGACCGGCTCGGGTCCGTCGTCGAAGTGCGGCTCGCTGACCGGCGGCAGCACGTGCAGCAGGCCGGACAGGCGCAGCACCGCGTCGATCGCGCCTTCCCAGTCCTTCGGGGTGGTGCCGACCAGCAGCATGCCCAGCGTCCAGTTGCCCTCGCTCCAGAGCATCTGTACGGAGTCCGGAAGATTCTCGATGAACGCGACCATGCGCTGATCGACCGCGTGCCTGGCGATTTCGGGGTTGGTCGCGAACACCACGCGATCACCGATGGCGCCGAGCAGTTCCAGATCGTGGTCCTTGGGCGGCGCGGCAGTCTTCAGCCGCATGTCCACGTCGATGTCCGAACCGATCTGGCGGCGGACCGCGACCAGCGTCGCGGAGTCCTCCAAGTCGAACAGCACGAACTTCTCGCCCTTGCGGATGCCGGAGACCACGTCGACCGCGGAGAGATAGCCCAGTTTGGTCAGCGCGCCTCGCCGCCACGTGGACGGCAGCGCGGGTTCCACGGACACATAGGTATAGCCCTGCGACTTCGCCCACACCTGTCGCGCGTGACCGGTCCGCTGACGCTGGAGCCGATCGAAATACAGCAGCACGATCGCACCCACGAGCGCGATCGCCGCCAACCCGAACCACATTGCCGTCATCGACGCCTAGCCTAATGGTCCCGGCCGGACATGGTCCGTCATTACCCCCGGCGCTTCGCGCGGTCCGTACCCGGCGCGGCTCATCGTCCGCCGCCGGGCAGCGAGGTACCGATGATGACCTTCGCCTGGATCGATCCGTCCGCGGCCTTGTCGCCCTGGATCAGCACCAGCTCACCGGTGGCGAGATCGGATACTTTCGTGCCCGACAAGGCGATCACCTGCGTCTTGGCGTCCGTGCGCACCGTGATGGTGTTGCCCATCACCGAACTCACCGTCAGGGTGCCCCCGTCGTTGGCGGTGATGGTGCCCATGGTCGCGCCGAGCCCGTCGGCATCGCCGAGGCCGGGCACGCTGGGCAACCCGCTCGGTGGGGTCGGCTGGGCGTTCCTGGTTCCCGGCGCCGGTCTCGTGGTGACGCGCGTCGTCGGTGCCGCCGCGGTTTCGGCCGAGCCGGAATCGCTCGCGCCCAGCAGCACGCCCGAGACCACCCCGATCGCACCGATCAGCAACACGACGCCGATGCCGAGGGCGATCCACAGACCGGTGTTGCGCCGCGGCGGCTGCGGTGGTGGCCCCTGCGGCACTCCCCCGGCGGGCGGCATCGCGCCGCCGGGCGGCCCCGCCGCACCCGGGGCGGTATCCGGATAGGCGGCCCACTGGGCGTCGTAGGCCGGGAACTCGCGCGTCGCGTTCGTCGCGGGTGGGCCCCAGGATCCGTATTGCTCCGTCGGGGGATATTCCGACGGAGCGCCGGCGCCGTACGCGTCGGGGTACGCCGTGGTGTGCGCCGGGCCCCCGTAGCCGGACTTGCCCGGCGGACCCAGGTGTTCGGTCGGCGCATCCTCCGGCCGCTGTCCCCAGGGATCGTTCGGGTTGGTCATGGCTTCCAGGGTAAGCGGCCCCGCACGCGCGAGGCCGCTTGCTCGCTCATCACCTTCCGACGATCAGGCCGTCCCCGTCGGGGCTGACAGTCACCTTGACGCTGTCGCCGTCGGTGACCTCGCCCGCGAGCAACTCCTTGGCGAGGGAGTCGCCGATGGCCTGCTGGATCAGCCTGCGCAACGGACGAGCGCCATAGGAGGGGTCGTAACCACGCACTGCGAGCCAGAACCGCGCCGAATCGCTGACCTCCAGCTTCAGCCGGCGCTGCGCCAGGCGCTTCTGCAGCTGATCGAGCTGGATGTCGACGATCTGCTCCAACTGCTCCTCGTCGAGCGCGTGGAACATGACCACGTCGTCGAGGCGGTTGAGGAACTCCGGCTTGAAGGCCGAACGCACCGCGTTCATGACGAACTCCTGGTCACCACCCGCACCCAGGTTCGAGGTGAGGATGAGGATGGTGTTGCGGAAGTCCACCGTGCGGCCTTGGCCGTCGGTGAGCCTGCCCTCGTCGAGCACCTGGAGCAGGATGTCGAACACGTCCGGGTGCGCCTTCTCGATCTCGTCGAACAGCACCACCGTGTAGGGCCTGCGCCGCACCGCCTCGGTGAGCTGGCCGCCCTGGTCGTAACCGACGTAGCCGGGCGGGGCGCCGACCAGCCGGGCCACCGAGTGCTTCTCGCTGTACTCGCTCATGTCGATGCGGACCATGGCGCGCTCGTCGTCGAACAAGAAGTCCGCCAACGCTTTCGCCAGCTCCGTCTTGCCGACGCCGGTCGGGCCGACGAACATGAACGAGCCGGTGGGGCGATTCGGATCGGCGACACCCGCGCGCGCCCGGCGCACCGCGTCGGACACCGCCTGCACCGCCTCGGCCTGACCGACCACGCGGCGACCCAGCTCCTCCTCCATGCGCAGCAGCTTCTGGGTCTCGCCTTCCAGCATCCGGCCCACCGGAATGCCGGTCCACGAGGACACCACCTCGGCGATGTCGTCCGGGCCGACCTCCTCCTTGAGCATCACCTCGCCGTCGCCCGCGGTGGCAGAGGACTGCTCGGCCTGGGCGAGCTGCTTCTCCAGCGCGGGGATCCGGCCGTAGCGCAGTTCGGCCGCCTTGCCCAGATCACCGTCGCGCTCGGCGCGTTCGGATTCGCCGCGCAGCGCTTCCAGTTCCTCCTTGAGCGTGCGCACCTGGTCGATCGCGTTCTTCTCGTTCTGCCACCGGGTGGTCAGCTGATTGAGCTTCTCCCGGTCGTCGGCGAGTTCGGCGCGCAGCTTCTCCAGCCGCTGCTTGGAGGCCTCGTCGGTCTCCTTGGCGAGCGCGACCTCCTCGATCTCCAGTCGGCGCACCGCGCGTTCCACCTCGTCGATCTCCACCGGGCGGGAGTCGATCTCCATGCGCAACCGCGAGGCCGACTCGTCGACCAGGTCGATCGCCTTGTCCGGCAGGAACCGGGAGGTGATGTAGCGGTCCGACAGCGTGGCCGCGGCGACCAGCGCGGAGTCGGTGATGCGCACGCCGTGGTGCACCTCGTAGCGATCCTTGATGCCGCGCAGGATGCCGATGGTGTCCTCCACCGACGGCTCGCCGACCAGCACCTGCTGGAAGCGCCGCTCCAGGGCGGCGTCCTTCTCGATGTGCTGGCGGTATTCCTCCAGCGTGGTCGCGCCGACCAGGCGCAGCTCGCCGCGGGCCAGCATCGGCTTGATCATGTTGCCCGCGTCCATCGCCGATTCACCGGTGGCGCCCGCGCCGACGATGGTGTGCAGCTCGTCGATGAACGTGATGATCTGGCCCGCGCTGTTCTTGATGTCCTCCAGCACGGCCTTGAGCCGCTCCTCGAACTCGCCGCGGTACTTCGCGCCCGCGACCATCGCGCCGAGGTCGAGCGCCACAACGGACTTGCCGCGCAGCGACTCCGGGACGTCGCCCGCCACGATGCGCTGGGCGAGCCCCTCGACGATGGCCGTCTTGCCGACACCCGGCTCGCCGATCAGCACCGGGTTGTTCTTGGTGCGACGGCTCAAAACCTGTACCACCCGGCGGATCTCGGTGTCCCGGCCGATGACCGGGTCGAGCTTGCCGTGGCGGGCGGCGTCGGTGAGGTCGGTGGAGTACTTCTCCAGCGCCTGGTAGCTGCCCTCCGGATCGGGGCTGGTCACCCGGGCGCTGCCACGCACCGCGGTGAACGCCGCGCGCAGTGCGTCGGCGGTGGCGCCGTACTTGGTGAGCAGCATCGTCACATCGGAGTCGCCTTGGGCGAGACCGACCATCACGTGCTCGGTGGAGACGTATTCGTCACCGAGTTCGGTGGCCAGGCGCTGCGCCGCGGTGATCGCGGCGAGCGCCTCGCGGCCCAGCTGCGGTGTGGTGGTGGCGCCGGTCGCCTGCGGCAGCCGGCCCACGATGGCCTGTGCCTCGTTGCGCACGACCGCCGGATCCGTTCCGACGGCCTTCAGCAAAGGCGCGGCGATGCCGTCGGTCTGGTCCAGCAACGCCACCAGCAAGTGCGCCGGACGAATCTCCGGGTTGCCCGCGGCGGAGGCCGCCTGCAGGGCGGCGGTCAGTGCGGCCTGGGTCTTGGTGGTGGGATTGAACGAATCCACGAGTCACCTTCCTACTAGTCGAGTCGATTCGTACGGCGCCGAGCGTGTTCGCCCGGCCGAAGCCGTCGCTTCGTCCCGCTCCGCCTTCGGCTCGGCGCCGTTCCTACTCGACCAACGTCTGAAAGATTGAGTCTGTTCCGCTCAAGTTTCGAATTCTTCGCCGCGCCGCTCCGATGCCGCCGGATCGTGTGGAACGCTACGCCCCGGCACCGGCGAAAGCGACGCCCCGCGACACCGCCGATGCGATGATTCCGCACGTCGGCGACCTTCGGATGCCTACGATGACCTCGGCCGTCAGTTGTTGCAGCACTCTTCACCCCGACTCGAGGAGCGAATGGATGCGCGCGATCGTGGTACGGAAGTTCGGAGCGACGCCGGAACTGGCCGAGATGCCGATGCCCGAGCCGGGCCCCGGATCCGTGCGGGTCCAACTCCAGGCAGCCGGGGTGAATCCCTTCGACCGGAAGGTGGCCTCCGGCCTCCTGGAAGGCAAACTGCCGCACGACTTTCCGATGATCCTCGGAGTCGACGGGGCGGGCACGGTCGCCACGATCGGCGCGGGCGTCAGCCGGTTCGCCATCGGCGACCGGGTGGTCGGCAAGTTCCTCACACCGCCGGTGGGCCACGGCAGTTTCGCCGAGTACGCGGTGCTCCCGGAGGGCGGCACGCTGGTGCCGATCCCGCCGGGCGTGACCACCGTCGCCGCCGCCGCGCTGCCGACGGCCGGGGTGACCGCGCAGGATCTCGTGGACGCCACCCACATCCAGCCGGGCCAGACCGTGCTGATCGTGGGCGCGACCGGCGGCGTCGGCTCCTTCTTGGTGCAGCTGGCCAATATCGCCGGCGCGCACGTCATCGCCACGGCACGCGGCGACTCCGCCGATCAGATGACCCGCTTGGGCGCGGCCGAGACGGTGGACTACACCGCGGGACCGGTGCGCGACCAGGTCGCCGCCGCGCATCCGGACGGCATCGACGTCCTGTTCGATCTGGTGAGCCCGCCCGAGGCGCTGGCGGAGCTGACCACGCTGGTCCGCGACGGCGGCACGGTCTACTCCACCACCTTCGCCGCCGACGAGGACGCGTTGCGCGCACGGTCGCTGAAAGGGGGCAACATCGAATCCAAGGGGAAAGCGCCGGAGCTGGCCCGGCTGATCCAGCGCGTCGCCGCCGGTGACGTGGTCGTGCCGATCGACGCTACCGTCCCGCTCGCGGAGGGACCCGCGGTCATCGGAGCGCCCGGCGCACGCGGCAAGACCGTGCTCGCCATCTGAGCGATAGCGACCCGCCACGCCGGGTCGGCGTCCCGCAAGACCACCAGGAGGTGTGTGACGAGGACTCGACCACCCCAATTCGGTCTGTTCCTGATCCCCGAGGCCGACGACTTCCGCAGGCTCGCCGAGCTGAGCGTGTACGCCGACGTGTCCGGGCTCGACCTGATCGGGATTCAGGACCATCCCTACCAGCGCCGTTTCCTGGACACCTGGACGCTGATCACCGCTCTCGTCGCGCGCACCGAGCGGATCACCTTCTTCCCCGACGTGGCGAACCTGCCGCTGCGCCACCCCGCGCTGCTCGCGAAGTCGGTGGCCTCGCTCGACATCATGCGCGACGGCCGGATCCAGCTCGGTCTCGGCGCGGGCGCGTTCTGGGACGCCGTCGCCGGGATGGGCGGACCGCGCCGAACCGGCGGCGAGGCGGTACGCGCCCTGGCCGAGGCGATCGCGGTGATCCGCGCCTTGTGGAGCGACGAGCGATCGGTCCGGGTGCCCGGCGCCTTCTACTCCCTGGCGGGCGCGCATCCCGGCCCCGCCCGCGACACGAGCCCGGCATCTGGCTCGGTGCGCGCGGGCCGCGCATGCTCGAGCTCACCGGACGCGCCGCCGACGGCTGGGTGCCGTCCGCCGCGTGGGCGCCGCCGGAGTTCCTCGCCGAAGCGGGCGAGCGGATCGATGCCGCCGCCGCGGCGGCGGGCCGGGACCCGCTGACGGTGCGGCGGGTGCTGAACGTATCGGGGACCATCACCGCGGACGGGTCCGATCGCGGCTTCCTGGAGGGCCCGCCCCAGCGCTGGGTCGACGACCTGCTCGCCCTGCACCGTGACCAGCGGATCGACGGTTTCGTCTTCTGGCCGACCGAGGGGGAACCGGTCGAGCAGATCCGTCGTTATACCGAGCAGGTCGTGCCTGCGGTGCGCACCGGCGCCGGAACCTGACCGGCCGGAAACGGCATCCTCCGGTCCCGCATCGACGCGGAAATCCGGCCCGGCCCGCCCACGGCGGCGGTACCCGACGGGTCAGCGGCATCCGCCGTTTGCCCACCGATTACCGTTTGCCCGGGTCGCACGGCACTCACGGGCGCGGCCGGACGTAGTCCGTCTCCAGCCCGGGCATGGCCGCAGCGAAGGCGAAGGTTCGCTTTATACCCACACGACCACGGCATTTTCGGGGATACTTGTCGGCGGGAGACCGCCGGTAACGGGTATGTCCCCGGGCAGAACTGAGGGAAAGGAAGCTCCACGTCGTGGATGCGCGTTCGGCTGCGCTGGTCCGCGCCAATTTTCGTTCGGTGATCGAGTCGCCGAATGGACCCGAGCGGTTGGTCAGTGCGTTCTACGGACATTTGTTCGCCGAGAACCCACGGTTGCGCGAATTGTTCCCACCCGCCATGGAAATGCAGGCCAAACGGATCGCCACGGCCATCCAGTACGTCCTCGATCACCTGGAGGACTGGGATCGCGCGCAGAAGTTCCTGGAGCAACTCGCTCGCGACCATCGCAAGTACGGCGTGGAGGCCGCGCACTACGACATAGCGGGCCGTGCGCTGCTGGCGGCGTTCCGCGTCTACAACGGCGCGGCATGGAATCGGAGCCTGGAGGAGGGCTGGCGCGACATCACCATCCTGATCTCCGCGTCCATGGCCATCGGCGCCAACTCCGACAAGTCGCAGCCGGTGTGGGAGGCCACCGTGGTCGGCCATCGCCGCGTGCTGGAGGACCTGGCCATCGTGCGGCTGCAGTCCGATGGGCCGGTGCCCTACCAGGCCGGGCAGTACGTGCCGGTCACCATTCCGCAGCGGCCGAAGATGTGGCGTTATTTCTCCCCTGCCATCCCGTCCAACCCGTACGGCGAGATCGAGTTCCACGTGCGCAAGATCCGCGGCGGCTGGGTGAGCCCCGCGATCGTCAACGAGACCAGGGTGGGCGACCGATGGCGGATCGCGGGCCCGCTCGGCGGACTGCACGTCGACCGGGACAGCGGCCGCGACGTGCTCATGATCGGCGCGGGCACCGGCATCGCCCCGCTGCGCGCCCAGCTGATCGAAATGGGTCAGCGCGGCATCAACCCGCGAGTGCACTTCTTCATCGGCGGCCGCTATCCCTGCGACCTGTACGACGTGGAGAACATGTGGCAGCTCTCGCAGAGCAACCCGTGGCTGACCATCGTTCCGGTGTGTGAGCAGAAGACCAACCCGTGGTGGTACCCGCATCCGCCGCAGGACGCACCGTACGGCATGCACCGGCGCCTGATCGGTAACCTTGGCGCCGTGGTCGCGAGCTTCGGCGCGTGGGAAGACCGGCAGATCCAGATCGCCGGCTCGGCCCGGATGATCGCGGACACCCGGCGCGCGCTCATCGCGGTCGGCACGCCGGAGCAGAACATCAGCTGCGACCCTGTGTAAGAAGGAGGCCCCGTTGGGGGATCCGAGCATGCTCGGCAATGGTCATCAGGCGCCGGAGTGGACTTCGACCGTGGTCGGCCATCATCGCCTGCGACACGATCTCGCGGTGATCCGCCTGATCGGGGAGTTCGTGCCGTTCGCCGCCGGACAGTCGGTCGAAGTGCGGGTGCCGCAGCATCCCGGCGTGCGCCGCAGGCTGTCCCCCGCGCTGCCGCCGTCCCTGGACGGCAAACTGGAGTTCCACGTGCGCACGGTGCCTGGCGGCTGGTGCAGCGCCGCGATCGTCGCCGACACCCAGCCGGGCGACGAGTGGCGGATCGGCGCTCCTGCAGGCGGGTTCTGGGTCGACCCCGACGGCGACGAGGTGGTGATGATCGCGGGCGGTACGGGATTGGCGCCCATGCGCGCTCAGATCCTCGAGCTGGCGCGCAAGCCGTCGCCGCCGCCCACCTACCTCTTCGTAGGGGGGCGTTCCCCCCGCGACCTGTACGCCTCGGACATGCTCTACCTGCTGGCCGCCGAATTGCCATGGCTCACGGTGATTCCGGTGGTGGAGAACCCGGAGGATCCGAGCTGGGTCGACGACTGGTACGAGCGGTCCCGCGTCGACATCGGCTTCGCACCCGACGACCTGCTCTACGGCACCCTCGCCGAAGTCCTCGGCTCCCACGGCGCTTTCCTCGAACACCAAGTACTCGTGTGCGGCTCCCCGGCCATGGTCCAAACCACGGTCGACCGCCTCCTCGAAACCGGAACTCCGCCGGAGCGAATCCAATTCGAGGGGCTCTGACCGAACCGTGAACCTGAGCCGAGTGAACTACTCGGCCAGGTCAATGGCACACCCTTGGAGCCGGGCCGCGAACACCCGGCGCCGCAGGGGCCGGACTAATACAACGGGTCGTGGCGGATGTTCTTCGCCAGGGTTCCGGCTGCCATGAGGCGGAACTTGGTGGTCTGCACCATCGAGGGTGAACCGACGATCTGCACGTCGCGGTCGGACCATGCGCCGAAACTGGCGACGACCTTGCCGATCTGGCCGGTGACGCGGGGTTCCAGGCCGGGCCAGGTGGTGCGCGGCTCCTCCGGTTCCGCGTACCACCAGGGGTTTTCGTCGTGCTCGCTCACCGGCGTGACCGTGAGCCAGCGGTTGGCCATCGCCAGCTTGCCCAGGGTCTCCAGGTCGTAGAGGTCGCAGGGGTGGTGGCCGCCGACGAACAGATGCACCTTCGGATTGGACCGCCGCATCGCCATCGACATCAGCTGCGCGCGCAGCGGCGCGATCCCGGTGCCGCAGCCGACCATCAGCATCTTGCGTTTGGCGTTGCGCGGAACGCCCAGGCCGCCGAGTGGCGAGCCGAGCAGCCATTGGTCGCCGACGACGGTCTGGCCGACGATGGCCGAGCTGACCCAGCCGCCGAGCACGCTGCGGACGTGGAACTCGATCTCACCGTTGGCATTCGCCGGCACGGCAGGCGAGAGATAGCGCCACATGCGCGGCCGCGACGGAACCTGCACGCTCAAGTACTGGCCCGCGGCGTAGCGCATCGGCTGATCCAGTTGCAGCCGGACGACGACCAGGTTGCGCAGCACCTCGCGGCGCTCGATCACCGTGCCGGTCCACACCGACGGCGTGGTCTCCTTCTCCGCCGCGCCGATCATGGTGTCGGAGATGATCTGCAGGCCCTCGTCCCAGGCGCGGTCCACCTCGTCGGTCCACATCTCGGTGCCGGCGAACACCTTCACGGCGTTCTTCAGCGCGGTGGCGACGGCGGCGTAGTGCGCGGGCTGCACGCCGTACTTGCGGTGATCCCTGCCGAGCTGGGCCAGGAAGGGCAGCAGCTTGTCGGGCTCCTCCAACCGGTCCAGCGCATAGGAGATCGCCTTGACCAGGCGGTCGCGCTGGGAGTCCATCGCGGCCGGAAAGAAATCGCGGACGTGCGGGTAGTCGGTGAACAAGATCGCGTAGAACGATCTCGCCAGTTTCTCCGGCCCCCCATCCTCCGCAGCAACCGCCTTGAACGTAGTTCTGATCAAAGCGACAGTGCGTGAATCCATTGGTCTCACAACCCCATTTCGCACTCGTTCACGAACCATGCCGGCGAGTGAGGTGCTGCGGGCCACTCGACAGCAGCCGATGGCAAGGAGTGTAGGCGAGGTTTGCCAGCAACGGAATCTTTCGAAGGAACATACCGCACTCAATTTCGTCTAAACGAGGATCCCCAGGGCGACACGCCAGAGAAACCGACTGTAAGACCGGGGATTCAGCAGAAAATCAGTCGTGTGCACACCGAATTGGTAAGGCTCTCTTGCGGAATTACGTCCCGATTGGTCTGTTCTAGCGACTTCGGGGCAACATGACCTCCACTCGAGGTGGATCGAATCGGGTAGGCCGAACCAGTTACGTAAACTGATCTATGGTGAAAATGTCCAGTTGATGCGGCAACGAAATATATGGTGCCGCACCGCTTCCGTTGAACATGTTCTGGTTTATCTTCAGCAAATCTTTGTGACAATGCCCGTGCACGACGACGGCCCCGGCGCCGGATCGCGATGTGCGACCGAGGCCGGGGCCGTCGTGGTGCCGGTTATCGTCTGCGCTGACCGTCCTCACGACGGTGCCGCGGCTGCCAGACGACCAGCGCGGTACTGCGCTGCTGCGGAGCGAGATCCGGGCGGTACGCCGCCCGCGTCCGCTCCAGCTCGGCCGACAGTTCCGCGACCTGCTGGCGCAGTTCCTCCACCTGATTGGTCAGTTCGATGATGCGCTTGATGCCCGCCAGGTTGACGCCCTCGTCCTGGGACAGCCGCTGCACCTCGCGCAGCAGCTCCACGTCCCGGGCCGAGTAGCGCCGACCACCGCCCGAAGTACGTTGCGGCGTGACCAGTCCCAGACGGTCATACGTGCGCAGCGTCTGCGCGTGCATGCCGGCCAGCTGGGCCGCGACCGAGATCATGAAGAACTCGGCCCGCGACCCGCCGGACGCGTTCTTCGGTTCGGAGGACATCACGCACCTGCCCATCCCGCACGTGGGTCGAAGCCGCCGGCCCGTTCCGCCTCCTGGTAGCGCTTCAGCGCCTCGACGGCGTCGTTGTCCAGCTTCTGCGGAATCGCGACCTTCACCGTCACCAGTAGGTCGCCCGCGCCGCCGCCGCGCTTGGGCACGCCACGGCCGCGCACCCGCAAGGTACGGCCGTCGGCGGTACCCGGAGGCACCTTGACGCCGACCCGGCCGTCCAGAGTGGGTACCGAAACCGTTGTACCGAGGACCAATTCGCTGTAACTGACCGGCAGTACCAGGGTCAGGTCGTCGCCGTTGCGGCCGAAGACCTTGTCCTGGCTGACGTGGACGGTGACATACAGGTCGCCCGAGGGCGCCCCGCGCAGTCCCGCCTCGCCCTGACCGGCCAGCCGGATCCGTTGACCGTCACCGACTCCGGGAGGAATCCGCACCGTGATGGTGCGCGTGCGGTTCTGGATGCCGCTGCCCTGGCAGTCGAGGCACGGGTCGTCGATGATCGACCCGCTGCCCCGGCACTCGTCGCACGGCTCGCTGAAGCCGAACGCGCCCTGGTTGCGGCTGACGATGCCGGTCCCGTTGCAGATCGGGCAGACTCGCGGACTCGTGCCCGGTTTGGCGCCGCTGCCGTGACACGTCGTGCACGGCGAGGGGCTGGTCATCCGCAGCGGGACCGTGACGCCCTGGGCCGCTTCCCGGAAACCGAGCGTCGTCTCGGTCTCCACGTCGGCCCCGCGCCTGGGGCGGCTCGCCGACCGCGTGCCGCCCCGGTTGAACAGACCGCCGAGCAGGTCGCCGAGGCCACCGTCGGCGGCACCGGCGGCGCCGCCGAAGATGTCCCCGAGGTTGAACTCCTGCGAGAAGCCGCCACCGGTGCCGCCGCCGAAGCCACCGCGACCGTAGCCGCCACCCGCGAAGAGCTTGCGGGTGTCGTCGTACTCCTTGCGCTTGGCCGGATCCGACAGCACGGCGTGCGCCTCGCTGACGGCCTTGAACCGCTCCTCGGCTTTGGTGTCACCGTGGTTGGCGTCCGGATGCAAGTCCCTGGCGAGCTTGCGATAGGCCTTCTTGATCTCGTCCTGCGAGGCGCCGGAGGAAATACCCAGCTCCTTGTAGAAGTCCTTTTCGATCCACTCCCGTTGGCTCACCGAGCATCTCCTCCTCTCGCGTCCTTATTGATCGTTCGCGCCGGCATCAACATCCGATGCCTCTTCAGTAGGTTGAACAGCGTTTTCCGTCAGATCGGCTACGCCGTCGGTTACCCCGACGAGCGCGTGCCGAAGCACCCTATCGCCGAAGCGATAGCCTTTGCGCATCACAATGCCGATCACCGGGTCGTGGCCGGAGCCCTCGTGCTGCACGGCCTCGTGCAGGGTCGGGTCGAAAGGCTCGCCCTCCGAACCGAACTCCTCGAGCCCCTGCTTGAGCAGCGCGGCCGACAGCTTGTCGGCCACCGACCGCAGCGGACCCGATTCCAGGTCACCGTGCGCCCGCGCGCGGTCGAGATCGTCGAGCACGCCGAGCAACTCGGTGACCACCGACGCCTTGGCGTTGTCGATGACGGCCTTGCGGTCGCGCTCGACCCGGCGCCGGTAGTTGGCGTACTCGGCGGTCAGCCGCTGCAGGTCGGCGGTGCGCTCGGCGAGCTCGCCGCTGATGGTGTCGGCGAGGACGTCGTCGTTGTCGATGTCCACGCCCTCGCTCACCTGCGGGGCCGCGGCGCCGTTGTCCGCGGCCTGCTGCCTGACTTCACCGGTCTCCGGATCGATCTTCCGGTTGTCGACGAAGGTGATCGGCTCCTTCTCGGAGTTGCCCTCGGTCACTTCTTCTCCGTGTCGACCGGCTCGTCCACGACCTCGGCGTCCACGACCTGGTCATCCGACGCGGCGCTGGTCGCGCCGTCGCCCTGTGCGGCGGCGTCCGCGGCGGAGGCCTCGTAGATGGCCTGGCCGAGCGCCTGCGACTCGGTCGCCAGCTTCTCGACGGCCGCCTTGACCGCGGCGATGTCGGTGCCCTTCAGAGCCTCGTTCGCCTCGGCGATGGCCGCCTCGACCTTGGTCTTGACGTCCGCGGGGACCTTGTCCTCGTTCTCCTTGATGAACTTCTCGGTCTGGTGGACCAGCGACTCGGCCTGGTTACGGGTCTCCGCCTCCTCGCGACGCGCCTTGTCCTCGGCCGCGTGCGCCTCGGCGTCCTTGACCATCCGATCGATCTCCTCCTTGGACAGGCCGGAGCCGTCCTGGATCTTGATCGTGTTCTCCTTGCCGGTGCCCTTGTCCTTCGCGGTGACGTGCACGATGCCGTTGGCGTCGATGTCGAAGGTGACCTCGATCTGCGGCACGCCGCGCGGGGCGGGCGGGATGCCGGTCAGCTCGAAGGAGCCGAGCAGCTTGTTGTGCGAGGCGATCTCGCGCTCACCCTGGAACACCTGGATCTGCACCGACGGCTGGTTGTCGTCGGCCGTGGTGAAGGTCTCCGAGCGCTTGGTCGGGATGGTGGTGTTGCGCTCGATGAGCTTGGTCATCACGCCGCCCTTGGTCTCGATGCCCAGCGACAGCGGGGTCACGTCGAGCAGCAGGACGTCCTTGACCTCACCCTTGAGCACACCGGCCTGCAGGGCGGCGCCGACGGCGACGACCTCGTCCGGGTTCACGCCCTTGTTGGGCTCCTTGCCACCGGTCAGCTCGCGCACCAGGTCGGTGACGGCGGGCATACGGGTGGAACCGCCGACGAGCACCACGTGGTCGATGTCGGACACCTTGATGCCCGCGTCCTTGATCACGGACTGGAACGGCGCGCGGGTGCGGTCGAGCAGGTCCGAGGTGATCTTCTGGAACTCGGCGCGAGTCAGCTGCTCGTCGAGGAACAGCGGGTTCTTCTCCGCGTCGACGGTGATGTAGGGCAGGTTGATCGAGGTGCTCTGCGAGGAGCTCAGCTCGATCTTGGCCTTCTCGGCGGCCTCACGCAGCCGCTGCATGGCCATCTTGTCCTTGGTCAGGTCGATGCCCGAGCTGGCCTTGAACTTGTCGACCAGCCACTGCACGACCCGCTCGTCCCAGTCGTCACCACCGAGGTGGTTGTCGCCGGAGGTGGCGCGGACCTCGACGACGCCCTCGCCGATTTCCAGCAGCGAGACGTCGAAGGTGCCGCCACCGAGGTCGAAGACCAGGATGGTCTGTTCCTTGTCGCCCTTGTCCAAGCCGTAGGCGAGCGCCGCGGCGGTGGGCTCGTTGACGATGCGCAGGACGTTCAGGCCCGCGATCTGGCCTGCTTCCTTCGTGGCCTGCCGCTGGGCGTCCTCGAAGTAGGCGGGCACGGTGATGACCGCGTCGGTGATCTCCTCACCGAGGTAGGACTCCGCGTCGCGCTTGAGCTTCATCAGCACGCGCGCGCTGATCTCCTGCGGCGTGTACTTCTTGTCGTCGATGTCCACCGACCAGTCGGTGCCGATGTGCCGCTTGACCGAGCGAATGGTGCGGTCGACGTTGGTGACGGCCTGGTTCTTCGCCGGCTGGCCGACCAGTACCTCGCCGTTCTTCGCGAACGCGACGATCGACGGGGTGGTGCGCGATCCTTCCGAGTTGGCGACGACAACCGGTTCACCGCCTTCGAGAACGGCGACGACCGAGTTCGTGGTCCCGAGGTCGATTCCGACCGCACGAGCCATAGTGGTTCCTCCTAATTGACGTACCGATGTGTGTAGGTGCCGAGCGAAACCGCCCTTGGCGCCCGCTACGGGACGCCGCGAGACCTCGCCCCTAGCACCTCACGGAGCACGGCCCCAGCAACACTGAGCGTGGTCGGCTCAATCCTGCCTCGCAGAAGTCTCGGAGTCAACCGAAACTTGAGTCGTAGACACTCAATATTGTCGAAAGGCTCAACGGGCGACTCGCGCGTTTAATTCCCGGACGGCGACGCACATGCGTGCCTGCCACACACTTCCGGCGCGGCGAGGGAAGCCCCGAAGGGCAGGAGTTCAGCGGGAGAGTCCGGGATGAATGCCCGGTTCCAGCCCGTTCGTCGCCGCGAGCCGCTGCAACAGCCGCAACAAGGTGGTGCGGTCGGCCGCGTCGAATTCGCGCAGCAGGTCGGACTCGAGTCCGTCGACGACACGTTGAGCCCGGGCCAGCAGATCATGCGCGGCGGGCAGCAGGTAGACGGCGTGCGCCCGGCGGTCGGCCGGATGCTTGCGGCGCTCGACCAGGCCGCGCTTCTCCAGCTCGTCGACCAACCCGACCATCACGTTGCGGTGGATGCCCAGGGTCTCGCACAGCTGCTGCTGCGACTGGCCATCGTGCTCGCGCAGCACGCGCAGCGTGCCGAAATGCCTGGGACCGATACCGAGTGGGGCCAACCCGTCGCTGAAGCGGTACGCGGTGTGGAACCCGAGCTGGCCGAGGAGAAAGGCGACATGGTCGGAAAGCGGCGTCGGATCGGCTTCGGTCACGCCCCGATCGTAGCATTAACGCACCTTTTATGATTGCCATATTGATTGATAATCACTTGAGGTGCATAGTTTGGAAGTCGGTACTTCCCTTCCATCCGAAAGAGGCCCTCATGGAACCCGACCGCACTACTCGCCCCCCTACCGATTCCCGCCGCTGGATCGCGTTCGCGGTCGTACTCGCCGCGGGATTCATGGACTTGCTCGACGTCACGATCGTCAATGTCGCCGTGCCGAGCATCCAGGCCGATCTGCACGCCGCGTACTCACAGATCGAATGGATCGTCGCGGCCTACGTGCTCGCCTTCGCCGCCGTGCTGATCACCGGCGGCAGGCTCGGCGACATCTTCGGCCGCAAACGGATCTTCCTGATCGGCATGGCCGGCTTCACGCTCGCCTCGGCGGCCTGCGGCCTGAGCACCGATCCGGCCATGCTGATCGCCGCACGCTTCGTGCAGGGCGCGATGGCCGGGCTCATGGTGCCGCAGATCCTGGCGATCATCCGCGTCACCTTCGCCGAGCACGAGCGCGGGCGGGCCATCGCGCTCTACAGCGGCGTCGGCGGGTCCGCCTCCGCGGTCGGTCTCTCGCTCGGCGGCCTGCTGGTGCAGTGGGACCTGTTCGACCTGGTGTGGCGGCCGATCTTCCTGGTCAACGTCCCGGTGGGCATTCTCGCGTTCGGCGCGGCCGCGGCGGTCATGAAGGAGTCCCGCTCGCCCGCCGCGCCGCGCCTGGACGTGGTCGGCATGATCCTGGCCATCGGCGCGGTGCTCCTGCTCGTCTACCCGCTGGCCGAGGGGCGCAGACTCGACTGGCCCGCTTGGACATTCGTCATGATGGCCGCCTCCGCCGCGACCTTCGCGGTGTTCGTCGCCTATGAGCGGTACCGGGCGCGGACGGTCGGCTCACCCCTGGTCGACTTGACGCTGTTCCGGTCGCGGCCGTTCGCGATCGGGCTGGTCAGCTGGCTGCTGTTCTGGATCGGACTCGGCGGGTTCTTCCTGGTGTGGACGCTGTTCATGCAGGCAGGACTGGGCTGGACGCCGATGCGAGCCGGGCTGACCGCCGTGTTCTTCGCAGTCGGCGCGGGGATCGGCGCCGGAGTCTCGGTGAGCGTGCTCGCGCCGCGGTTCGGCAGGCGGGTGCTGATCGTCGGCGGCCTGGTCAACGCCGCGGGCTTCGGCCTCTACGGCTGGCTGGCCACGCACTACGGCGCGGAGATCGCCTCGTGGCAGATGGTCTTCCCGCTGATCGTCACCGGTGCCGGATTCGGCATGGTGGTCGCGCCGACCATCGACTTGCTGCTCGGCCAGGTGCCCGCGCGGGAAGCGGGCTCGGCGTCCGGTCTGCTCAATACCGGGCAGCAACTCGGCACGGCTCTGGGCGTCGCGCTCGTGGGCGTGGTGTTCTTCACCCAGCTCGACCACGATTCGGCACGCGGGGTCGACACGGTCGCGCCCGAGGTTCGCGCCGAACTCGCCGCGGTAGGCGTGCCCGAGCAGGCGCGGGAGGAGATCCTCGCGAACTTCCGCGCCTGCGTGCTGGATCGATCCGCGCAGGTCGATCCGACCGTGGTGCCGGACAGCTGCCGGACCAGCGCGGAGCCGGGCTCCAGCGGCGTCGGTCAGGTGCTCACGACGGCGGGCATACGGGCGAACGCGGTGAACTTCGCGAACACTTTGGAGCGCACCCTCTGGTACGGCATCGGCGTCCTGGCGCTGGTCTGCCTGGGCTTCCTCGCGCTGCCGCGCAGTGCCAAGCTCGAACACCACGAGATCGATATCGATGTGACGGACCCGGAACCGGTAGGTGTGTGAGCGAGATGGACCTTCTGATCATCGGCCGCAGCAGGAACACCGTGGACGCCGCCGTCCAGCGGGTTCGCGCCGCCGGGTTCTCCGCGCGCGGTGTCACCGCCGACGACGAGGCGCTCGCGGCACTCGACACCGGAGAGTTCGCCCATCTGCTGATCGGCGGCGGGGTGGAGAAGAGATCGCGGCCCGCGCTGAAGGAGGTTGCCGGACGGCACGGTGTCGCCGTGCACGAAGCCCGGCGCCATGGCCGCGACGTCGCCGACTACCTCGAGCAGGAGGTGTACCCGCGGCTGCGCGGCGCTTGACGAAAGCCGCAACCGAAAGCGCCTCGGCCCGTTTAGCCTACGGCCGAGGCAGCCACAGGGGGCGCCCTGCCGCAGTAGGGTGGCGGCGGGGCGCCCCGGCCGAGGCGCCCACCGTGCGCCGTCGATCCGAGGAGTCGCCATGAGGGCCGCCGTCGTCACCGCCGCCGAATTCGAGGTCACGGAACTGCCCACGCCCCGGCCCGGTGCGGGTCAACTGCTGATCGACGTGTCACGCTGCGGAATCTGCGGCTCGGATCTGCATGCCCGCACCCACGCCGACGAACTGGCCGACCTGGCCGTGGCCACGGGCTACGAGCACTTCATGCGTTCGGATCAGAGCGTGGTGCTCGGCCACGAATTCAGCGGCACGGTGGTCGATTACGGGCCGGACTGCCGGAAGAGGTGGAAGACGGGAACGCCGGTGGTGTCCCTGCCGATCGTCCGGCACGGCAGGCAACCCCACCTGGTGGGACTGTCGACCGCGGCACCCGGCGGCTACGCCGAACAGGTGGTGGTCCAGGAATCGATGACCATGCCGGTGCCCAACGGCTTGTCCGCCGAACACGCCGCGTTGACCGAGCCCATGGCCGTGGCCTGGCACGCCGTGCGCCGGGGCCGGGTGGGCAAGGGACAGACGGCGTTCGTCATCGGCTGCGGGCCGATCGGGCTCGCGGTGATCAGCATGCTGAAAGCCGCGGGCGTGCGCACCGTGGTGGCCAGCGACTTCTCGCCGCGCCGACGGGAACTGGCGACGGCGTGCGGCGCCGACGTCGTGGTCGATCCGGCGACCGCATCGCCTTGGACGGCCGCCCCGAAGAAGGGACGGATCAACGGCGTCACCGACATCCTCGGACTCGGATTCGACGCCATGGATCGCCTGCGGCGGATACCGAACCTGCCGTGGTGGTATGTCTTCCGGCTGGCTCACACCTTGAACGCGGGACCGGCCGGTCCGGTCATCTTCGAATGTGTCGGCGTACCGGGAATCATCGACCAGATCCTCACGGCCGCGCCGCCCCTCTCACGTGTGGTGGTGGTCGGGGTCTGTATGGAGACCGACCGCTTCCATCCCGCCATGGCGATCAACAAGGAGATCGAACTGCGGTTCGTCCTCGGCTACGACCCCGGCGAGTTCCGCGACACCTTGCACATGCTCGCCGAGGGAAGGGTCGACCCGAGCCCCTTGATCACCGGGACCGTCGGACTGGACGGCGTCGCGGACGCCTTCACCGCCCTCGGCAACCCGGAGCGGCACGCGAAGATCCTGATCGACCCGCGCGGTGCGGGCACCGCGCTGCTCTGAGCGCACTCGGTCAGGGCGCGGCGGCGAGAACCTCGTCGGCGATCTTCTCGTCCAGCGTCACCCGCACCAAGGCCGCGGCGAGATCCGCGGTGTGGTGGTTCGGCGCAAGGCGGGCCAGCCGGTCGGGATCCTCCGGCAACCGCACGCGCTTGGCGCCGCGCAGGGCTCGCTCGTCGAAATGAGGTTGGACCCAGGGCCAGGTGTCCTGGACCTCGCGCAGGAAGATGTCGGCGCCGGTGGGGCCGATGCCGTCGAACTCCTGGAGCAGTTCGGCCGCGCGCCGCGGGTCATTGTCCGCCTTTTTCGCCAGCTCGCGCAGATCACCGTGGTACCGGTCGAGCACCCGCGTGGCGTTGTGGCCCAGCCTCGTCGCGGTGCTCTCGTCGTAGCGGCGATAGTTTCCCCGCCCCAACGCGTCGACCAGGTCCTGCCAGTCGGCGTCCGCCACCCGGTGCGGCGTCCGATAGCCGCTGCCGAGCAGCTCCCGGGTGGCCCCGATCGCGATCTCGGCGGAGATGCGGGCACTGAGCAGCTGGGAAAGCATGAGCAGCTGGAACAGTGCGGCCGGTTTGTCGTCGAGCGTGATACCCGCTTCCTCGGCATATCCCGTGCCCGCACGGACGAGCAGTTCGTGTACGACGTCCTCTTGGCTCATCGCTACCTCCTCTCGCTACCAGGCGCATACCCGGGCCCACGTCGACTACACCGCCCTTCAGGGCGTGGGTACGACGTCCTCGCAGGTCACCGCGCTGCGGGGGCGATCATTCCGGCAGCACGCTCAGGGTGCCCTCCGCGCTGCGAGCGGCGGTCAGGCAGGCCGTGGCGGTGAACTGGTCGGCGAGCGGGTGACGTGCCCGCGCGCGCCATTTCCGGACCGCGGCCATCGCTTGGGCCCGCTGCGCGGGGAGCGGTGCGTCGAACGGGAGGCCCAGGCGCAGATGGGGCGCGATCCCGGAGCCGCCGATGAGGCGGTGCAGTTCGGCGAGATCGTCCGCAGGCAGCGCCAGTTCGTCGGTGCGCAGACGGCCGAGCAGGCGCAGCTCGGCGAAACCGTGCACATCCGCCAGCAGGGTGCGCACCCTGGGCAGCAGGCGATCGGCCGGGGTGCCTCGATAGGCGGTCAGCACCCTGGCCAGCGCGGTCAGCGCGGAATGCGCTTTGAGCTGATCGGCGCGCTGACCGAACTGCACGTCGAGCACCGAGCGCAGTTCGTCCACGCCGCTGCGGCTGGTCAATTCGGCGGCCAGCGTGGCCGAATCGCGCACGCCGAGCCGGATCAGCGTGACCGCCATCCGGATGCCGAACAACCCGAACCGCTCGGCCAGCTGCGCGCGCAGTTCCGGCGGCACCGGCAGCGGCACGTCGGCGCGCGCGAAACGGTCCGCCGAGAGCAACGCGGCGCTCAGTTCGTCGACCGGGACCCGCGCCAGCGCCTCGAAAGCCGCGAACTCCTGCTGACGCAGCGTCGCCGCGGCGAACGCGAGCAGGCCGGCGACCGGGATCACCGCCTGGCACAGACCCGTGCGTTCCAATTCCCCGGCGAAACGCGTGGCGACGTCGCGCGCCGAGTGCAGCGCATCGATCCGGCCCGCCCCGATCTCATCAGCCCGCGAGACCACGCCGACGATGCCGAGCGGGCCGGGCGCCCCCGGTCCACCGTTGGCCACGGCGGTTCCGGCGCCCACGCGTTCGAGAAACTGCACGTCCGTCGCGTCCAGCCGGCGCAGCAGGTAGACCACCGCGTCGGCGCCCGGGATGGCGACGCTCTGCTCGGACCGCTCGTCGTCCGCGCCGGGCGTCAACAGACGCGCGGTGCGCCGCGACACCTCGCGCGACAGCGACGACGTGCCGGGGGTGTCGATGATGGTGGTGTGCGCGAGCGTCGCGGCGGGCCACTCGACTTCGAGATGATCGACCTCGCGCGGAGCCGGGGCGTTCCAGTTGAGCCGCTCCAGGTCGAAGGTCAGCCCGTGCGTCCCGCTGCCACGGCGAACCACGACATGCGCGCGGGCCCCGTCGGGGGCGTACGCCGTCACGCTTGGTGTGGAGCCGTACCGATACCAGGTGACGACCCTGGTGCACTCGGTCGCGTCGGTCGGGGCGATGTCCTGTCCGACAAGCGAATTCAGCAGCGTGGACTTGCCCGCCTTGATCGAACCGGCGAGCGCCACCCGCAGCGGCTGATCCAATCGGCGGGCGCAGTCGGCCAGCAGGGCACGAGGCCGCGGCTCGCCCGCGAGCGCCGCTTGCGCCGCCCCGACCAGCCGATGCGCCTCGGCGACGATTCCCGGCACCGGGCCACCATCACGTCTCACGGGGTTACCGTACCGGCGGGTCCCATCGGTAGTGCGTTCTGCATGGCATCGGCGTATCGGCGCAGTTCGGCGACCACGCGCAGCTGCTGTTCCAGTTGCGCCCCGCGTTCGGCGCGGCGGGTGGCGACCATGGACGCCGCTTCCTGCGCGGCCCGCAGCGACTCGTCGATCGAGCGCAGGCTGCGTTCGGCGACGCCCGCGTAGTGGTCGCGCAACGCGCGGTGGATGCGGTGCAGTCGATCCTTCGACTCCTTGCCCGCCTGGAACGCCACATCGTCGACGAACCGGCGCACCGCCGCCTTCGCCTCGTTGCGCCGCTTGGCCAGCCTGGCCTGCTTGTCGTCCCGGAAAGCCTTGCCGCCCACGATCAACCCGGCGCCGATCGAGATCGGGTTGAGCATGGCGAGCCCGGCGAAGGTGGTGGCCAGCCCGACCATGAGCACGCCGCCGTAGGAGCCGCGCATGCCGACGAGCAGTTTGCTGCCGAGACCGATGTCGGGTTCCAGATCGGCGAGCGTGCCGGTGATGGCGCGGCCGGTGTCGGCGCCTGCGCCGGGGCGCACGTCCGGCAGATCGACGGCGCCGAGTTCGGAGAAGTGTTCGGCGACGCGCTCGGCGAGTTGAATCGCTCGCGCGTGGGTCCACAGCAGATTGTCGCCGAGCGCGGTATCGACGGTGCCCGTGAGGTGTTCGGCGATACGGTCCCAGTGCCTGCCCGGATCGTGCTCGTCGATCCATTCCTCGGTGGTGCGCGCGAGATTGCGCAGACGGTCGCGCAGGTCGTGGTCGACGTCACCGGCCAGGTCGGTGATGCCGTCGGCGAGCGTCTGCTGCCAGGCGGCGGTCCTGCGGTGCAGTTCCTCCGCCGCGGAACGGGCGGATTGCAGCTCGCGCACCGCCGCCGCGCCCTGGGCGGGATCGCGGACCGCGACCAGCTCACTGCCCAGAGCCAGCGCGAGATGCTCTGCCGCGGAGCGGATGTCGCGGGCCACGGCGGTGCGGGTGGCGAGCTGATCGCGCGCCACCACCTGGTCGCGCAGGAAGGTGTACAGCACGCCGAAGCCGGATTCGACGCCCAGCTGCGCGTCCTGCAACCGCATCGCGTGGCTGCGCAGCAGCGACGACACCGGGATCATCGGCACGTCGAGGCGGGCCCGCGCGAGATGGCCCAGATCGGCCTCGTGCACCTGGCGCCAGTGCGGGTACAGGTCGGTCTTGGTGAGCAGCAGCGCCACCGTCGGGCACAGTTCCCGCACCTGCCGCAGGAACGCCAGCTCGGGCTCGGTGAGTTCGGTCGACGCGTCCGACAGCACCAGGACCGCGTCCGCGGCGGGCACCATTCCGAGCACACCCGCCGCGTGGGCGTTGCCGTGCCCGCCGACGCCGGGAGTATCGATCAGCACGATGCCGTCGGCCAGCAACGCGTTGGGGATCTGGACCTCGAGCCGCACGATCCGACGTCCCTGCGCGAGCGGGGCGCGCTGATCGATCGCACCGATCTCGGAGATCGGCACCGCCACCCTGGTCTCCGCGCCGCTGGAGTCGCCGTGCGCCGCGAGGACCAGCTCCGCGCGCGGCTCGGGACCGTGGGCGAGCAGCATCGGCACCGCGGTGGTGGCGTCGTCGCCCACCGGGCAGATGTCCAGGTTCAGCAGCGCGTTGACGAAACGGCTCTTGCCCTGGTCCAGCTGCCCGGCGACGATGATGCGCCGCCGCGGGTCGCGGACCCGGTCGGCCGCCACTTCGAGACGGCCGACCAGATCGTTGCGGCCCGCGGCACGGGCCGCCGCGATGGTTTCACCGAGTACCGACAGCAGCGGTACCGCCGGTGGAGTGGCGTTCGGCACGGGTGTCCCCATCGCGGTATGGACCTCTTTCCGTATTACCGGGCAACTGTCAGTGCAGGAATGTATCGCCACCCAGCTCGGCGCCCGCCGAACCGCTCAACTCGGTGCCCGCGTGGGTGTCGCCGAACAGGCCCGCGTCGGTATGGCCGCCCGCGGTGCTGTCCAAGCCCGAACCGAAGGCGCTCGACACGTCCAGCGAGGACCAGGTGTGCGCGGTCGAGCCGACGCTGCCGCCGAGACCGGCGCCCGTGTCGACGGCACCGTGCGCCGCGCCGCCTGCCGAGCCCGCCAGTCCGGCGCCCGCGTCCGCCGCGCCGCCCACGGTCGAGTGCGCCGCACCGCTGAGGCCGCCCGTTGCGTCGAGACCCGAGGACAGGCCGGAGGCCGCGTGCGAACCGACGCCGATACCGCTGTCCAGACTCGAACCGAGATGCGCTCCCGCGCTGGACGCGCCTTTCAGACCACTCGACAGACCCGCGCCCGCGCTGCCCGCAGCGCCGAGACCGGTCGACAAGCCGGTCTCCAAGCCCGAACCAGCCGCACCCTCGATCCCCGTGGAGAGACCGGAGGCCGCGTGCGAACCGACGCCGATACCGCTGTCCAGACTCGAACCGAGATGCGCTCCCGCGCTGGACGCGCCTTCCAGACCACTCGACAGACCCGCGCCCGCGCTGCCCGCAGCGCCGAGACCGGTCGACAAGCCGGTCTCCAAGCCCGAACCAGCCGCACCCTCGATTCCGGTGGAAAGTCCGGAGCCGAGTCCCGCACCGGCTTCAGCGGCCGTACCCAGTCCGGCCGACAAACCCGAAGCGAGTCCGGCACCCGCGTGAGTTCCCGCATCGAGCCCAGCCGAAAGCCCCGAACCCAGCCCCGCACCTGCCTGCGCACCGCCGTCGATGGCACCGGTCAGCCCGGCTCCAAGGCCGGTACCGGCGTGTGCCCCACCGCCCACGCCGGTGGACAAGGCCCCACCGAGGCCGGTGGACAAGCCTGTCTCCAGGCCGCTCGCCCCGTGGACTCCGGCGTCGAGCGCCCCGCCCAGACCGGTCCCGAGGCCCGTACCGGCCTGCCCGCCGGTGTGCAGCGAGCTGTCGAGTCCGCCGCCGAGCTCCGCTCCGGTGTTCACGGCCGCGCCGAGACCCGTAGCGAGTCCGGTCTCCAGGCCCGCCGTCGCCTGCGTTCCGAGGTTTCCGGCACCACCGATGGCAGAGGAGAAGTTGCTTCCGAGTCCGGCGGCCAGGTTGCCGGAACCCTGTACGGCGGTGTCGATTCCGCCGGTGAGGCCGGTCGTCGCCTGCCCGGTGGCATCGAGCGCTCCACCGAGCCCGGTCTCCAGACCCGACCCGAGCTGCGCACCCGCGTCGGCCGCCCCGTGCAGTCCGGCGGACGCCCCGGCGCCGAGACCGGCACCCGCCTGCGCACCGCTGCCGAGAGCCGCGTCCAAACCGGTGGTGACCCCACCGGCCCCGTTCAACGCACCCTCCAGACCCGCACCCGCGGCGCCCCCGAGATTCGCACCCAGACCGGTCGTCGCATCGACAGCACCGTTCAGACCCGCACCAAGCCCCGTGACGGCACCCGCAGCAGCCTCCAGACCCGCACCGACACCAGCGGCCGAATCCGTAGCCGCACCAACGGAACCATCCACAGCACCTCCCAGGCTCGCACCCAGACCGGTCGTCGCATCAACTGCACCGTTCAGACCCGCACCAAGACCCGTCGCGGCGTCAGCGGAACCATCCACAGCGCCTCCAAGATTCGCGCCCAGACCGGTCGTCGCATCGACAGCACCGTTCAGACCCGCACCAAGCCCCGTGACGGCACCCGCAGCACCCTCCAGACCCGCACCGACACCAGCGGCCGAATCCGTAGCGGCACCAACGGAACCATCCACAGCACCTCCCAGGCTCGCACCCAAGCCGGTCGTCGCATCAACAGCGCCGCCGAGACCCGCACCGACGCCCGCGGTCAAGTCCGTAGCAGCGCCAGCGGAACCATCCACAGCGCCTCCGAGGTTCGCGCCGAAGCCGGTCGTCGCGTCGAGAGCGCCCCCGAGACTCGCATTGAGATCCGTTGCGGCACCCGCAGCGCCCTCCAGACCCGTACCGAGCCCCGTCGTGGCATCGACCGCACCCCCAATGCCCGCACCAAGACCAGTCGTCGTATCGACGGCCCCTTCGAGGCCTGTACCCACGCCGGTACCGAGATCCGCCACCCCGCCGATCGCGCTCTCGAGGCCTGCGGTCAGATCGGTCGCCGCACCCGTGCCGGCATCAGCCACACCACCCAAGCCCGCGCCGAGACCGGTCGTCGCATCGACAGCACCGTTCAGCCCGGCGCCCAGACCTGCACCCGCCTGTGCGCCAGCACCCAGCGCCGCATCCACACCCGTGGCCAAGCCACCCGCCGCGTCGACAGCTCCCCCCACGCCCGCACCGAGACCGGTCGTCGCATCAACGGCGCCCTCCAGGCCCGCGCCCACACCGGTGGTGAGGTCCACCGCACCACCGACCGCGCTGTCCAGACCCGCGCCGAGGCCGGTCGTCGCGTCGACAGCACCCCCGAGACCGGCACCCAGGCCCGAGGTCACATCCGTCGCCGCGCCCAGACCACCTTCCAGGCCCGCGTTCAACCCCGCGGAGATGTCCGTGGCACCCTGCACCGCGCCTTCCAAACCGGCGCCGACACCCGTCGTGATGTCCGCCGCGCCACCGATGGCGGTTTCCAGGCCCGCGCCGAGCCCGGTCGTCAAACCGGTCGTCGCGTCGATCACACCGCCGAGGCCAGCGCCTGCCTGCGCACCCGCGCCCAAAGCGGCGTCCAGGCCCGTGGTCAGACCGGCTGCGGCGTCCACCGCGCCTTGCAGCCCCGCGCCGAGCCCGGCACCCAGGCCCGCTGCCCCGTTCACCGCGCCTTCCAGCCCGGCCCCCAAGCCCACCGCCGCGTCCGCCGCGCCTTCCAGGCCCGCGCCGAGACCGGCGCCCGCGTCGATGCCGGTGGAGAGGCCGGTCTCCAGTCCGGCGGCGATGTCGCCCAGCCCTTGGGCGTCGGCCTTCAGGTCGAGGCCCGCGCCGATACCGCTGATCACCTGAGCGCCCGCGCCGAGCAGGCCGCCCACGGCGGCGGACAGGTCGGCGCCCGCGTTCACCACGGTGTCGAGGCCCGCCGCCAGCCCCGCGCCCAGACCTGCGCCGATCTCCAGGCCGGTTTCGATCGCGGTGTTCAGTCCGGCGCCCACGTCCACGCCCGTACCGACACCGAGGTCGACGTCGAGACCGCCACCCGCACCGGCACCCAGATCCACGCCGAGATCGGTGCCGAGATCGACTCCGGCATCCGCCACCGCCGCCGCGCCCACGGTGCTCGCCGCACCGATCGCGGCGGCCGTGCCGGTCTGCGCGCCCGCGGCCACGATGGACTGCAACTGGGAACCGCCGGTGACCAGAGCCGACTCGGCGACCATCGGGGCGCAGAGGGCGATGTCCTCCGGCGTCACCGCGCTCAGGCCGGCGGCGGCCAGCGCCTGGGTCGGGTTGGCGCAGTAGGCGACCGCGGCCTCTTGGTTCCGCAGCAGACCGAGGATGAACTCCAGAATCGCGTTGGGTGTCATGAGAATCTTCTCCTGAGTCCCGGCGGACCTCGCTGATCCGCAGTCGTTGGAATGCAAATCACGCTAGGAGCGCATCGCGTTACGCCGAAACGGGGCGAACCCCTACGACCGGCCGGGGCCGCCGGATAGGGGTGCGAGCGAAATTAGGGGAATTTCCCTAAACGTCCCCCTAACGAAGTAACGGCGGATGGCCAGCAACCGACAGAACGGTTGCGTCGGCAACTACAACGCCCAGCGCACGATCTCGGACATGCAGCAGCGACACCGGAACAGACAGCTTCTCGAACGGGGTTCTCGAATGACACAGCGCCTGGCGCTCGGCATCACTGTCGGAGCGTCGAATTCGGTCGCCGTGGCGGCAACGGAGGATGGCGACGACGGCCTCGGCCGGTCCGGCGGCGGCTACCTACGCTCGCATCCGAGCGTGCTGCGGCTGTCGCCGGACATGGCGCCCACGCTCGGCGCGGGCGCCGGCTCCACCGGCCGCCATTTCAGCGACGTTCTGCTGGAGGGCTTCCTCGCCAGGGTCGGCGACCCGGTCGGCATCCTCGCCGAGGACGGCTCGTCCTACTCCGCCCCCGACCTGGTGGCGACCTCGATCGGCTGCCTGGTCGACGAGATCGCCGCCGAGAGCGGCCCGAGCGCCGTTCAGGCGACGGTCGCCTGCCACCCGGCTTGGTGGTCGCGGCACACCGTCGACATCCAGCGCGACGCCCTCGAGCGGGCCGGGCTCGGCGAAGTGACGCTGGTGCCGGAGCCCACCGCCGCGATCCGCTGGCTCGACGCCGCGCACGGCAGGGCCGACGACGGCGCGGTGATCGTCTTCGATCTCGGCGCGACCGGCTCGACCGTCTCGGTGGTCCGTACCGGCGAGCACGCCAGCCTGCTCGGCACGCCGTTGCGCAGCACCGACGTCGCCGGCGCGGAATTCGATCTGCTGACCATGCGCTATGTCCTGGCTAATGCGGTGCTCGCCGCGGATTTCGATCCGTTCGATCCAATGGTGGAACGCGGATTATCGGCATTGCGCGAGCACTGCAGGAAAGCGAAAGAAGAGCTTTCCATAAATACCGCGACCGTTGTTCCGGTGCGCGTGGACCCCGCGGATCCGCACGGCAGCACCGTGCGACTGGTGCGCGGTGAACTGGAAGACCTGCTGCGCGGACCGCTGCTGAGTGCGATGGACCTGATCCGCGACGCGGTGCACCGGGCCGGGCTCGATATCGGCGACGTCGGCCGCGTCCTGCTCACCGGAGGTGGAGGCGCCATACCGCTGGTCGCCGAACTCGTCTCCTCCGAGTTCGGATTACCCGTCGTGGCGGCCCCGGATCCCGAGCACACCACGGCACGCGGCGCGGCGCTGCTGGCCGCCGATCTGCTCGCCGCCGAGACCGACCAACTCCCCATGGTCGCTCCGGTGGTCGAGGACGAGACCGTGCCGCAGCCCCGAGCGCTGCCCTCGGCGGGACTGGCGGCGCTGCCCGAGGAGCCGCCCGCGCGCAGGCGCGCACTGATCAGCAGGCAGCGCATCGCGGTGGTAGCCGGTATCGCGGCCGCCATCGGCCTGCTGGCGACCGGCACGCTCGCCATCGGCACCAGCATCCAGTCCGGCCAGGACAGCCCCGCCTCGACCGAGCAGTCCGGCACCGGCGCCGTCCAGGTCGCCGCGACGACGGGCGCGCAGATGGGCACGGAATCCGCACCTTCCGGTGTCGCCGCCACGGACTCGGCGAGCGCCACCGGCCGACCGCGGGCAAGGAACGAGGCGCCGCAGGCCGGTTCGCCTTCGTCCGCGGCTCAGGGCACCACCGCGGCCGTGGCGAAGAGCGAACAGAATCCCGATCAACCTGCCCCCGCGCCCGCCGTGGACTCCCCAGCGCAGCAACCCGCGCCGCAGCCGCAATCCCAACAGCCGTCTCCCGCCCCCGCCCCCGCGCCCGCACCGGCGCCGACCAACCCACCCGCGCCGACCCAGCAACAGCCCCGGCCCACACCGCCGACCGCCCCGAGCCTGCCGACCGGCGGGCTGGGCGACCCCCTCGGCACGGTGCTGCGCGCTCCCGGAGAGATCCTGGGAGGCTCCGGTGGCTGATACCGCCTTCGACACCCTCCCCTGCGCCCGCGACATCTTCCGCGATCTGGATTCCGCGGACGACCAACCTGTGGTCTACCTGATCCGCGGCCGGTCCCAGACCGGCAAGTCGACGCTGCTCGCGGAGATCCGGGCTCGTCTGCGCGCCCGCGGCGTCCCGTTGCAGGACGACATCGCCGCGCTCCAGCACGCGCATGCGCGCAACGGCGCGCACCACACGACGAGCACCGCGGGCGTGACGACCGACATAGCCCGCCCCGCGCTGATCATCGACAATGCCCACACGCTGGGCCGACTCGATCTCGAATATCTCTGCGCCGCAGTGGAATCCGGACATCGAACGATGGTGATCGCCGCGCAGCCGCGCCCGCACGACCCGCGGCTGCGGATGCTCGCCGACGCCGTCGCCCGGCGTGGCCGCGTGGTCGACCTGCGCCCGCTCGGCGTCGCGGACATGGCGCCGTTCGCCCGGGAACTGGGCATGATGGTGCCGCGTCAGGTCGCGCAGCACATTCATGTGCAGACCGCGGGTATTCGCGGCGGCGTGGTGGCCGCGCTCACAGCCGCCTGCTCGGCGCGTCTGGACGCGGGCATCACCGCCGTCGACACGGCCGTCGCCGCGTGGGCGCGCGGGTTGCTGGACAACCTCGCGCCCGACCTGCTGGAGACCCTGGTGGTGGCCACGACGGGCACCGGCCTGGATTCCAGCGAGCTCACCGAGGTGCTCGGCGTGGAGCAGGCCGTCGCGCAGGATCTCATCGACCGAGCCAGGGCCAGCGCCCTGGTGACCGACGCCGACCTGCTGCTGGAACCCGCCGTTGCCCCACTGCGCACGCTGCTCGGCGACCGCAGGTTCGTCGCGGTCGAGCGCCGGTTGCTCGGCGCCCGGCTGGAGGCGGGCCTGCTGCGCGACCGCACCGCGCTGCAATTGGCCGAGTCCGGCGTCCGCGATCCGCGGCTGGCCTCCTTCCTCGTCGACGCCGCCGAGCAAGCCGGCCGCGACGCGGTTCGCTATTACGCCGCGGCGGCGGCCGCTGGTGCGGAACTGGATCTGATCGCGCTGCGCTGGGCCGAGGCGGCCGCCAGGACCGGCGACGGCGAGACCGCCATGCGCCTGGCCGAGCCGATGCTGGCGCGGTCGGGCAGCACGGGCGCGGAACTCGCTACGGCGGTGCGGATCTGCGCGGCGGTGCTCACCCGCCGTGGCCTGGTCGGTCGCGCGGCGCAGTTGTACACCTGGCTCGGGGGGCACCGGGTCGGCCCGGACTGGGCCGTCGGCGCCACGGTGCTGTGCCTGGCGGGCGACGTGGCCGGCGCGCGGGAGATGTCCTCCTCGGCGACGAAGTGGCCGCCTACCGAAGCGGGCGCGCACGCGCGGCTGATCGCGACCGCGCTCGCGGACACCATCGAACCGGGCAACAACACCGCCGCGGCGGTATCGGCGCTGGTCCAGGCCGCCCACGCGGACGCGGGCATGGACCGCTTCCTGCCTTGCACGGCGGCCTCCATCGCCACGCTGCTCTCGCTCGGCACCGGCGAGCCCCGCCGCGCCCAGGACGCGTTGCGGCGAGCCACGGCGAGCGGCCTGCGCTGCCATCAACTCGACGTGCTCGCGGCTTGGACGGCGATGCTCGGCGGCGACGAGCGCGCCGCCGCGGCCACCGTGGCCGCGCTCGACCACGATCGGCTCGACGTCCGCGACCGCCTGCTCGCGCACGGCGTCGCGGTCGGTCTCGCCCGGCGCAGCGGCGACCACACCGCGCTGGCCCGTGCGTGGCAGGCGGCGTATCCGCTCTTCGACGACGTGCAGACCGACCTGCTCGCGCTGCTGCCGATCGGCGAACTATGGCTGGCCGCCATCCGGATGCGCGACGAACGCCGGATCGCGCCCCTGGTGGACGCCGCGCTGGCGCTGCTGCGCCGCTTGGACGAGCCGCCCGCGTGGTCCAACGCCTTCCACTGGTACGGCGTGCAGGCCGCGATCGCCCACGAGAGCCCCGAGGAGCTGCTGCCCCACGCGCGCGCGTTGAAGGCCGCGGCCGAGGCTGGTGACCGGCACGCCGCCGTACTCGCCGACGCGGGCCGTACCTGGGTGCTGGTGCTGCGCGGCCAGGTGGTGAGCGCGCCGGTCCACGCGGCGGTCGCCGCCCTCACCGAAATCGGCATGACCTGGGACGGCGCCCGGCTGGCCAGCGAGGCGGCGCTCGCGGCGCCCGACTCGGCGACGGCCACCGCGCTGCTCAAACTGGCCCGCACGGTTCGCGCCGACGCCCGTCCGCAGGAGCCGCAGGCTCGGCAGGCAGCCCCCGCCGCGCACAACGGCGACACCCCGCCGCCCGTGCCACCGCAGGCCGCGATTCTCAGCGAACGGGAACGCGAAGTGGCCGAGCTGGTTCTGCTCGGGCTCACCTATCGCGAGATCGGTGCGCGCCTGTACATTTCGGCGAAGACGGTCGAGCACCACGTCGCGCGCATCCGACGCCGGGTCGGTGCCCGTTCCCGTTCGGAGTTATTGTCGATGCTCCGCGCCATGGGACACGGTTCGCTTCTGGTGTGACCGGGTGCGGTTCCGTCAGCGGGAACGCCGAAGCGAGGTAGGTGAGGATGGCCACTGGGGTTGGCCTGCGCGTCGCCGACGACGAGTGCACGGCGGTCATCGTCACCGACGGTGACGAGCAGCCGGAGTACATCGTCCGCGAGTCGGTACTGCACATGTCCGAGGACGGTGACGCCGAACTGGGCGGTCCCCCGCCCACGGAGGAGTCCCACTCGATCAGCGGCTTCGTGGCCGCCGTCGGCAACCCGGCGGGTATCCCCGTCGACGACGGTGAGGCGTACCGCGCCGAAGACCTCGTCGCGACCGCCCTGTTCTGCCTGATCAACCTGGCCGCCGAACATCTCAGCGGAGCGGCCGAGTTCTACGCGACGCATCCGGCGGACTGGCCCGCCGAGCAGGTGCGTTCGCTGCGTGACGCGCTGGACTATCTCGGTCTCCGCTCGGTGCTGCTGGTCAGCGAGGGTGAATTGCCCAGCGCCCAAACCGGAGCCGACGGAAGATCGTTCGCTCACGACGCGGCCAGAGGGGCGCTGGCGGCGGTGCTCGCCACTCCGGCAGGGGCCACCCCGCCGGACCCGTCCACCGCGGAGAACTCGACGGTGGACACCATCGTCATCCCCGCCGTGCCCGCCGCCGACGCGCAGCCGCAGGCGTACTCGGCGGCCATCCCGATCGCCGAGCCGGTCGTGGCCACCGAAACGAAGCAGGTCGAGCAGCAGCCGCAGCCCGCGGTTCCAGCGCGGCGACCGAAACGCACGCCGCTGCTGATCGCGGGCGGCGCGGCGATCGGCCTGGTGCTCGGCGGCATCGTGGTGGCCATGCTGCTGCGCGACGGCAGCGAGACGCCGGTGCCGCCGCTGCCCGACGCCAAGTCCGAGCCGACATCGGTGCTCCCGGCCGCGCCGCCGGTTGTGACCACCACGGCGACCACGACCACCGAGGCGCCCGAGCCACCGGTGGTGACCGAGACCACGACGCCGGAACCGACCACAACGACGCCGGAACCGACGACAACGACGCCACCCACCACCACGCCGACCACCACCCCCACTCGGACTTCGACGACGCGGACCACCACGCCCACGACCAATCCGTTCGGTCAGCAGCTGCCGCAGATTCCGACCATCCCCGGAATGGGAATACCGGGTAGTCGGTGATTAGTAGCGTCCTTCCCGGGTTTGTGGCTTAGAGTGTTGCGCTGACCGGGTTGTCGGATGATTTTCCACACACCGGTCGGTTGCTGGACGAAGACTGTGTGCCAACGGTTTCTGCCCGTGGCCACGGATTTAGCTGGCACGTGCGTGCCGACGAAGGGACTTCATGCGCAAGTTGGTGGCGCGTCGCGCCGCGGTCAAAGCTGTCGCCATCGCATCGACCGTTCTCCTGGCTCCCTTGTTCGGCACGACCACCGCCTCGGCGGTACCCGAAGCACCGGCGCAGCTGGCCGCGGACAATCTCCCTCCGGAACTCGTGCAGGCCATCGCGCGGGATCTGAAGATGACCCCGACGGAATACCTGGACCGCGCCGCGCGCGCCCAGCGACTGCGCGACTACGCGCGCGGATTCCGTTCGGAGCGGCCGGATTCCTACGCGGGCGCTTGGATCGGCGCCGACGGCAAGCCCGTCATGGCGGTCACCTCGCTGGACGCCGCCAAGATCGCCGCGGCCGACGGATACCAGACCCGGCTGGCCCCCGTGTCGGCGGACAGCCTGGAAGGCTCGCTGGTGCAGCTCAACCAGTGGATCACCGGCCTGCCGCGCGAGATCTCGCAGGCGATCAACTCCGTGGCCATCGACTTCCTGAACAGTCAGCTGATTCTCAGCGTCGCCAACACGCCCGCGGGTCACATGCTCAACCTGCCGACGCTCCTGGCCAACATCAAGGTCATCCTGTCGCCGAACAGCGGCGGCCCGGTCGAGCGCAGGCCGATGGGCGGCGACACCTACATCAGTGCACCCGGTTCGCTCCAGGACTCGTCGCTGCGCGCCGTTGACGTGTGCTCGTTCGGGTTCAACAGCGTCGACGCCTCCGGCAACGCGCTGAACATCAGTGCGGGCCACTGTGATCCGAACCTGGGCAAGGGCAATCAGGAGGCGGGCGTCTACCTGCCGAACGTCCGGGACATCCCGGCCAGCCCCGAACTGGGCACCTTCGTGCGCGCGTCGCTGGGCGGACAGTCCGCGCTGGACTACTCGGTGATCAAGCTGAACGAGCGCGCGGTGCGGGCGGGCATGGACCAGCCCTCGGTGCGCGGCGCCAACGGCACCACGCTGGCGATCACCGGCACCGCCGACCCGATCACCGGCGCCCCGGTCTGCAAGTCCGGTCAGTCGTCCACGTTCACCTGCGGCTTCGTCGTCGCCGACCGGGTGGAGACCCAGCTCTACACCGCCGAGGGAGAGAGCAAGACCGTGCGCGGCTTCGCCAGCTCGGCCTGCACGCTCGGCGGCGACAGCGGCGGCGCGATCGTGTCCGGCACGCTGGCGCTGGGCATCACCAGTGGCTCCAACGCCGCGGACGCGCCGAACTGCAACGAGGCCAACATCGCGCTCGCGCAGTACGGCGGCACCGCATCCCTGGGCATCCCGATCCGGGCGATCCTGGCCGACATCGACGCCTCCTCCGGCGGCGGAGTCGGCAGCGGAATCAGCGTGCGCACCCGGCCGAACGCGAGCTGAGCGCGCACCCGCGTGGTGTGGCGATCGGCATATTCCCGGTCGGAGGGCTATGAGGGAGTCGGGAACCACAAGATGAGTAGGCATCCCGCGTCAAACCCCATATAGTCTGCTCATGCTCCTGCCACGTATAGGACCTCCCCGATCGACTGCGCGACAGACCGTAATCCGAAAGACAGTGATCGCCGCCTCGGCGGCGATACTGCTGTTCGGGCCCACGGCGGCAGTAGCGACGGCTCAACCCGATCATGCTCCCGGTCTGCCCGCCGAGCTGGTCGCCGCGGTGACCCGCGATCTGAAGATCTCGCCCGACGAGTACCTGCACCGCGCGGAGCTGGCGCAGCAGGTGGCCGCGTTCGCCACCACCGCCCAGCGGCAGTACCCGGCCGTGTTCGGCGGCTCCTGGCTGGATGACGCGGGCAAGGCGGTCGTGGCGCTGGCGCAGGGCCCCGGCGCCGACGAGGCGAAGAAGGCCGCGGAGTCGGCCGGTTTCGAGGTCCGCAACGTCGCCAAGAGCGAAGCGGCCCTGCGTGGCGAGAAGAGCGCGTTCGAGCGCTGGCTCGAGGGTCAGCCGGAGTCGGTGCGGTCGCTGGTGCGCGGCGCGGTGGTGGACACCGTGAACAACGCGATCGCGGTCCGCGTGGACCAGGTTGGTCTGCCGATGCCGAACTTCATCGACCCGGCGCGCGTCATCGTGATGGCCCCGCCGGTGGCGGGCGAGCAGGGCACTTTGCAGGCCGGTGACATCGCGGGCGACGCGCGCGGCGCGCTCGCGGGCGGCGACGGCTACGCCTCGGTCGCCGGACGCAGCTCGCTGCGCTGCTCGCTCGGCTTCAACGGCACCGACCGCAACGGCAACACGGTGAACATCACCGCGGGCCACTGCAACCCGGACATCCCGTCCGCGGGCAGCGGCAATGCCGCGGGCGTCTACGACATCAACGGCGACCGCCTCGGCGCGCAGCTCGGCGTCTTCCAGAAGTCGGTGCTCGGCGAGCAGGACTACTCGATCATCCGGATCAACGACCAGGCCAAGGACCGCTTCGCCAACAACGGCGTTCGTGCGCCCGGCGCGGCTCCGATTCCGGTCGAAGGCGTGGCGACCCCGGTGGTCGGCGCTCCGGTGTGCAAGTCCGGTGCGCGCACCGGCTTCAGCTGCGGCGTGGTCAACGCCGTCGACCAGACCGTGCAGGTCGGCGCCCGGGAGCTCACCCAGAGCTTCTCGGCCAACATCTGCGCGCTGCCCGGCGACAGCGGCGGCCCGATCGTGACCGGCCGGTTGGCGCTCGGCATCTCCAGCGCGTCGTCGGTGGCCGACTACCCGATCTGCGAGATCCCGAACCTGATCGGCGCGCTCACCGGTAATGTGCCGCAGCTGTTCGCGCAGCCGGTGCACGTGGTGCTCTCCGACAACCCGGGACTGCGCGTCCGCACCAACTGACCGCGGGAACCCGCGAAAGGCCGGCAGCGTCGAGCTGTCGGCCTTTCGCCGTCTAAGGGCTTTCCACTGCCCTTACGCGGCCCGCAGGGGGAAACGCCGCATGGCATGCGGTAGCGGTCCGGCATCCTGGACCGCATGTGTTTGGTGTTGATCGGCTGGCGCGCGCACCCGGAATACCGGTTGATCGTGGCCGCCAACCGGGACGAGTTCTATACCAGGCCGACCGAGTCCATGCGTTGGTGGCCGGAAGCGCCCGGTCTGCTCGCCGGACGCGACACCGGGGCGATCGGCCGGGGCGAGGGCGAACCGCCCGGCACCTGGCTCGGCCTGAGCACCCATCCGCACGCCGACAATCGCTTCGCGGCCGTCACGAACGTGCGAAATCCCGCCGATCAACGTCTCGATGCCCGTTCCCGTGGCGCGCTGCTGATGGACTTCCTGCGCGGCGCGTCCGACCGTGGTCCGGCGGGCGAGTTCCCCGGGCCGGAGAAGTACGTGCTCGACGTCGCCGCCGGACCCGACGACTACAACGGCTACAACCTGGTGGTCTCCGACCTGCGCACGCTCTGGTGGCACTCCAATCGCAGCGCCGCGGAACCGCGCGAACTCGCCGCGGGCTTCCACGGGCTCTCCAACGGCACGTTCGTCACGTCGGCTGGTCCGAGCCTGGAGGAAACCGATCTGATCGCTCCACAGCCCATCTGGCCCAAGATCCGGGCGGGTGTGACCGGACTGCGCGAGGTCGTGCGCACCGAGCCCGGTGCGGTGGACCGTTACTTCGAAGTGCTTGCCGACCGCACCGAAGCCGCTGACGACGAGTTGCCGCGCACCGGCGTCCCGTACGAAATGGAGCGGGCATTGTCGGCCAGGTTCGTCGCGCACACCGTGCACGGCACCAGAGCGAGCACGGTGCTGGTCGTCCGCGAGGACGGGATGTTCGAAATGGTGGAGCGCTCGTTCGGCACGCTGGGCGAGGAACTCGGCGAGAACGTCGTCCGCGGCCTGCTGGATCTGACCGGGTAAACGACCGGCGGCCCGCCCTCCGAAGGAGAGCGGGCCGCCGAGAATCCGACGAGCGGGTGAGACCGAGGAATTACTTCGGTTCGCTCGGCTTGTCCGCCCACTTGGTGGTGCCTTCCGGCGCCTGGAGCGTGTTGATCAGGTCGATACCCGCGACAGCGAGCATCGGACCGCCGACCGCCACGGTGCCGAGGATGCCGCCGATGCCCGCGCCCGCGATCGCGGCCGGGATGCAGCCGACGCCGAGGAACGGCAGGCCGAGGATGCAGCCGATCACCGCACCGCCGATGACGCCGACGGCGGTGCCGAGGAAGCCGCCGACGGCGGTCGCGATGCCGAACTGGCTGGCGAACTCGTTCTGCGCGCGCTGGTTCTCGATCGGCGAGGCGATCGGCTGCGCCACGACGTTGACCGCGTTGGCCGGCTTGTCCTTGGGCACGGTGACACCCTGCTCAGGCGTCAGCTCGAGCACCGTGTTGTCTTCCTTCACGATCGGCTTCACCGGGACGACGGTGTCGGCGACCTTGAAGGCGATCGGCAGTGTGAGGACCGCGTTGCCCTGCGAATCCTTGATCCGGTAGACGTCGTCTTCCTTGACGTCCTCGGACGACTTGGCCAGCTCGAATGTTCCCCCCTTGAGCGTCGTCACGACGGTCTTCTCCACCAGCTTGACCGAGTACCGGATCGGGTCGGGCGTAGCAGCGGCCGGCTCGGCATGGGCGGTCCCCAGTCCGATGGTCATCGCACCGATGACCATCGCGGCCGCCGCGGTGGTTCTGCGGAGTTTCAATTCAGTTTCCAATCCATCATCAGGTCGTGCGTTACCGCTGGTCTTCAGCACGCGAGAGCTCTGTACAGCAAATCCGGGTGGTCGGCTCCGGATCCTCCCCGAGCGGTGTGAAGACGGTCGTGGCAATCAGAACGTCGTGAGCCTAATAGAACGCCGCGTTTTAAGCGAGATCCCTTATCAGGCATGGGGACTAAGCCAATCCTTACCGACTGGACGGAATGGTTCGCCGTTTACGGTGGTGGTCGACCACTCGCCAGCGCGATCCGGGCAATTTACTGTGACATTCATCACAGGTAAATAGAGGGTCAAGCCCCAGCATATGGGGCTATAGCCCAAAAGCCCGATCGTACGATGGACATGGTTGTTACTGGCGGGTAACTTGCTGCCGGTTAGGATACGAGCCAACCGAGGCGGTAGCAGAACCAGCCGCGCTCGTGGTGCCTCTAAAGAAAGGTCGCACATGAATGCCCTGACAGTGACGCTGGGCACGATTGGGGCGGCGCTCAGCCTCCTGTGTTGGGCGTCGTTCATCGGCGGCGTCCGCAATATCGCGCGCGCCATCATGATCGGACAGCCCGCGCCGGACCGTTGGCGGCCCTTCTTTCCGCGCTTCAAGCAGATGCTCGTGGAGTTCATCGCGCATACGCGGATGAACAAATTCCGCACCGTCGGCTGGGCGCACTGGCTGGTGATGATCGGCTTCATCGGCGGAGCCATGCTGTGGTTCGAGGCGTACGGGCAGACGTTCGACCCGGCGTTCCACTGGCCGATCATCGGCAACCTGGCGATCTACCACCTGTGGGACGAGATCCTGGGCATCGGCACCGTGGTCGGCATCCTCACGCTGATCATTCTGCGGCAGCTCAACCACCCGCGTCTGCCGGAGCGCCTTTCCCGGTTCAGCGGTTCCAAGTTCGGCCCGGCCTACGTCATCGAGGCGATCGTGCTGCTCGAGGGCCTCGGCATGATCTTCGTGAAGGCGGGCAAGATCGCCGCCTACGGCCACTCCGATCCGGCCACCGACTTCTTCACCATGCAGGTGGCGAAGCTGCTGCCCGCGAACACCACGATGGTGGCGCTGTTCGCTTTCGTGAAGCTGATGTCCGGTATGGCGTTCCTCTACTACGTCGGCCGCAACGTCACCTGGGGCGTGGCCTGGCACCGGTTCTCGGCGTTCTTCAACATCTACTTCAAGCGTGAGGACGACGGCGGCGTCGCGCTGGGCGCGGCCAAGCCGATGATGTCGAAGGGCAAGCCGGTCGACATGGAGACCGCCGACCCCGACACCGACACCTTCGGTGCGGGCCGGATCGAGGACTTCTCCTGGAAGGGCTGGCTGGACTTCACCACCTGCACCGAATGCGGTCGCTGCCAGTCGCAGTGCCCCGCCTGGAACACCGGTAAGCCGCTGTCGCCGAAGCTGCTGATCATGTCGCTGCGCGACCACGGGTACGCCAAGGCCCCCTACCTGCTGGCCGGTGGCCGCAAGGACATGGGTGGCGACGAGGTCGGCCTGGTCGACGCCGAGGGCAACCCGGACGAAGCGAAGCTCGCCAAGATCTCCGAGGCCGCCAAGGCCGAGGCCGAGCTGCCGCTGGTCGGCGGCGCGGACGTGGGCGGCATCATCGATCCCGAGGTGCTGTGGAGCTGCACCACCTGCGGCGCGTGCGTGGAGCAGTGCCCGGTGGATATCGAGCACGTCGACCACATCATCGACATGCGCCGCTACCAGGTGCTGATCGAGTCGGAGTTCCCGTCCGAGCTCGCGGGCCTGTTCAAGAACCTGGAGAACAAGGGCAACCCCTGGGGCCAGAACGCCAAGGACCGGCTCAACTGGATCAACGAGCTCGATTTCCAGATCCCGGTCTTCGGCCGGGACGCCGACAGCTTCGACGGCTACGAGTACCTGTTCTGGGTCGGCTGCGCGGGCGCCTACGAGGACCGCGCCAAGAAGACCACCAAGGCGGTCGCCGAACTGCTGGCCACCGCGGGCGTGAAATTCATGGTGCTCGGCGCGGAGGAGACCTGCACCGGCGACTCCGCGCGCCGCGCGGGTAACGAGTTCCTGTTCCAGCAGCTGGCCCAGCAGAACATCGAGTTGCTGAACTCGGTGTTCGATGGCGTCGAGGATCGCAAGAAGAAGATCGTCGTCACCTGTGCGCACTGCTTCAACGCGCTGAACAACGAATACCCGCAGGTCGGCGGCAACTACGAGGTCGTGCACCACACTCAGCTGCTCAACCGCCTGGTGCGGCAGAAGCAGCTGGTCCCGGTGGCCTCGGTGTCGCAGAACGTCACCTACCACGACCCTTGCTACCTGGGTCGGCACAACAAGATCTACAACGCGCCGCGTGAGCTGATGGCCGCGTCCGGCTCCAACCTGGTCGAGATGCCCCGGCACGGCGAGAGATCCATGTGCTGTGGCGCCGGTGGCGCACGGATGTGGATGGAGGAGCAGCTCGGCAAGCGCGTCAACATCGACCGCGTGGACGAGGCGCTGACCACCTCGCCCGCGAAGATCGCGACCGGCTGCCCGTTCTGCCGCGTGATGCTCACCGACGGCGTCACCGCGCGCCAGGAGAAGGGTGAGGGCGAAGGCGTCGAGGTGGTGGACGTCGCCCAGCTGATGCTGGACGCCATCGAGCGCGTCGAGCCCGCGACGCTGACCGAGAACCTGACCGTCATCCAGGAGCCTAAGGCGCCCGAGGTGGAGCCCGAACCGGAGCCGGAGCCCGAACCCGCCCCGGCCGCCGAAGCTCCCGCCAAGGCCGCGCCGACCGGTGGCGGTCTGGCCATGAAGGGCCCGGCCAAGGCGCCCGGTGGCGGCGGTCTGGCCATGAAAGGCCCGGCCAAGGCGCCCGGTGGCGGACTCGGCATGAAGGGCGCGGCCAAGGCGCCCGGCGCCAAGGCCCCCGCCGCGGAAACGGCGGAGACCGAGGCCACGTCGGCGCCTGCCGCTCCGGTCAAAGGTCTGGCCATGAAGGGCCCCGCGAAGGCGCCCGGTGGTCTGGGGATGAAGGGCGGAGCCAAGGCACCCGGTGCCAAGGCCGCCGCGGCGCCCGCCGCCGAAGCCCCGGCCGAGGCTCCCGCGACCGAAGCCCCCGCGGCCGAGCCGGTCAAGGGATTGGGCATGAAGGGCGGCGCGAAGGCGCCCGGTGGTGGTCTGGCCATGAAGGGCGCGGCCAAGGCTCCCGGCGCAAAGGCCCCGGCAGCCGGGGCAGCGCCCGCCGAGACGGCTACGGAACCGGCCGAAGCCACGACCGCAGCCGCGCCGACCGAGACCAAGCCCACGGTGCCCGCCAAGGGTCTGGCCATGAAGTCGGGCTTCAAGCGGCCCGGCCCCAAGGCCCCCGGCAAGGCAACCCCGGCACCGGCCGCGAAGGATGCGGCTCCCACCGAGCCCGCTCCGGTGGAGCAGGCCCCCGCCGCGGAAGCCCCTGCGGCAAGGCCCGAACCCGCTGCCGAACCGGAGCAGACCAACGGCGCGAGCGGCAACGGCGCACCCGAAGTCGCGCCGCCCAGCGCCAAGCCCGGCGGTCTCGGCTTCAAGGCCGGTGCGAAAGCGCCGGGCCGCAAGAGCTGAGCCCACGACAACTCCATAGCGACATCGGCCGGGTCCGCGAACGGACCCGGCCGATTCATATCAGGGGCAGGTAGACGCTAGGAGCAAGCCACAGCGGTGCAAACGGCCCAGAACCCGCCCGACCGGTCCGGGGCGTTGCGGGCCCCGGCCGGAGACTCGAACTACGGCCTGGTCAGTGCCGCGTAACGAGCGAGATGTTCGTCGGTGGAGCCGAATTCGTGCTCGATCACGGTGAGCCGCTTGAAGTAGTGGCCGATGGCCAGCTCTTCGGTCATGCCCATCGCGCCGTGCAGTTGCACGGCGTTCTGCCCGATGAACCGCGCCGCCCTGGCGACGGTGACCTTCGCCGCCGAGACGGCGCGGGCCCGGTCGTCGGCGGAGGCGCGCAGGGAATGGACGGCCAGGTGGACCGCCGCGATGGCCTGCTCGAGTTCGATGTACATGTCGACCATGCGATGTTGCAGCACCTGGAAGCTGCCGATCGGCTGGCCGAACTGCTCGCGCTGCTTGGCGTAGTCGATGGTGTCGGCGAGCACTTTGCGCATGCAGCCGACCGCCTCGGCACAGATCGCCGCGGTCGCTTCCGCGATGGTCGGCTCGATGACGGTCCAGCCGTCGGACTCCGTGCCGAGCAGCGCGTCGGAGGGCAGACGCAAGCCGGTGAACACGAGATCGGCGGCGGTCCGGTCGTCGATGGTGCGGTAGGCGTGCACCTCGACTCCGGCGGGCGGAGCGCTCGCGTCGAATTCGAGCCGGAACAGCGAGATGCCGGCCTTGTCGCGCCGCTCGCCGGAAGTGCGCGCGGTGATCACCAGGTCGGTGGCCAGCGGTGCGCTGGTCACCACGGTCTTCGCGCCGTCGAGCACCCAGGCGTCGCCGTCGCGGCGGGCGGTGGTCGACACGTCGTGCAAAGCGTGTCCCGATGACGGTTCCAGCGCGGCGAACGCGATGCGCGCGTCACCGGACACGATCCGGCGCAGCACGGCGTCGGCCTGCTCGCCACCGGAACGCCCGAGCAGACCGGCGCCGAGCACGACCGTGTCCACAAACGGCTCGACCACCAGTGCACGGCCGAGTTCCTCGGCGATCACCATGAGTTCGACGGGGCCGCCGCCGGTGCCGTCGACCCGCTCGGGCAAGGTCGCGCCGAGAATGCCCAGTTCGTCGGCGAAACCGCGCCAGATCGCGGGCTGCCAGCCCGTCTCCGATTTCGCCGCCGCGCGGCTCTTCTCCAGGTCGTAGCGGGCGCCGAGATATCCGGCGATCGCGGAGCGGAGCATTTCCTGCTCGTCGGTAAGCGTGAAGTCCATCAGAGTCCCAATGCTGCTTTGGCGAGGATGTTTCGCTGAATCTCGTTGCTGCCCGCGTAGATCGAGCCCGCTCGGTCGTTGAAGTACTTCAGCGGCGCGACGGCCTGCCAGTCCGCGCCGCTGTGGTAGCCGTCGGCGGGCGGCGTGAACTGGGCGATCGGGCCACCCGGCTTGGTGGCGTGCGGCTGGTAGACGCGACCGCGCGGGCCCGCGGCCTCCAGCGCCAGCTCGGTGAGCTTCTGGCTGAGTTCGGTGCCGAGGATCTTCAGGATGGAGGACGCCGGGCCCGGGTTCTTCCCCTGCGCCATCGCGGAAATCGTGCGGTATTCCAGGATTTCGAGCACCTCGGTGCGGATCCGCAAGTCCGCCAGCTTCGCCGCGAACGCGCGGTCGTCGATCAGCGGGTTGCCGTCCGGGCCGGGTTGCCGCGCCGCTTCGGCGGCGATGTCCTGGGCCATGACCTGCAGCCACGGCGCGGCCGCTCCGCCTCGCTCGTGCACCAGCAGGTACTTCGCGACGGTCCAGCCGTCATCGATCCGGCCGAGCACATTGGTCTTCGGCACTCGCACGTTGTCGAAGAAGACCTGGTTCTGCACCTGCTCGCCCGAGGTCATCACCAGCGGCCGGATCTCGATGCCCGGCGCGGTCATGTCGATCAGCAGGAACGTGATGCCCTGTTGTTTCTTACCCGTGCGCGAGGTGCGCACGAGGCAGAAGATCCAGTTCGCCTCGGTGGCGTGGGTGGTCCAGATCTTGCTGCCGGTGCATACGAAGTCCTCGCCGTCCTCGACGGCGGCCATGGTCAGCGCGGCCAGGTCCGACCCGGCCTCCGGCTCGGAGTAGCCCTGGCAGAAGAACACCTCGCCGGTGAGGATGCGCGGCAGATAGAACGCCTTCTGTTCCGGGGTGCCGAACGCGATGATGGCCGGGGCCACCATCCTGATGCCCATCGGCGACAGCGCGGGTGCGCCGGCCAGCGCCGATTCCCGCTGGAAGATGTAGTGCTGGGTCAGGCTCCAGTCGCATCCGCCGTGTTCCACCGGCCAGGCGGGCGCAGCCCAGCCGCGCTCGTGCAGGATGCGCTGCCATTCCATGCTCGCCTCGTGGTCGGGATACACGCTCGTCGCCAGGCGCCCGGCTCGCCGCAACTCCGGCGTCAACTTCGCGTCGAGGAATCCGCGCACCTCGTCCCGAAACGCCAGATCCTCCGCTGACCAGTCGTAATCCATCTGCCCTCCCAGAGGGTGTGCGCCGTTGCTTCCATGGCGACCATCCCGCCACCATGCGACAGAATGTACGGCTTTCTCTTTCACCGAGTCAAACTGAAGTCATATGCCCGCACATCTTTCACCAGGTGAGATCGGCACTCCGAGTGCTTCAGCAGTCCTCGACGAAGGCCTTCAGGTAGCCCATCGATTGGTAGACGTAGTCGTAGGTCCAGCGGGGGATGGAGAGGGCTGGTTCGGGGTCGGTGAAGAGGAGTTCTCCGTCCCAGCACCTTTGCAAGACATAGCGGGCTCGCGAGATGTGGGGGGTGAAGGTGACGACGATGACCCGGTGCCAATTGTGGGCCCGGGCGAGGCGGGCGAGTTCGCGACCCTCGCCGCGGGTGGTGCGGGGAGACGGGTCGAAGCAAAGCACCTCGAAGCTGTAGCCGCCGTGACAGATGCGGTTCAGCATGGCGCTGTTCTCATAGGGGTTGGAGAACACCACCCGTGGCGCGAATCCCTCACGCGCCAAGCGCAGGCCCAGCTGTTCGCGTCCGTCGTGCGCACCGCCGAGCACGAGAACGGCGTCCGCCCGCGCGGGCGGATCGATCCGCGGACGCACGTAGACCGGCCACAGCGCCACCGCGGCGACCACCACCACCAGACCGGCACAGAGCCCGGTCCAGGCCAACCGACGACGTCGCACAGGCCGATGCTAGCCGGGCGCCGCGTGAGCATTACGCCAGGTCACGGCGTCCGGATCAGCGCTGTCGCCGCATGTACACCTGCTGTTGCCCGTACCCTTGCCTCGCTGACGTGGCGTGGCCATCGGCGGGGCTTACCAATCGATCATGCGATGCACAGTCTTCGGAACCGGGTATCTCGGGGCCACGCACGCTGCGTGCATGGCCGAACTCGGGCACGATGTCATCGGAGTGGACGTGGACCCGGGCAAGGTCGCGAAGCTGTCCGACGGAGTGGTGCCGTTCTACGAACCGGGCCTGGAGGATGTGCTACGTCGCAACCTCGATGCGGGCCGACTGCGGTTCACCACCTCCTACGCCGAGGCGGCCGCACACGCCGATGTGCATTTCCTGGGTGTGGGCACGCCGCAGAAGAAGGGTGAGTACGCCGCCGACTTGAAATACGTGCACGCGGTGGTGGATACGCTCGCCCCGCTGCTGGAACGTCCCTCGGTGATCATCGGCAAGTCGACGGTCCCGGTCGGCACGGCGGACGCGCTGGGAGCCCGCGCTCGGGCGCTGAGCTCCACCGACGTCGAGGTGGCGTGGAATCCGGAATTCCTCCGAGAAGGCTTCGCGGTCAAAGACACCCTGCGGCCGGACCGACTGGTCCTCGGAGTCGACCGGGAGCGCGCCGCCGCCGGGTGGGTCGAGGACCTGGTGCGCGAGATCTACGCCGACCTCATCGCCGCCGAGATCCCGTTCCTGCTCACCGACCTGGCCACAGCGGAATTGGTGAAGGTCTCGGCGAACGCCTTTCTGGCGACCAAGATCTCGTTCATCAACGCGGTGTCGGAGGTATGCGAAGCGACCGGCGCCGACGTGACCATGCTGGCCGACGCTCTCGGCTACGACGCGCGCATCGGCCGTCGATTCCTCAACGCCGGCCTGGGTTTCGGCGGCGGATGTCTGCCGAAGGACATCCGCGCGTTCATGGCCCGCTCCGGCGAACTCGGCGCCGACCACGCCGTCGCGTTCCTGCGCGAGGTGGACAACATCAATATGCGCCGCCGGACCAAGGTGGTCGACATGGCCGCCCGCGCCTGTGGCGGCTCACTGCTCGGAGCCAACGTGGCGGTACTCGGCGCGGCGTTCAAACCGGAATCCGACGACGTCCGTGACTCGCCCGCGTTGAACGTGGCGGGCATGATCCAGCTGCACGGCGCCGTGGTGACCGTCTACGATCCCAAGGCGCTGGAGAATTCGCGCCGGGTGTTCCCCACCCTGAACTACGCGACCTCGGTCACCGAGGCGTGCGAACGCGCCGACGTGGTGCTCGTGCTCACCGAGTGGGACGAATTCACCGCGCTGCGCCCGCAAGACCTGGACCGGGTGGTGCGTGCCCGCTCGATCATCGACGGCCGGAACTGTCTCAATCGTGCCACCTGGAGAGCAGCCGGATGGGTGTACGCGGGACTCGGTACACCGTAGAGTTGCGGAGCGAGGCGGGCTACTGCCAGACAGATGACCAGTCCTGCCTTAAGCACAGCTGATCGCCGACGGTAGGGTCCGTCCAGCGGGTCTCCGCCGATGGACGGCGCAGGCTCGCATGTCGTGAAGTGTGAAACGAGATGGGCAGCTGATGAGTTCGGTACTGGGAGTTTCCGTGGGGGCCGGCGCTGTCCGTATGGCGCGACCACACGCCGGAAACCCCCACGGGCATGTCTCCCCGCATTCCTTCGATCTGCAGACCATTCCGGTCGTAGACCAAAGCGTGGAACAGCTGGCGGCAGAGGCCATCGGAGTCACCCTGGAGGCCACGCCGGGTATCGGCGCCACCGCCATCGCCTACCGCAGTGAGCAGCACGCCCGCGCCATTCGCGCCGCCATGGCGCGTCAGCAGTTGACCAATTACGAACTCGTGCCCGAGATCGCGGCCGCACTCGAGTTCGCGCAGGCCACCGGCGATATCCGGGGCATCTCCTCGCTGGTCGTCTACGACCTGGGCAGCTCGGGCCTGACGGTGAGTGTGGTCGACACGCAGACCCGTGAGGTCCGGCACAGCGAGCGCACCAGCGACATCAGCGGCGACTATCTCGACTCGTTGATCCGGGAGCAGCAGATCGCCTCGGGGCGGATCGCGCACCCGCCGAACGCGGCGGGCCTGGCCGCCCTGGACGCGTTGTGCCGCGAGGCGAAAGAGCAGCTCACCACCAACACCGCGGTGGCGTTGCCGAGCGAGCAGGGTTTGGTGCTGCTCGCGCAGGAGAACTTCGAATCGCTGATCATGCTGGCCATCGAGTCGTCGGCGCGCATGGCGCGCGACGTGATCGTGCGCTCGGACCGCCCGGTGCACGGCGTGCTCGCCATCGGCGGTTGCGCCCGGATCCCGTTGGTGGCCAAGGTGCTCGAACGCTGGATGGGCGTGCCCGTCATCGTGCCGGACAGCCCGGAGACCGTCATGGCTCGCGGCGCCGCGCTGCTGGCCAGACCGGTTCGTAAGGAAACGCCGACGGCGGGCGGCACGCTGGACGACGAGCTGTCACCCGCATGGTTGTCGGCTCCCACCCAGCGCGGCAAACGTGAGATCAGCGGTGCGGTGCTGACCGTCAGCGCGCTGGCCGTGGTCGCCGCAATCGGGCTCGGCCTCGGTTACGGACCGCAGGTGCTGGAACGGGATTCGCACACCAGCGAGGGATCACCGTCGCTGTCGCCCACCACCACACCGCGCACGACCAGCTTGGACCCGCAGATCGCGGTCGCGCCGGGCACCACGGAATCGGCCGCGCACGAATCGCTCGCCGCGCCACCGCCGAACCGGCGGCAGACCACCAGCGAGGCGCCGCCGACACCCGGCCCGAACACCATCGTGGTGCCGGGCCTTCCGCCGATCGTGGTTCCCACGATCCCGCCGGAGGTCTTCCCTTTCCCTCCGCCGCCGCCGCAACGCTGAGCTGGGCGGCCGCGTCGCACAACTCCTGACGAGACGGGAAACGGGGAAGTTCAGACTCTCGCGTGCCGTGCGCGACGCGGGCGCGGCGCGGGGGTTGGTTCCTTGGTCGTGAACGGGCGGGCCAGCAGCACCGCGATGCCGGTTGTCAACGGCACCGAGAGCGCCAGCGCGATACCGCCGACCGCCGAGCGCGCGATCTCGATGGCAACGGCGTCACCGGTCAGCACGTCGCGGATGGACCGCCCCGCCACGCTGAACAGCAGCAACAGCGGCAGCGCCCCACCGGCGTAGGCGAGCACCAGCGTGTAGACGGTACTGGCGATGTGGTCGCGCCCCACGCGCATGGCGGCGGCGAAAACCTCGCGCCGGGAGGCCGACTGGTCGATGGCGGCCAGCTCGAACGCGGCCGACGCCTGGGTGATGGTGACGTCGTTGAGCACACCGAGCGAACCGATGATGAATCCGGCCAGCAGCAATCCGGTGATACTGACGTGCTCGATGTAGGTCGCGACGTTCGTGTTCTGTTCTTCGGAAAGCCCGGTGAGATGGGTCATCTCGATGGTGAGCCAGGACAACGCGGCGGCGAGCAGCATCGAGGTCAGCGTGCCGAGCAGCGCCGAACTGGTGCGCAGGTTCACCCCGTGCGCCAGATACAGCACCGCGTACAGGATCAGGGCGCCCGCGACCAAGGCGACCGGGATCGCCGGTTTGCCGTCCAGCAGGGCGGGCAGCAGGAACAGCACCAGGACGGCGAAGGCGAACACCAGGCCCAGCAGCGCGCGGACGCCACGCCAGCGCGCCACCGCGATGATGACCACGACGAAAGCCACCACGATCAGCGTGAGCGGCAGCCCGCGCGAGTAGTCCTCGAACGAATACAGCGGCGTCCCGCTCGGATCGGTCTGGCGGACCAGCCGCAGTTCGTCACCGGCATGCAGGTCGGGTTGGCCTGGGCCAGGCGCGATTTCCAGCAGCGTGCGGTTGCCCTTGTGCGGTCCGGACTCGATCGAGATCAGGCTGCGCTGGCAGGTGTAGGCGTTGTTGCGCGGCGGTTCGGGCTTGTCGACGAAGACCTTGCCCAGTGACGAGCTGCCGCACGGCCCGATGTCCTGCAGCACCACGGTGCCCGCCTCGGTCTGCACCGCGCCGCCGCCCGCGTTCTGCATCGGCAGCGGGATATCGATGTGCTGCTTGCTCGGCCACAGCGCGATCGCGCCGATGACGACGACGATCCCGATCGCGGTGAGCAGCCCGACGACCACGCGCGCCGCGGTCGCGCCGATCGCGATCGGTCCCGAATGATCGTGGTGATGGTGATGGTCGCTCACCGCGCTCCTCTGTCCGATGTGTTTGCGCCCGGAGCGAGCCTAAAGGATTTCATTTTCAAGACCGTCGCGGCGGTTGCCGAATACAGCGGAGACACGGTCGATGCGAACCGATCACGAGAGAAAAGGAGTTAGAGGGGGCGGCGGAGAGCAGGGGGATGTCTCCGCCGCCCGCAGGGCAGGCGGCCCAGGGGGGTAGGCGGCCTAACCCGAGGCCGGATATGCCCAGGGGGGGTAGGCAATCCGACCGGGCACTATGAGTGCCGAGGACCACTGTACACAAAAGTACTTCTTTTGCGCTAGCTAGTCGCCAAATCCGGCGGGTATCCGCACATCGGGTTTGTTTCCAGGCCGGAAGCGGGGCGCTTATATTGTCCAGCGCCGACCTTCCCGCTACTGGCGATAGCTGGACAGGAAGTTGCCGAAGCGTTCGATCGCGACCGCGAGATCCCGAGCCCAGGGCAGTGTGACGATCCGCAGGTGGTCGTGGTACGGCCAGTTGAAGCCGGTGCCCTGCACCATCAGGATCTTCTCCTGCAACAGCAGATCCAGGATCAGCTTGGAGTCGTCGTGGATCTCGTACACATTCGGATCCAGCTTCGGGAACGCGTAGAGCGCGCCCTTCGGCTTCACACACGACACGCCGGGGATCATGTTCAACCGCTCCCAGGCGACGTCGCGCTGTTCGAGCAGCCGCCCGCCGGGCAGGATCAGGTCCTCGATGCTCTGATGACCGCCGAGCGCGACCTGAATCGCATGCTGCGCGGGCACGTTCGGACACAACCGCGAGGAGGCGAGCAGGTCGATGCCCTCCAGGAACCCGGCCGCGTGCTCCTTCGGGCCCGTGATCGCCAACCAACCCGACCGGTAACCCGCGACCCGGTATGCCTTGGACAGCCCGTTGAAGGTCAGGCACAGCAGGTCGGGCGCCACGGTGGCCAGCGAGATGTGCTTGGCGTCGTCGTAGAGGATCTTGTCGTAGATCTCGTCGGCGAGCAGCAACAGCTGATGTTTGCGAGCCAGGTCGGCGATCTGCTGGAGCACTTCGGCGGAGTACACCGCGCCGGTGGGATTGTTCGGGTTGATCACCAGCAGCGCTTTGGTCTTGTCGGTGATCTTCGATTCGATGTCGGCGATATCGGGCTGCCAGCCATTGGCCTCGTCACACAGGTAGTGCACCGGCGTGCCGCCCGCCAGGCTGGTCATGGCGGTCCACAGCGGGTAGTCCGGCGCCGGGATCAGCACCTCGTCGCCGTTGTCCAGCAGGGCCTGCATGGTGATGGTGATCAGCTCGGAGACGCCGTTGCCGAGGTAGACGCCGTCCACGTCCAGCTCGGGGAAGCCGGGCACGAGTTCGTAGCGGGTCACGATCGCGCGCCGCGCGGAGAGGATGCCTTTGGATTCGGAGTAGCCCTGGGCGTACGGCAGCGCCGCGATGATGTCGCGCATGATCACGTCGGGCGCCTCGAACCCGAACGGGGCGGGGTTGCCGATATTGAGCTTGAGGATGCGGTGGCCCTCGGCCTCCAGCCGTGCCGCGTGCGCGTGTACCGGTCCACGGATCTCGTAGACGACGTTCTGCAGCTTCGTGGACTGCTCCAGAACACGCGGGGGATGGTGCGGATGCTGAGGACTCACCCGTCCCATGGTGCCATCCGTCGCAACTGGATAAACCGCCTGTCCGAGCTCTCCACGGGCCGCCACGCCCGCGACGGCGGCCGCGGCCCCGCCGGGTGTGACGCGTCACTCAATGGGCCGCGCCGGGCGGGATCCCTTTGGCCGCCGTCGAGCCGCAGAATTCCTCGATCCGCTCGTCCAGCCTGCGCGCCTCGACCGAGTCGCGGAAAGCCGGAGCCGCGATCCGCCTGCGCACACCGGTCAACCGCTCCTCGAGCTGCGCGATGCGCTTGGCCTCGTCGAGCCCGAGCACCGGCTGTAGCGCCTCGGCCGCGCCGTCCAGGCTGCCGTTGATCAGGTGGGCAGCCGCGCAGTCGACCCTGGCAAGCGCCTCCGCGCCGTAGGAGCGCTGTTCGGACGGGCCGTTCGAATAGAGTTCGATGGCCCGCTGGGTGGCGCCGAGCGCGGGCTCCGCCTGACCGAGGTGGATGTAGGTGGCGCCCGCGTAGTAGTTGGCCTTGGCCTCGTTGAACCCGAAGACGCCGCCCACCTCGTCGTGCAGCGTGTCGGTCGCGGCGATCTCGCGCGCGTCGTCGGCCGCCCGCACGCAGCGATCGGTGTCGGCGGCGCTGCCCAGCGCCGACCAGATGCGCGCCTCGATATTGAGCAGTCGCACCTGCGCGGTCGCGGACTCCGCGAACTCCTGCCCGCTCTGGGCGAGCTGGACCGCCCGGCGCGGCCGCTGCGACCAGTACTCGATCAGCGCGTGCATGCCGCGGGTCCAGGCCCGAAGCCCGTTGTGCCCGCACAACTCCGCGTAGGCCCATGCGGCCCGGACCTGCTCGCCCGCCGCGTCGTAGTAGCCGAGATCGGTGCTGGCGTTGGCGAGCAGGCCCGAGAGGGTGCCCGCCAAAAGATACAGATGGCCGGTATCGGCGGGCCGCTGATGGCCTTCCAGCAACCGATACACCCGGCGCCGCACCCGCACCATTTCCACCATCATCGGCACCGGCGGAATGCGCACGTAGTCGTTCGCGATGCGCACGACATCCGCGTCGAGCTGGTCCAAAGTGCTCGCACCGACATTGGTGCTCTCGGCCTTGCCGGCGTGCTCGCTGGCCTCGTGGGCAGCCGCCATGATCAGATCCCTCTCCGAAATCGCTGCCAACGCAGCACCTCTCATCGCACCGGCGTCTATGAGAGCCAAAAGGTCCGCGTCGCTCGAATAATGAACGCGCGCCGAGGCGTCGGCACGCGCATCGAATCCCGGCGGGACGGTTCGATCGATCGCGGGCTGATCGATCAATGCCGCGAACCGCGCCCGCACCACATCGTCGGACCTGGCCAGTGAGGTATCCAGAGCGGCTTGGTTGATCGGTCGTGGATGAACCCGGACGCCCCCGGCCTCCCACTTCGACACCAAGCGTTCGTGCACACCCAAATGGGCCGCGAATTCCCTGATGCTCATCCGCTTGGCATCGCGAAGGGCACGGGCCTCTTTGCCTGACCAATGCGTGACCACGGTGTCATCCCTTCCGAACGAACTCCTTCCAGAGTACGAGCGGTTTGTGAGCGCGGCCACAGGTGAAATGCGGCCCGTATCAAAGGCAGCGGAAGGGCAGCGCAAGGCGGGTGAGCGGGCGATGCCGAATCGCGCGGCGGCCCGGGACCATTGAGTCGGAAGGCAAGGAGTTCGCCGTGAATGTCGAGAAACTCAGGACCGTGGACGATTGGGTGGCGTTCTATCGGCACGAGTTCGGACTGCCGGTCACCGAGCGGGGCGGTTTCGCCATGCTGCCGATCACCGGACGCGTGTGCGTCGTCCACCTGCCGACCGCGCGTGCCGAGAAGGTGCGCGCCGCACTGGAACAGCAGGGAACGAGGGGTCCCATGTTGGCCAGGCAGATCCGATGGAGTTTCCTCGCCGAGCCCGACAGCCGACCGGGACCACAGGTGCTCGAGGTGCTCAATCGGCTGGATATCGGCCTGCCCGCCGTCGGCAGCGCCGTGATGTTGCCGACCGGCCTCGGCCGCTGGACCCGGGAAGGGTGCTTCTGGGTCAGCCCGCCGAGCCGCGGTGACACGCTCCCACCGCTGTCCGTCATCCTCACAACGGCGCTCGCGGTGGGAGCGGGCGGCGGGGACTGATCACCTCCGCGGTCGGTTCCCCGCCGCCGTCCGCCGGGTCCGCTTCTCCCCCACAGTCGACGAAGCGGACTCGGCCCCGGTCAGCGTGCTTCGGCGGCGTCGATCGCGGCGGCCGGAATCGGGAAGTTCAGGTAGGACCGCGACGGAGTCGGTCCGCGCTGGCCCTGGTACTTCGAGCCCGCCACGGCGCTGCCGTATGGGTGCTCGGCCGGGCTGGTCAGCCTGAGCAGGCACAGCTGACCGATCTTCATGCCGGGCCACAGCGTGATCGGCAGATTCGCCACGTTGGACAGCTCCAGCGTGATGTGCCCGCTGAACCCGGGATCGATGAAGCCGGCGGTCGAGTGGGTCAGCAGACCCAGCCGGCCCAGGCTGGACTTGCCCTCCAACCGTCCGGCCAGGTCGTCCGGCAGCGTGCAGACCTCGAGGGTGGAGCCGAGCACGAATTCGCCGGGATGCAGCACGAACGGCTCGCCCTCGCCCGGCTCGACCAGGCTGGTGAGTTCGTCCTGCCGCTGCGCCGGATCGATGTGGGTGTAGCGAGTGTTGTTGAACACCCGGAACATCCGGTCCAGGCGCACGTCGATGCTCGACGGCTGGATCAGGTTCTCCAGCAGCGGCTCGACGCCGAGACGCCCAGCGGCGATCTCCGCGCGGATGTCACGATCGGAAAGCAGCACGCGACGAGCGTAGCGCCTGCTCGCCGGGGCTCCTCAGCCGCACAGTGATATGGAGAGAACGATATCCTCGCATTCATTCGGGCGGCGTCGCCCGCGATCGAAGGGATGAACCATGTCCGAGGGCTCGCTGTTCGACCTGACCGGCCACGTCGCCGTCGTCACCGGAGGCAACTCCGGCATCGGTCTCGGATTCGCCCGGGGTCTCGCGCGGGCCGGGGCCGATGTCTGCGTCGTCGGCCGCAACGCCGAACGCAACGAGGCGGCCGCCGCCGAATTGCGCGCGTTCGGCGGGGGCGTGCTCGCGCTGAGCTGCGACGTCGGCGAGGAGCAGCAGGTGATCGACACCATCGGCCGCGCGGCCGCATCGACTCCTGCTTCGTGAACGCCGGTGTGAGCCAGGGATTCATTCCGTTCGTGGAGACCGATCTCGCGGAATTCCGCCGGGTCACCTCTCTCAATCTCGACGCCGCGTTCGTGACGCTGCGTGAAGTGGCGAAAGTGATGCTCGCGCAAGGCGAGGGCGGCAGCCTGGTCGCCACCGCCAGCCTCGCCGCCCACCAGGGCGTTCCGCGCGGGCAGTCGTATGCGGCCAGCAAGGCCGGGTTGATCGCCATGGTGAACTCGATCGCGGTGGAGCTGGCCAAGCACGGCATCCGCGCGAACTCGGTGTTACCCGGCTGGGTCGAGACGCCGATGACCGAAGGGGCCTTCGCGTGGGATCGTTTCCGCGAGCGCGTCCACCCGAGAATCCCGGTCCGCCGCTGGGGCCTGCCGAGCGATTTCGAATCCGTCGCCGTCTACCTCGCCAGCCCCAGCAGCGGCTACCACACCGGCGACACTCTGCTGATCGACGGCGGCTACAGCAAGTTCTGACGCGCTTCGGCCACGGCGGTGCCATTCCAAGCCGGTTGGTTACCTTCGAGCGTCGGAGGTGGCAACGTGGAGGAGTGACCTCCCCTCGCATTCGCGGCATCATCGGGGTGCTCACCGCGTTGCTGGTGGTGTGCGCCGCGGCTCTCACGGCGGGCGTGGTCGGGAATCACGGCCCCGGCGGGTTCGATCGCGACATCACCGATTGGGCCGTCACGCACCGCAACGGCACGCTGACACCGGTCGCGGTGACGGTCAGCGTGCTGGGCGGCACGCTCGCCATGACCGCCCTCGCCACGGCCACCTGCCTGGTCCTGTCCTGGCGGCGGCGCTGGACGGCGGCGGCGCTCGTCGCGATCACCGGGCTCGGCGGCGGGCTGCTCGTGCGCGGCGGCAAGCGACTGACCGACCGGGACCGCCCGCCCGTCGAGGAACACCTGATCAGCGTGGCCAACCAGGCGTACCCCTCCGGGCACAGCATGGGCTCGTTCGTCGTGGTCGGCATCGTCCTTGCGGTCGCGCTCCCCGCCATACACGGTTCCACCCTCCGCGCCTGGACCGCGATCGCCGCCGCGCTCTTCGTCATCGCGGTCGGCCTGTCCCGGATCTACCTCGGCGTTCATTGGGCCACCGATGTCCTCGGGGGCTGGTGCTTCGGGGCGCTTTGGCTCATCTTCTGCTTGACCGTGTACCGGTGCTCGGTACCCGCCGACCGGGACGAGGGCCGGAAACCACCTACCGAGCAGGCAGTCGGACGTCGCCCGGACCCAGCGAGTGGGACTCTTCCTTAACTGGCCCGACGGGCTTGGTCAGCGTGTGGACGTCCGAGACGGAGTGCCGTTATGGTCGTGTGCATGGGAGTTAGCGGGGGGCCTAACGAATCTGGCCGAAATCTGTCAGTCGTGCCTGATGACGTGCAGGCGATCGGCCAGTACGTCTACAACATCGCCGACGCCATGAAGCAGGCTCTCGATTCCGCTGCCAGCGAGGTCGACAACCTGCTCACTTCCGATTGGACCGGCGACGCGGCCGACGAGTTCTCCACCGGGTGGACCGAAACCCGCGATGGCGGAACAAAACTCATGCGAGCGTTGACTTCTCTCGCCGAAAAGCTGGGTGTCACTGCGGCCAACTACAAGAGCACCGACACCGGCGGCGCATCCGGTCTCTCCAGCCTGGATCTGCCATGAGCTCTCAATTCAGCGTCGACCTCGAACGACTCGATCAGATCGTGTCGCGCCTCAACGGCCTGGCCGGGTTCTTACGCGATCACCTAGACGAACTCGACCACAAGGTCACTGCCTTGCAGAGCGGCAGTTGGGAATCTGCCGCGGCCGGCGCCTACGCCGACGCGCACACGCAATGGCTTGCGGCCGCCCGCGAATTCGCCGACGGCGTCGCCGCCGTGAGCGATGCCGCGCAGAAAGCGCACGGACGCTATACCCGCGCCATCGAGGCCAACCGCCGCATGCTGCGGTCGGGGCAGGCATGATCGTCGACTGGCAGACCTACTACGACGCCGCCAAGAAATGCCATGACCTCGCCGACGACCTCCGCAAAGCCGACAAGCCGGTCCACGATGCGATCAAAGGTGAATGCGCGGGGATGGCTGGCGACGCCCCCGGCTGCAAACAGTGGGGTGAGGCGTACGACAAAGCCGCCCAGCAGACCATGCAGGCCTGCTCGAGCCTGGCCAACGCCCTCACCAACTACGGCGCGGTGCTGTATGCCAACGGCTACAACTACGCCATCGCCAACAAGAGCAACCCCGCCCCGCCCCGCATCCACGCCCAGGAAGTCGGCGAGTACAAGGTCAGCATCCCATCCTCGGTGGCCGACAATGGAGTCGGCTTCACCGACCACGGCGGCCTGAAGGAATTCCTGGACAAACTCGTCGCCAAAGTCCTCTCCGCCTTCGGCAAACTCCCCAATGGCGACCACACCAAACTCGACAAAGCCCACACCACCTGGAACACCTTCGCCAACCACGACACCATCACCGGCGCGTCCGCCCGTATATCCGCCATTTCGGCACTGTTCGACGGCATGGACGACGCCACCAACCGGCAACTGCTCCAAGACCATTTCACGACTCTGAAAACCAGTGCCGACACCGTCAGCACCGCCGCGCAGAAAATGGCCGCACCCGTTGGCGACTACAAGAACGCGACCATCGCCCTCGGTAACGACAACGCCAAAGCGATCAACGCGCTGGAGCTGTCCATCAGCTTGATCGCGATAACCGCCGGTGTCGCTTTCCTGTTCAGCCTCGGCTCCTCCGCCGTCGCCGCAGCCGCCGCGATAGACGCCGACGTGGTCGCCACGATCAACGCGATCCAAACCTCCTACCGCGCCAGCCAAATGGTCCGAGTCATCGGTCTGACCAGTCTCGCCGCAGGGGCTGTCGGCACGATCGACGCCTTCCACGCTCTACCCGCCGTCGACCTCGACAAAGCCATCACCAACCTCGCCGCCATCATCGGCATGACGTCGACCATCGATGACGATCACGCCGGTGATTCCGATGAACTGGACTTCCGCCACAGTGAATACACTCGAGCCGAGATAGAAGAATTCATCAACGGACATACCGGCGACGGGAATCCGACGATGGACCGACCGACTCCCCAGCAAGTTCATGACGCCCTGACAAAAGGCACACCGGAACCGATGGGCGACGGACGCACAGCGGAGCAGGCCGAGCAATTTGTGTACAGGGGAGTCAAGGTGGTCGTGAACTACGAAATGCCATGGAAATCCACCGCCTGGAAACTGTGAGGAAAAGAATGTCGAACCCCGAGGATCGCGCGCATCGTCATTTCACCGAGGATGAGATAGTCGATATCAGGAGTCACCCGGTCACACTGAAATCGGGAGAGGAACGCGATGCGATCCGCTTGGCGGATTCATGGGAAGCGCACGTCGAGAAGATCGATCGCGACAGAAGCCTGCCCTGGTCGGACCGCACCGTCTGGAACGAATACGATCTCCACGCCGCTTACACTGTCCGGGATTACCTGGAAAGTGCCGTGAATCAATTGCCGACAATACTCGCCGCCAAGGTGAATAATTATATCTCCGATGCAGACAATAGATTTACGTCTATCACTGTCGAAGATTCAGGGAAGCGCATGGCAGCAGTCGCGAACATCGACACAACCGGACGTGGATGGTGGTGGTTCCGCATACCCGACTCCGGTCCGATCGTTGAAGACCTTGCTCGCTGGAGCCGATTCGAGAACAAATAGCCGATCGTCCGGAAGAGCGACTACCAGGGGCGGCGGTACGACGAGGAGAAGGGCGGGATCCTTGCGGTGGAGCCAATCCGGTTGTTGAAGGTGGACCCACTACAGCCCGCTCAGCGGCCCGCCAGGATGCGCCCGAGAACCACACACGCTCACCTGAAAATCCGGAGTAGCTCCCGGACCTGAGCCTCGAACGGGCTCAGTCCGGACACCAGAGCAAGGGAGTTGACCTACATAGCGCCTGGTCTGATAGAGTCGCGGACGCGCGTAGAGCAGTGCCGATGTAGTTCAATGGTAGAACTTCTGCTTCCCAAGCAGACAGCGCGGGTTCGATTCCCGTCATCGGCTCCACCCCAAAACCCGTCCTGATCAGGGCGGGTTTTGTTTTGAGGTTATGCCCCTCTGGCAGAGCACTGCACCGTGAGCTGTACCCAATGCACATTGCGGTGGTGTACTGCCGAACCGGGTGAGTCACCCGAGGTCAGCCGGGTCTGTTGCCGGACACGGCCGCTCGCCGATCCGTACACTCACCGGCGTGGTTCCCACCAATCGGCCGTTCCCACTGCGGCAGCCCGCATCGACGTCCGACCCATCCGCTATTCGCTCCAACGATTGGACGGCGTTCCGGCAGCTCGGGAACCTGCACGACCACTGGACTCTGAAATCTTGGGTCCCCGGCCAGTCCTGCTACTACTGGTATCTCACTTTCGACGATCCCGCGCTGACCGATCTCGCCGAGCGGTGTCAGAAGACTCTCGCCGACGACGGGATCGACCCGGTGCCCCTCGACGCTCTGCACATGACGCTGCTCAGCGTGGGCAAGGTCGGCGAAGTGTCCGACAGAGAGCTCGCGGATATCACGGATGCCGCACGTTCACGGCTAGCCGACATTGCGCCGTTCGACATCGTTGTCGGGCCACTGGCCGGGTCCCGCAGTGCGCTGCGGTTCTCGGTCACTCCATGGGACAACCTGCTCAGGTTGCACCGTTCCCTTCGTGAGGCGACCGCCGCGCACCGGCCGACGAGCCGCCTCGCCGAAACGACCGAGTTCCGGCCGCACCTCGGGATCGGCTACCTCAACCGACCTAGGGACTCTGCGGCGCTGATCGCCGACGTCACCGTGCTGCGAGAGTTGCCACCGGTCACCGTGCGCACGAGCCAGGTGGACCTCGTCGAGCTACGCCGCGACGGTCGTCAGTATCGCTGGACCGACCGCGCCGTGCTCCCGCTCGGCAGCCCCTAGCCCTCTGGCGCCGAGAACCCTCGCGCGGACGATGACCACTTTCGCAGCGAGTCGAGATATTCGCCCGCACCGTGTGCGGGGATCGTCCCGATGATGGCGCCGAGTTCGTGAGCCCGCTGCCAAACCGAGCGGATCGGGCGATCGCTGGACGCTTCGAGCGCCTCGACACCAAGACGTGCGGCCCGCTCGACATCGCGATGCCGACCGGCACCGAGCAGCGCGGCCGCCATGTCGAGCCGCACCAGAGACCGGCTCCACGCCGACTCCGACTCCGCGACTCGATCCTCGACCTGCTGGCCATACTCGAGGCAGCGCTGATAGTCACCGGCCGAGAGGAATGCGGTGGCCGCGTTCGCCATCAGCCGCGCCTCGCCGTAAGGAGCGAACGTCAGGGCGGGAGTGAGCTCCGGGCCGGTGGCGAGCGCTACCGCAATGGTGGTCGCCGCATCGATCGCGGCGGCGACACCGGCCGAGTCTCCGACTTTTCCGAGAGCACGAGCGAGCCCATTCGAGTACAGACGGACGGCCTGCGGGCCACCGTTCGCCAAATCCAATCCCTGGTAGGCCGCCCGCACCGCTGCCGCGTAGTCACCTTGGTAATAGGCGCAGAAGCTTTCGGTGCCCTTCACCCACGCCTGCAGATCGGTATCGCCCAGCAACTCGCCAATGGCGAACGCCTCGCGGCAATACATCCGGGCGTGCCCGAATCGGCCGCGGTTGACCGCCATATAAGCGAGCACGCCCGACAGACGGCCCGCGATCGAGTAGAGCGCGTGCAACTGGACGGGGTGTCGACGCTGCCCGAGCATCGCATCGACCTGATGGCGCGCCGTGATCACCTCCGGCGCCAGTCGGCGCGGCCCCTCCAGTTCATAGCGATCTACGACGTCATCGACTGCCAACGTGAGAATGTCGAGAACACTCCCGTCCGCGTCGAATTCGGACAACCCCTGCACCCGCCGCGCAATATCTGCTGGACTCTCAAAGGTGTCGGCGACCGTCCGAATGCGCGTCGGGCGCGGCTCCGGCATGAGCTCAGCTTCGAATCGCGCCCGCTCGACATCGGTGAGCCGATCGAGCATGGTGTCCATGGCCGCGGCGTACTTGCCTGACAGCTGGATTGTTTCGCGCCGCGTCTCCCACTTACGTACCGCTGCAACAGTGAACCCTAGGATCTCGGCGAACTCCGGCTGGCTGACCCGCAATGCCGCAGTGCGTAGTGCACGAACCTCGACCCCCGTCCACTTGGTCACGATCATCTGATCTGCCCATCTGTGCGTCCGTCCGTGAGCGTCAGCGTAGGCCTTCCGTAGTAGTCGCGTGGCTTCGATCGCCGGTATTTCCGCTGGAGAGTGTTGAAAGGCACCCGACGCCGGGTGATGCCAGTCCATCGGCAGCACCGAGTCTCCACGCCGGTGGCAAGAGCCCCGGCGCCGGGTGCACACCAACACACACCAGCAGTGAGGACGGTATGACCGCAAAGGCAGCAGACCCTCAGCGAGGCACTACGGCGATCCGCGAACTGGCCGACCGGGTCGGATACACGCACATCGAGATGCCAACACCCGGCGACGGGACCGAGCGTGGCCACGGAATACGGGTCCTCGCACGTGTTCACGGGTGCCACACTGCGGCGAGCGCCGATCAGCTCCACATGCCCGAGCCGATAAGGGACGCGATGACCGCAATGTCCGGCGTGGGCACGTCTGTCCGGAACGTCCGGCTTTCGGCGGCGTGACCAGTGGAGCACCGCCCCTCGGCCGCACTCGAAGCCGTACGCGCCGTATTCGAAGCCGACGACGCGGCGAAGCTTGCCATCGCCCGCAAGGATGGCCCGTTGTGGATGGCTGTGGACAAACCACAGACCTGGGTATTGGTCGCCGAGGATGGGACCCCAGGCGATGAGTTCACGATCGCCGGCCCGATATTCGGCGCGCCGGAGCTGTACGGGGGTGATGCCGAGTGAACGGGTGGGTCACGTTCGCGATCGGTCTCGGCGCCGCGCTCGTGGTCATGGCGCCGGTAGTCGCGGCCTCGATGTGGTGGCAGTTTCCCACCGATCGTGAGGCCGTCGAAGCGCACGTCGCGGAGCAGCGAATGGCTAACACGTTGTGGGCAACAGGTTTCCCGCATGATGCACCGGACCACGACCTCGGCATCCGCGAAGCCCACATGACGATGCAGCGGCACCGGAATTGCGATATCGCGTTGTGCCGCCGCAAGCGAGCGGCCTGGCAGACGCTCGTCGACGCGAAACGGATCCGCCCGGACACATCGCGCCAGAAGTAGGCACAGGATCGACCGCGAGTGGCACATGGTTGAGGCGAATCGCGAGTAGATCCTCCGTCATGTGCCACTCAACGAGGAGCCAGTCGGTAGAGGGAGGTTGTTTCCGCTGCGCGGGCGGTGTGGAGCGGGGAGGTGGGGTTGTGGGCTCGGTGGTGGGTGGGGTGGGTGGTGAGTTGGGCGGCGATGTGGAGGCCTGCGGTAGTGATGCGGGTGAGGAGTTCGTCGTGGGAGCGTAAGCCGAGGTGTTCGGGCAGGTCGGAGAGGATCAGCCAGCCTTCTCCGCCTGGATTCAGGTGGGCTGGGAGGCCGGAGAGGAAGGCGCGCAGCATGGACGAGTTCTCGTCGTAGACGCCGCTTTCCAGCGCTGAGGTCGGCGTGCCGGGAAGCCAAGGGGGGTTGCATACCACGAGGTCGGCCTTGCCATCCGGGAAGAGAGCCGGGCCTCGCACGTCGACGGATGACATGCCCAGCCGACCGAGGTTGGCGCGGGCACAGGTCAGCGCACGAAGACTGTTGTCGGTGGCGGTGATTCGCCGGATTCCACGACGGTCCAGGATCGCGGCGAGCACGCCGGTGCCCGTGCCGAGATCGAAGGCCGTCTCGGCTCGTGCGGGTAGCGGCGCGGACGCGACGAGATCGACGTACTCGCCGCGGACCGGGGAGAACACGCCATAGTGCGGATGGATGCGTTCGCCGAGCGCGGGCACGTAAACGCCCTTCTCCCGCCACTGCGCCGCACCGAGCACGCCGAGCAGTTCGGTGAGCGCCACCACCATGCGCCCGTGCGGCGCTCCGTACGCCTCGGTGCACGGGCCCCGCACATCGGGAGCGCGACGCAACGCCAGCGAATAGTCGTCTTCAAGGAGCACGAGCACCTTGCCGAGCACCTGCGCGCGCCGACGACGCGACGCGCGATACCGCTGGAACGCTTCGGCCGGACCGTCGCCGACCGAAACCCTCCGATCGATTCGCCGCCCCATCGCACGCAGCAGTTGCCGCGCATTGTGGAAATCACCGCGCCACAGCAGACCGGTCCCGGCTCGCGCCATTCGGCAAGCCGCGTCGGCGGTGATCCAGTCGTTCACCACCACAAGGGATTCGGGCGGCGGCGCGCCGTTCTCGGAATGCCAGCCGGCGGTCGGGCAGGTGTTATCGTCTTCGGTCCAGCAAACGGTGGACACCGCGTACTCCTCGTGATCGAACGTGCATGGGCACGACGAGCACTTCGCCGCGGAGTCGCGAAAAGACCTGTGCGCTATCGCACAGGGATCACTCGAGGTTCGTCTAGACCCGCGCCGAAGTGCGCGGGAAGTCGCCGAGAACCATGCCGAGCGTCATGACCGGACCTTTCCGTAAAGAGACACCAGAGTCTCCCACAGCCCTGATCCAGGCCGATGTCCGGACCCTGATGCGACGAGCATCGCATGCCCGTCGCGGCTTCCGGACCACCGCATCACCCCGATTTCGCGCACACCGGAGGGCCGTCAGGCTGCGCCGTTCGCCGGTTCGGCGTGCAACCGGCGGAACTTGCTGCCGTGGAATACCAGCGGGTCCACGTCGGTGCGGGTGGCGATGCGGTGGATGCGGAGGATGACCACCGCGTGGTCGCCTGCCGGGACGTGAGCTTCCTGGACACCCTCGATCCAGGCGGACGCGCCGTCGATGAACACGGCGTCGCCGGAACCGCGGTGCAGCTGGATGTCGCGGAAGCGGTCGCCGTCGCGGGTGCCCAGCGTGCGGGCGGCGGCCTGCTGGTCGGTGCCGAGCAGGCTGAGGCCGAGGTGGCTCGCGGCGGCGAGCTTGGGCCAGGTGGCCGAGGAGTTCTGCACGCAGAACGAGACCAGCGGCGGATCGAGCGAGACGGGCACGAACGTGCTCACCGCCAGACCGTGCGGGGTTCCGTCGATTTCGGCGCACACGGCGACGACGCCGCTGGGGAAGTTGGCGAACGCGCGACGCAGACCGGCTCCGTCGGCGGGGAATTCGAACAGGTCATGCATGATTCGCAGCCTTCGAGCTGTGGGCCAGTGCCTGGGCGACCGAACGCCACCGACCACTGTACCGGTCGATGACGCCGTCCTCGGCGAATGTGCGATCGGACAAGTAGAGCCCGGGCAACGCGGCGGTGGCCCCGATTTCGACGAGCACGGGCTTGAGCAGCAGGTCGGGAGCGAGGGCGTGGGCCGGTCCCGCGCCGAGCATGACCGGGACCGCGAGCACGCCTTCCAGGCCGGTCCCGCCCTCGAACTGTTCGAGGAACAGCTTGAGCAGACCGGTGTAGGTCGCCTTGAAGGTGGGGCTGGCGAAGACGACGAGCTCCGAGCCCGCCACGGTGCGTACCGCCTCGGCCACGGCCGCGTCACCCCAGCTGAGCAGGGCGGGGCCGAACTCGACCAGATCGATCACGGTGGGCTCCACCTCCGGCCGCAGCCCCCTCGCGACCAGGGTGGCCGCGGTGAGCGTGCGTGAGGCGGGTTTCGGGTTTCCGACGACGACAGTGACTGTCATTTCGTCTCCTTTCAGATCACACCGTGGAGCGGTGGCGCGGCGTCGTGCAGCAGGGCCCGGCCGATGTGCTGGTACTTCCAGCGCACCGGATCGTGCAGGGTGTGCGTGCGCGCGTTGCGCCAGAAGTGGTGCAGATTGAGATCCGCCGCCGCGCTGCGCGTTCCGCCGACCTCGAACAGTGCCGCGGACACGTCGTTGGCGGCGCGGTCGGCGAGTATCTTGGCGGTCGCTACGGCCAGCGACGACTGGGCGATGTTCGCGGCGCTCGGATCGATCCTGATGGCCGCGTCCAACGCCCAGCCAGCCGATGAGAGGGTCGCCTCCGCGGCGGTCACCGCGACGGACAATTCACCGAAGCGCTGGATCAACAGCGGGTCGTCCACCGCGTTCGCCACCCCCGCCTCGAACCACGGGCGACTCTTCGTGCGCACGAATTCCGTTGCCGCGGTGAGAGCGCCTCGGGCGATGCCGGTGTCGATGGCGGCGTGCAGCAGCTGCGCGAACGCGCCGTAGCCGGTGGGTGCGCGCACCGCGCCGGAGCGGGGAATCACCTGGTCACGATCGACGAGCACTTCATCGAAGGACACCGTTCCGCTACCGGTGGTGCGCTGCCCGATCCCGTTCCAGTCGTCCACGACCCGTACACCGGGAGTGTTCGCGGGCAGGTAGGCGATGTACTCCCCGGGTTCGAGACCGCTGCGCCCCTCCGGGTCGTCCAGCCGGGTCAGCACCGCGAATAGATCGGCGAACAGCGAGCCGGTGCAGTAGTACTTCACGCCGTCCACCCGGAATCGATCATCGACCGGCCGCAAGGTGGTGGCGATGTCGGCGACGGTCGCGCCGCCGCGCTCGGACTGCGCGTTGGCGATGCGCCCGCCGTCGAGCACCCGCCCGAAGTACCGCTCCTGCTGCTGGGCCGTACCCGCGAGCCGGAGCAGGTTCACATACACGAAGTGGCTGTGCGGGATCTGCGCGATATTGGGATCTGCCGTGGCGAGAATGCGCGTCACTTCCGCGACCGCGCTGGGCGGCAGGTCCGCGCCGCCGTGCGCGGCGGGGACGGTGATCGCGAGCAGGCCGCTGGCCGCCAGCCGATCGACCTCCGCGTACGGCAGCCCGCGCTCCCGGTCGCGTTCGGCGGCTCCCGGCGCGAAGTCCGCCGCGAGCCGCTGTGCGACCGCGAACGCTTGTGCCGCCGACAGGATGCGATCGGCGGCGACCGCGGTCATCAGTTCACCGCCGCGACGGGCCGCTGCGCGGCTTCCAGCTCACGCACCAGTGGGAGCACCTTCGCGCCGAAGTATTCGATCTCCTCCTGGAAGTGCAGGAAGCCGCCGAGAATCAGGTCGACGCCGAGCTGCTTGTAGGCGACGATCCGCTCGGCCACCTGCTCCGGCGTGCCGATCAGCTGGGTGCGGAAACCGTCGTTGTACTGCACCAGGTCCTCGAACGTGGAATCGGCCCACATGCCCTTGCGGTCCTTGGTGGACGCGCCCGCCTGTTGCACCGCGTCGCGGAAGCCTTCCACCGCGGGCTTGTTCGCCTTCTCGACGATCTCGCGCAGCGTGTCGCGAGCTTCCCGCTCGGTATCGCGGGCGATGATGAAGCCGTTGAGCCCGAATCTCACCTCGCGGTCGTGGGCGCGGGCGACGGCGCGCAGGTCGTCGAGTTGCTCGGTGACGCCGTCGAAGTCCTTGCCGTTGGAGAAGTACCAGTCGGCGTAGCGGCCGCCGTTGCGCCGGGCGGCGGTCGAGTTGCCGCCCTGGAAGAGTTCGGGATTCGGCCGCTCGGGGGTGTTCAGCGGCTTCGGCTTCAGGGTGAAGTCCCGGATGCGGTAGAAGTCGCCGCCGTAGTTCACGTTGTCCTCGGTCCAGATCTTGCGGATCACTTCGAGGAATTCGGCGCTGCGCCGGTAGCGCTCGTCGTGCTCGAGCCACGGTTCGCCGAGCGCGGTGAACTCACCGGCGAACCAGCCGGACACGACGTTGATGGCGAACCGGCCATTCGACAGGTGGTCGGCGGTGGCGCCGAACTTGGCCAGCACCGCGGGATGCCACAGCCCGGGATGCACGGCCGCGATGACCTTCAGCCGCTCGGTCGCGCCGAGCAGCGCGAGACTGAAAGAGGTCGATTCGTGCTGGTACTCCGCGCCGTAGGAGGCGGTGTAGCGGACCTGGGACAGCGCGTAGTCGAAGCCGTTGTTCTCCGCTGTCTGCGCGAGCTTCTTGTTGTATTCGAAATCCCAGCTGGTGCGCTGTTCGATATCGCTGGTGACCAGTCCCCCGCTGACGTTGGGCACCCAGTAGGCGAATCGGATCTGCTCGGCGATCTGCTCCGTGGTCATAGCTGCTCCATGGTTATCGGGGGTAGCCGTCGGATCGGAGGCCGGACGCCACGCATGCGTCCGGCGCTCCTTCCACTCCAGCACCGGCCCCCGGTCGGGACGAGGTTTTGAATCTGCGCGATTCGGATCAGGCGTCGGCGAGCGCGGGCGAGTAGCTCGACCTGGCGAACTTGCCCGCGGGCGCGAACCGGCCCAGTAGCGCGGCGGCGTCCTCGCCGGTGACCCGTGTGATGAACTCGTTGACCGCTTCCGGCGAGTCGACCGGCAGGAACGGCTGCGGCCGATGCAGCAGGCCGACCAGCGCCGAAGCGAACGCCGGGTCGACGGCCGCCGCGGCGAAGAACGCGTTGCCGACCTCGGCCAGTTCGGGATCGCTGAGGAACAGCCTGGTCACCTTGTTCGCCGCGTCGGCGCGCGCGGCGAGGAACGCGGCGTACTGCCGCGCGATCCACGCCTCGTCGAAGGGTCCTTCGTGCACGGCGGCCGCCGCGACCAGCCGCTGCGCCTGGATAAGCCCGCTCTGCGCGCCCTGCCCGGCAATCGGATCGTAAGCGATGGCGGTGTCACCCAGCGCGGCGACCACGTGGCCCCCCGCGGTGCGCCCGACCCCCGACCGCACGACCGGGCGCACCGCCCCCTTCAGCCACGAGTGCGGATCCTCGGGGATGGTCTTGGTCGCCAGCACCTCCGGCAGGTCCCACTCGATGTAGTCGCGGTAGAGGTCCTGCACGATCCGGTGCGCCGACTCGGCGGAGTCGGCGCCGGCGAATCGCTTCTCCCAGTCACTGCCGGGACGCGCCCAGCCGAGGAAGGCCCAGCTCGGCCCCGCGTCCTTGTGCAGGTACGGGCCCCACCAGCCCTCGCCCTGGTCGGCGAGGATGGAGAAGCCGCTGTGCGCGCCGCCCGCCACGCTGCGATGCGCGAAGACGTTCTCGTCGTGGCCGAGGCCGGTGACGACGACGGTGAGCAAGGACCGCTGCGGCGCGTCGTAGGGGGTGCGCTGCGCGTCGATGGGGAACAGGTCCGACAGACCGCCGCGGCCGGTCGCGACCAGGGTGAGGTCGTTGGCGGCGGCGATGCCGTCGAGCGTCTCCGGCGTCACCTGATCCAGCACGAACCGGCCGCCGCGCTCCAGGAACGCGGTGAGCCGCTCGTCGGCCTTGAGCCGGGTGTCCACCGCGACGCCGACGTATCCGTCGAAATGCCCGTCGAATTGGATCAATTCGGGACGATCGGGGCCAGGTCCGGCGATGCGCACGCTCAAGCCGGTGTGCCGGGGCGCCCGCGCGGTGTAGCTGTCCAAGCCGAGCGCGGCCTCCGCCTGCTGGGTCTCACCGAATTCGAGCGCCGTGCCGGTGGCGGGCACGTCGTCGCGTAAGGCGCGCTGATCGCGCTCACTGTAAAGGGTGACGTCGAAACCGGCGTCGAGAAGTCCTAGCGCCGCAGTGACGCCGGTCTGTCCGGCGCCGATAACCGCGGCCGAACGAGTGGAACGGGATACGGGTTGCTGCGAAGTCATGCAGGGATGATGCGATGGACGCGCGGTGCTGGCAGAGTGTTGCGATCACCGAGAATCAATAAGCAGACAGCGAATTCGCAGCGCGTACCATTCGGCCCATGTCGTTTGTCGTCGCCGACCTCACCGGAGACCGCACCGAGCAGTATCGCCAGCTCGCCGCCCAGGCCGAAGCGCTGGTCGCGGGTGAGACCGACCGCATCGCCAACGCCGCCAATATCGCCGCGCTGGTATTCCATGCATTATCGGATGTGAATTGGGTGGGTTTCTATTTCTACGATGGGCGAGAACTCGTCGTCGGCCCGTTCCAGGGCAAACCCGCCTGTGTGCGCATCGCGCTGGGAAAAGGCGTGTGCGGCACGGCGGCACAGACCAGAAGCGCCCAACTCGTACCCGATGTGCATGCCTTCGAGGGACATATCGCTTGCGATGCCGATACACGTTCGGAAATAGTCGTGCCGTTGGTCCGCGACGATGCGCTGATCGGAGTATTCGACCTCGACAGTCCGCGCCCCGAGCGCTTCGACGACATCGATCGGGCGGGACTGGAAGCGGTAGCCGAGATATTACTCGCGGCGATCTGATTCGTCGGCCGGAAAGCCGGACGGCGCCGGGCCCCGAAGGCTCCGGCGCCGTGCGAGCACATTACGAGGTCGCCTCGACCGTCGTTCCCGGCCGAGAGACCGTATCCGGCAGGGCCGTCGATCCCAGGCCGCTCAACCGGTAGCTCGCGCCGCGATGGTCGGCGGGCAATCGATCGCCCGCGCCGAACAGCGCGTTGCGTAGCGTGCCCGGCGTGTACTCCGGGGCGTACGCGCCTCGGGCGGTCAGCACCGGGACCACGTGCCGGACGATGTCTTCGAACGTTCCCGGTGTGATCGCGTAGGCCAGGTTGAAGCCGTCCAGGTCGGTTTCGGCGGCCCACTCCTGGAGCAGGTCGGCGACCGTCTCCCCGGAACCGACGAAGACCGGACCCATGCCGCCGATGCCCGCCCACTTGCCGATGTCGCGGACAGTCCATTCCCGCCCGTCGTCATCGAATTCCTGGAACGCCGCCACCGCCGACTGGATCGCGTTGCTTTCGACTTGGCCGATCGGGTCGTCGAGGTCGTAGCGGGACAGATCGATGCCCATCCAGCCGGACATGAACACCAAGCCGCCCTCGACGCTCGCGTAGGACAGGTACTCCTCGTGCTTGTGCCGCGCTGCCTCGTCGGTCGCGTCGGTGATGATCGTCGCGAGCGCGTAGACGCGCGCGGCGTCACGGGGGCGGCCTGCCGCCGCCAGCGCGTCCCTGATCCGGGAAACCGTCTGCGCGAGCACTCGTTTCGACGGACCGGCGATGAAGATGGCCTCGGCGTTCTCGGCCGCGAAGCGCACCCCGCGCGCAGACGCACCCGCCTGGTAGATCACCGGCGTGCGTTGCGGCGACGGCTCCGACAGGTGGATGCCCGGCACGGTGTAATGCGTGCCGCGATGACCGATGTGGTGCACCTTGGCCGGGTCCACGTAGACGCCCGCGGTCGCGTCGCGGACCACAGCGTCGTCCTCCCACGAGCCTTCCCACAGCTTGTACAGCACCTCGAGGTATTCATCGGCCTGGTTGTAGCGCTCGTCGTGGTCGAGCTGGTCGGCCGCGCCGAAATTGCGTGCGGCCGAGGGCAGATAGCCGGTCACCACATTCCAGCCCAGCCTGCCGTTGGTGAGATGGTCGAGCGTGGACAGCCGCCGCGCGAATGGGTACGGGTGCTCGAATCCGGTGCCGGTGGTGATGCCGAACCCGAGATGCTCGGTCACCGCCGCCATGGCGGAGACCAGCAGCAGCGGGTCGGCAACCGGGATCTGCGCGCCTTGGCGCAGCGCGGCGATGTCGTTGCCGCCGTAGACGTCGTATGTGCCCAGGACGTCGGCGATGAAGATGCCGTCGAAGCGGCCGCGTTCGAGCAGCTTCGCCAGCTCCGTCCAGTAGCCCAGCTCCTTGTATCGGTGCGATTGGTCGTCGGGATGCCGCCACAGCCCCGGGGACTGGTGGGCGACGCAGTTCATGTCGAATGCGTTGAACCGGATCCGGCGGGTCACTGCGCGGCTCCGCCGGCCGGTGTACGCTCGCCCGCGCTCCAGGCGAACGGCAGATCGGCGCCGTTGAGCAGGTGATCGCCGATCGCCCGCGCCTTCTGGATCGCCGGGTTGTGCACCGAGATGGTGCGGGCGTTACGCCAGTGCCGATCCAGCCGCAGCTGTTCGGAAACGACCGAAGCGCCACCCACTTCGAACAGCAGCGACGTGGCGGGCAGCACCAGATCGATGACGGCGAGCTGGGCCCGCGCCGCCGCGAGTTCGGCGGCCACCACCGCGCTCTCGTCCTTCACACCGCCCGCCAGCACTCCGTCGAGCACGTCGGCGACGGCGAGCACACTGGCCTCGGCGGCGAACGCGGCCGCCGACAGCCGCCCGATCACCTGTTGCACCAGCGGATCGTGCCGCGGCAGGTCGGCGGCGGAGTGTGTGTAGCCGCGGGTACGCGCCGCGACCCACTCCCGGATGTCACGCTCGGCGCGCTTGGCGATGCCCGCCAGCACAGCGAGCTGGACCAGTTGCAGGTAGGAGGTCGCGTACGTCGGCCCGGGCGCGCCGTAGCCGGGACCGAGGATTCGGTCTTCGCTTACCGCTACATTGGTGAATTCCGTTGTCCCACTGGCGGTCAGCCGCTGGCCGAAGCCGTCCCAGTCGTCGTGCTGACGCACTCCCTCGGCGTTCGCGTCCACCAGCACCCCGACGCGCTCACCGTTGCGGTCGGCGGCGGCCAGAATGTAGTCCGCGTACAGCGATCCCGTGCTGTAGTACTTGACACCATTGAGCAACCAGCGCCCGCCGTCCTCGGTCAGCGTGGTGCGGTAGCGGTCCACCGCGCCGGCACCGGGTTCGGTGATCGCGTTGCCCACCAGCGTGCCTTCGGCCACCGCGCGCAGCCACCGCTCCCGCTCGGGCCCTTGCTCCGCCAGGAGTTGATCCTCGACGAACGAGAAGTGCACCCGCAGCGCTTGCGGCAGATTCGATTCCGCGGCGGCGAGTTCGATGAGCAACCGGAACAGCTGCCGGACGGTGACGCCGTAGCCGCCGAACTCGACCGGAACGCGCAGCGCGCCGAATTTCGCCGAGCGCAGCAGTCCGACCTCGTCATAAGGAAGCGTGCGATCGATCTCTCGCGTCACGGCGCCCTGGGCGATCTGGTCGAAGATCGGGCCGAAGATCGCATCCAGTTCGGAATCGGTAGTGGATTTCGCCTCGGTGGTCGTCATCAGCCCACCATCGCGCACCGCGCGCGGGCGCTCACGGGTTGCGCGCAGCGCGATCGAAATGCTCGCCGGAGCGCGGAGATCGACCCGCTCGAGTGCGCGAGGTCCCGGCCGGGTCGACTTGTCCGCGTGCGTTGGACAGCGCGGTGACGACATCGAAGCGGTACCGCTGCCGGTACCCGCCGCTACAGTCGCGACGTGGCTGGTTCGGCGACCTTGCGCGTGCTCGCACTTCGCTTGACCGCCACCACCACGATCACGAGCACACCGAGCACCACGCCACCGAAACCGAGGGCGAGCGCACCGAACAGTGTGCCGACGAACGACGAGCCGAGACCCTGTCCGATGGCGACCGTCACCTCGGAACTACCCGCCGTGGTCACGCGATAGGCGCCCGGCTTCGCGGCCTCGAACGAGAGCCCGGCCCGTCCCTCGTGGCTGCCGAAGGAATACGTGATGGGCGCGTCGTACTTCTGCAACTCCAGGTGCTTGCCGTCCGGATCGAGCACCCGCAGGTTGACCGTGCCGGAGGGGCCCCGGGACGATGCCCCGGCGTACTCGAAATACACGGTGTAGCCGCCGGACTCCGCCAAGTTCACCATGCCGGAGCCGGGCACCTTGACCCGCTGGAAGTCGTCGATCCGGCCCGAGGTCTGCAGGAAGCCGAAAGCGCCGAGGACGATCCCGCCGATGACGCCGAGGCCGATCAGCGCGCCACCCAGCGCGAACCAGCGACCGGATGGGCTGATCGGTTGCGCGGTCGGCGATCCCACCGGACTCGGCGATGTCGGAAAAGGCGGCTGTGACACGGTCGAATCCTCGGCTTCTAGTCGACACCCGCGTCGACGTAGCGACAGCGTACGGTCTGATCAACCGCCTCGCTACGCGAATCGTCGACCGCCCCGGCGGGCCGGAACTCAGCGCGTCTGAGCCGCCGACATGCACTCGCTCGCGATGCGACCGCTGGCAGCGCGCGCCTTGTCCGCGTCCTCTTTGCTCATCCCCAGCGTTTCCTGGTTGGGAGACTTGGTGTCGTACTCGTCGCTGGTCATGATCCGCAGTCCGGCCTGCGAAATGCCCTGATCGACGAACACTTTCGCCGCGCATTCGGCCAGTTGCTTGTTCTTGAGGCCCTTGTCCTGCAACGACTTGGCGAGATCGGCCTGCGTCACCGTGGGCGCCGCCGTGTCCTTGTCGCTGCCGCATGCCGCGAGCACCGGCAGCGCGATCAGCGCCGCGGCGATCATGCAGATCCGCACCTGACTCCTCTTCCTCGACTGACCACTGTCGGTGGCGTGGCCACCATAATGCCGTCCGGCCTTCAGCGGTAGTCGCGCGCGGTCTTTGCCCAGGAGGCCTCAGAGGTCCATGGCCGCGCGCAACGCGGTGTCGAGCCGTTCCAGCGTGTCGGTGTCCACCACATCCACCCGCTCGGCCAGCCAACCGCGGAAGATGCGCCCGATGTTCCCGGCATGCACCCAGCCGTGTTCCTCCACCGGAACCGCGAGGATGTCCTGCGGATCGTCCTCGACCACCTCGGCCGCGATCAACCACGGGCGCGGCGACTCGTTGATGCCGTCACTGCTGATGAGCACGACCGTTCGGCGGCGCGGCGAACCATGCGGGTTGTAGATCCACAGTTCACCCCGACGCACGCATCGCCTCCTCCGCGGCCGCCAGTTCGGCCGCGTCCGCGGCGGCCTCGGCGGTCACATCCGACACCGGACCGACCCCGGTGCGCACGGCTTCCCGTCGCGCGGCCTTCGAAATCCAAGCCGACGGCGACATTCCCGCGCGGGCGGCCGCCTGCTCGGCATACCACCAAGCGGCTTCGTCCAGCGAAAGGGTGACCTTACGCGTTGCCATACCAATTATCCTACCGATATTGCCGGGTACGGCACCAGCCCTCGGCGACGACCGCGTCAGCGCGATCTGGGCGATTCCCAGCGCGCCACCGGATGCAACTCGCACTGCTCGCTGCCGGTGAGCGCATGGCGGCCGTCGCGGCGCTGCCGATATTCAGCGCAGCGCGAGCGGCGTCTCGGACGCGAGGCGGGTCAGTTTTTCCGGGTTGCGGACGAAGTAGAGGCCGGTGATGTGGTCGTCCTCGACGTGGAAGGCCATGATGCCGTCGAGCACGCCGTCCAGGCGCAGCGCCAATGCGGGTTGTCCGTTGATCAGGATGGTTTCGCGGCTGAGAACGGCCTCGACCTTGCCGGTGCCGCCGGTGATGTAGCGGGCGACCTTCTCCGCGCCGATGACGGGGTGCAGCGCGGCTCGCTTGATACCGCCGCCGTCGCTCATGAGGACGACATGCGGGGCGAGCACGTCGAGCAGGCCTTGTGGATCCCCCGATTCGAGCGCGCGCCCGAACGCCTCCACCGACGCGCGGATCTGGCTGGGCGATACCACCGAACGCGGGCGGCGGGCCTCGACGTGGCGGCGGGCGCGGTGCGCGATCTGGCGGACGGTCGGCGGGTTCTTGCCGACCGCGGCCGCGATCTCCTCATAGCCGAGGTCGAAGACCTCGCGCAACACGAAAACAGCACGTTCGGTGGGCGAGAGCGTCTCGAGGACGAGCATCATCGCCATCGAGATGTGCTCGGCGAGTTCGACATGCTCGGCGACGTCGGGTGCGGTGAGCATCGGTTCGGGCAGCCAGGGGCCGACGTATGCTTCTCTGCGGCGCTTCATCGTGCGTAGCCGGTTGAGCGACTGCCGGGTAGTGATCCGGACCAAATAGGCGCGTTCGTCGTCCACCTGCTCGGTGTCGGCTTTCACCCAGCGCAGCCAGGTCTCCTGCAGAACGTCCTCGGCGTCGGCGGACGAGCCGAGCATCTCGTAGGCGACGGTGAACAACAGGTCGCGGTGGGCGACGAAAGCCTCGGTCGCGTGGTCGCTCATCTTCTCGACCCTCCTCCCGGTGGTTGGCTGCGTTCGATCGGGGCCGTCAGCTCGAGAAAGGTTCGAGGGCGAACCGGCCCCACGCGATGAACACCGCGACCGCGAGATACACCGAGTTCAGCACGACGAACTTGTACTGCCCGAGCCGGCCGTGGGTGATCATCGCGCCGACCATGAGCCCGACCCAGCAAACCGCCGTGACCGGCACCAGCACCGGCGCGATGTCGAGCACGGCGGGCAGGATCAGACCGGCCGCCGCCAGGATCTGCAGGAGGCCCAAACCTTTGACGAATCCGTCGCCGGCAGTCGCGGTCCATTCCCCGCCAGGTGACGCGGCGAGCTTCTCCCGCGGAACGAACGCCTTGGTGATGCCGCCGAAGAGGGCGAGCGCGGCCAACAGTGCCGTAGCGATCCACAGTGCGATGTTCATCGGGAACTCCTTCGTATCCAGCGTGTCGGCATCCAGACACCGCGCGAGCGAGCACTGTGACAAGCCAGTGAGCTAGATCACTCGCCGGATGGGGACGTGCCGCGTCGAACCCGCACTGTCAGAAATAGCCGCGCCTCCCCACTCCAGCCGGTGGCTGCTGCGCGATACCAACTGATGACAGGTGACTGCTGTTAGGGTTGGCGGATGACGACGTTGCACCATCACCGCGTCGGCGCGGGCGAGCCGCTCGTGCTGGTACACGGGGTCGGAAGCCGGTGGCAGGTGTGGGAGCCGATCATCGACACACTGGCCGCGTCGTACGAAGTGATCGCCGTCGACCTGCCCGGCTTCGGCGGTTCGACGCACCCGCTCGCGCACAACACCGTGCCCAACCTCACCGACGCGCTCGACGAATTCCTCGCCGCGCAGGGGATCGAGCAACCGCATCTCGCGGGCAACTCGATGGGCGGGCTGATCGCGCTGGAATTGGGCGCTCGCGGGCTGGCTCGCTCGGTGACCGCCTACTCCCCGATCGGCTTCTGGAATACCGCCGGTCGTGTGTGGTGCCAGCAGTCGCTGGGCAAGTCACGGGCGTTGGCGCGCAAGCTGCGGCCCGCCCTCCCGTCCGTCCTCGGCACCGCCGCGGGCCGGACCGTCTTCCTCTCCCTGGTGTTCGGCAAGCCCTGGGCGCTGGATGGGAAGGTGGCGCTGGACACGGCCATCGGCGCTGCGGACGCGGCCGGATTCGACGAGGCGATCGCCTCGTTCACCGATGTCCGGCTGCCCGAAATCGACTCCCTCGCCGACATTCCGGTGACCATCGCATGGGGCAGCCGCGACATCCTGCTCACCTACGCGACCCAGAGCCGCAAGGCACGCAGCGTGCTACCGGACGCCGAGCACGTCACGCTGCACGGCAGCGGGCACACGCCGTTCTTCGACGACCCGGCCGGATGCGCCCAGGTGTTGCTCGAGACGGTCACCCGCCAGCGCTAGACGCCCGTCCGTTCAACCGGCGGGCGGATCGAGCAACGTGTCAGCGGATGCCGTGCCGAGCAAGACGCGCACGGCATTACCCCACCGGTGCTGGAGGACCCGGTTGCGCGACACGTCCCCGGTGAGCAGCACCCGCAGGGCCGAGCCGGTCATGATCTCGATGGTGAACTCGGTGATCGTCGGCACCCGGGGATCGTCGGGGAACTCGCGCCGGAAGCTGTCACGAATGCTGGTGTGCATCAGTTCGAACAGGCGGACCTCGAGCGGCAGGAAGGCCGCCCGCAGTTCCGGGTCGGTCCGCGCGCCCACCCACATCTCCAGCGCTGCCCAGAACGACGGGCCGCTGAGCATCCGCGTGGTCAGCTCGACGGCCGTCTCCAGCCGGTCCGCGTCGTCCGGGATCCCTTCGAACTCGCTTGTCAGCTGGTCGAAACGGCGTCGCGCCACATGCTCGACGGCGCCGGCGAGCAGATCGGCCCTGGTGGGGAAATAATGCTGCAACGTTCCCCGCGGCACACCCGCCCGCTTCTGCACCTCGAGCGTGGTCGTGCCCGCGTAACCGACCTCGACCAGGCTCTCCACCGCCGCGTCCAGCAGCCGCGTGCGCATGCGCTCCCTGCGCTGCGCCTGCGGCTGCCGAACGTGTCCCGGCCCGCCCGTCAGCGACCCTGCCACTGAGGCTCGCGCTTCTGCGCGAACGCCAGCGCGCCTTCGGCGGCGTCCTTGGAAAACAATGCGGGCAGCGCGATTTCGCCCTGCTTCGCGAATCCCTCCGCGACCGGCCAATCCGGCGACTCGTCGATGATGCGCTTGCTCGCGGCCACCGCGAGTGGTGCGGCGGCGACGATCTCGGCCGCGAGTTCGAGCGCCACCGACAGCGCCGCCCCCGGCTCGGTGACCCGGTTGACCAGGCCGAGCTGGTAGAGCCGCTCGGCGCCGATCCGGCCTCCGGTGAGCGCGAGTTCGGCGGCGGTGCTGCGCGGCAGCCGCTGGGTCAGGCGCAGCACGCCACCGCCCGCCGCCACCAGACCGCGCTTGACCTCGGGAATGCCGAACTGCGCGTCGCGCGCGGCGACGATGAGGTCGCCCGCGAGCGCCAGCTCGAAACCACCGGCCAGCGCGAAGCCCTCGACGGCGGAGATCATCGGTTTCGCCGGGGGTTTCGCCGTGATGCCGAGCGGGCCGCGGCGCTGCGTCATCGGCATCTCGCCTTTCGACGCGGCCACGAGATCCATTCCGGCACTGAAGGTTCCGCCCGCACCGGTGAGCACGAGCACGCGCGCGGCGGAATCGGCTTCGAACTCGTCGACAGCGGCCTCGATGGCCTGCGCGGTGGCCAGGTTGATCGCGTTGCGCGCCTCGGGACGGTTGACCGTGAGCACGGTGATCGCGTCGCGCCGCTCGATCAGGACCGAGTCGTTCATCGGGCGCTCCTCTCGGTGAGCAGGGTGAACGTGTCCGCGGCGATCTCGGCGTCCGCGCCGAGCGGGTCGCCGGCGGTGAACGCCGCGAGGGTGTCGGCATCCGACGCCCGGACCAGTATGCGGGTCCCCGCGGGTGTCAGTGCGCTCATCACAACGGCTTCCGGCTCGTCGGCACGGTCGGGCGCGGGACCCTTGCGGTAAGCGACGGTGTACGCCTCGACCGTGGCGGGGCCGGTGTACCCGGGCGCGGGTTCCCGCCGCGCCGCCGGCACATCCGCCTCGAGGGCACGGAACAGCCGCTCGGGCGGCTTCGCCGAGTACACCCCGACGCCGTGCTTGGTGCTGTACCAACCGAGCGCCGTCACCAGGCCGAATGCGCCGGGGTCCGCGCGGAGGATGCCGGACAGCGTCGCGATCGAATGCGTCGTGTAGTTGTTGCCGGGGCCGCCCGCGAAGGTGAGACCGCCGGTGACCGACAGCGGCCGGGCCGGATCGTCGATCGGCAGGCCGAGTTCCTCGGCGGCGATCTGCACCGCCACCGGGAAGCAGGAGTACAGGTCGACGCGGGCCACGTCGTCTATCGCGATTCCCGCGGCGCCGAGCGCCGCCTTCCCCGCCGCGGCGATCGCGGGCGATCGAGACATGTCCGCTCGTTCGGAGACGAACCATTCGTCGGTCGCGGTGGCGCCGGCATGCGGGAACACCCATCGGTCCCGCGGCACTCCGGCGGCGTCGGCCGCCGCCGCGCTGCACAGGATGAGCCCGGCGCCCAGGTCCACGGTCAGGTTCGCGACCAGCAGCTTCGGATACGGCGTCGACACCATCCGGTTGGCGGGCGCCGGCGTCGCCAGTTCGGCGGCAGCCTGCGCGGTGGGCTGCCACGCGTACGGATTGCGTGCCGCGATCTCCGACAGCCGCGACCACAGTCCGCCGATCCGCTCGCGGTGCGCGGCTTCGCTCGACCCCAGCCTGCGGCGCAGGGCCGTCTCCATGAGCGCGTAGAAGTACACCGGGCCCCACAGGCCCGCGGCGGTTTCCATGTCCGAGTTCGGACCACGATCGGAGCCGACGATCTCGTCCGGGGTTACATCGTCCGGCTGCTCCGGCCAGTCCACCGCCGCGCCGGAGCGGGCGGCCGTGTTCCCGGAGTACACCGCTTCGGCTCCGGTGAGCAGGGCGACCGCCGAGCGGCCGTCGGCGATGGCCTGCGCGACGACGTTGAGCAACCGCTGCGGCGCGTCACCGCCGAAACGCACCGACTGCACGGTTCTTCTCGGGCTGACGCCCAGTTCGGCCGCGACGAGCGCGCCCAGGTCACCGTAGGGGCGGCTGACCGGGGCGACGGCGGCGATCACATCGGCCGAGCGCAGCAATCGGTCGCCGACGCCACTGTCGGCGCCGGCGCGGCGCAAGGATTCGGCGGCGAGTTCGACCGGGCCGGGCAGACCCGGCTCACCCGGCCGGTGTACGACCTGCCCGGCGCCGACGAGCACCGGCGTCCTCGGGTCCATTCCGGCTGGCAGCATGCGACCTCCGCTCCATAACCGTCAACATTGACGGTAACTCGAGTCCGATTAGAACAGAGCCCCGGCGCCGCGGCAACAGTGCGCGCCATATAACTGACTCACGAGTAATATCCGAGCATGGGCACCAACATCGCAGTGCGGTTCGACGACCACCGGGCGTACGTCACGCTGGACCGGCCGGACAAGCACAACGGCCTGACCATCGATATGCTCCACGAGCTGGTTGCCAGCGCGAAGCTGGTGGCCCGCCGCAGCGATGTGCGTGCGGTCATTCTGTCCGGCAACGGACCCAGCTTCAGCAGCGGACTGGATATCTCCGCGGCAATCAGCGATCCGTTGGCAATCGTTCGGAACTTCGTGCCGCTACCCTGGCGCGGCACCAACGCCTTCCAGGAGGCGTGCTGGGCTTGGCGCCGCCTGCCGGTGCCGGTGATCGCCGCGGTGCACGGGCGCTGCTACGGCGGCGGGCTCCAGCTCGCGCTCGCCGCCGATGTCCGTTTCGCGACTCCCGACGCGGAGTTCTCCGTCATGGAAGCCAAACACGGGCTGATCCCGGACATGACCGGCGCTGCAACACTATCCAGGCTGATCGGCATCGACAAAGCTCTCTTGCTCGCGATGACCGCGGACGTAGTGGACGCGGACTACGCCGCGCGCATCGGCCTGATCACCGAGTTGTCGCCGGACCCCATGGCGGAGGCCGAGAAACTCGCCGACCGCCTCGCCACGCGGTCGCCGCACGCGGTCTCCTCCGCCAAACGACTCTTCGAGAAGTCATGGCGAGCATCCACTCGGCGAACCTTTGCCGTCGAGCGCGCGACGCAACTTCCTTTGCTTCTCCGCAAGACGCGCAGCCGTCCTACCGGAGATTAGCTACAAATTCGCTAGTCTGCTGGAGAACCCTCCCCGCGGCTGGTTCCGCTGCTACCATTTGCACGATTTGCCAGCCAGTCGACTAGTGGTGCGCGGCACACTGCGAAGGGTCTGTGTATCGCGGGACGTCCGTGTTTCGCACCGCTCTCGGGAAGAAACCGGAGGGCTCACAGACCGTGATCAAGACCGCATCCTTCCTGCTCTCGGCGCTGGCGGGCGCCTCGGCCCTGCTCTTCACGGCGACCACCCCCGCCATCGCCAACCCGAACGCCATCAATCCGATCCCGGTGCTCAACGGCACGACCGGATTACCGAATCTGCTCGGCCGCACCAAGGCGGTCTTCCAGGTGACCGGTATGGCCAGCCCGAACAACACCCAGACCTACAACGTTCTCGGCACCGATCTCGGCATCATGTGGGACAACGGGCACGGCGAAATGCTCACGGCGTTCGGCGACACCGCCGGCGTCGGTTTCCCGAATTTGCTGGCGGGCAGCATGTGGGCCTGGCGCAGCAATATCCTGCTGCGCAGCCACACCACCGATCCGGCCGAGGGCGTCTATTTCGACAGCGTGGTGCGCGACGTGTTCGGGCAGGCGCGCGATCTGATCGCCAGCCCGAAGATCCCGTTCCTGGAGATCAGCCGCATCCCGACCGCGGGCATCGCCGTCGACGGCGTGCAGTACATGAGCCTGATGTCCGTGCGGACCTGGGACGACGTCGGCCAGTGGAGCACCAACTTCTCCGGTCTCGCCGTCTCCGGGGACAACGGCGAGACCTGGGCCGAACTGCCGGAAACACGACGGAACAACGAAGGCGGGGACGCCAACTTCCAGATGAACGCCTTCCTCGCCGACGGCGGGTACATCTACGAATACGGCACGCGGTCCGGACGCAATCACACCGCGCACGTCGCCCGCGTGCGCGCGCACGACATCGGGAATCTCGCCGAATACGAATACTGGGACGGCCACGCTTGGCGGAAGAACGATGTGAACGCCGCCGCGCCCATCATGTTCGGGGTAGGCGAACTGTCGGTGATGTACAACGCCTATCTGGGGCAATACGTTTCGCTGACCACCGATCGATTCAATTCGGTGGTGATGCGGCGCGCGCCCGACCCGGTCGGACCGTGGAGCGATCCCGAAGTGCTGATCGACACCCGCGAATTGCCCACCGCCTACGCGCCTTCCATCTTTCCGTACCAGACCGGGCGCGATCTGTACTTCCTCACGACCGTGCACAGCCAGTACAACGTCCTGCTGATGCGCACGACGCTGTGACCGGGAACCCGGCGATCCGACGCGGCGCTTGACCTCAACAAAGGTTCATGCACGAGGCTGCACCGCGTTGGATCGTTCACGTTTCCGGGAGGCACCATGCTCAGCACCACCGTCGACGTCCGCGCCTGGTTGCGCGACAACGCCATCGCGATCGGCAGCACCGATCCGGACTCGCCCGGTACGGAACTCGACGGCCTGATCGCGCGGCTCGCCGCCGCCACGGTGGTCGGGCTCGGCGAGTCGACGCGGTTCTCCCGCCAGACCTTCGGTGTGCGCGAGCGGCTGTTGCGCGGGCTGATCGAACGGCACGGCTTCCGCGCACTGGCCATCCAGGACAGCGCGCGTTCCGGCGAACGCTGGGACCGGTTCGTCACCGCGGGCGCGAGCGACCCCGAATCGGTGCTCGCCGGCGCCTGGCGCCCGTGGCGTACCGAGGAATCGGTGGCCACGCTGCGCTGGATCCGCGCGTACAATCTGGCGCATCCGGACGACCCGGTGCGAATCTTCGGCGTCGAACCGCCCCGTGCCGAACCGAGCGACTACGACGCGGTACTCGACTACGTGCGCCACGCGGCTCCCGACCGGCTCGCCGCGATCGAGGCGCATCTCGCGCCGATCCGCACCGCGCATCAAGTCGACGAACATGTCCAGCGCCATCAGGGCACCCACCCCGGCCGCCCGTTCGCCGAGCACGCCGAAGACGCTCTCGAGCTGCTCACGACATTGCCGGATACCGGCGAGCGCGCCACGGCGCTCATCCACGCCCGCCTGATCCTCGACTTCCACCGGCAGAGCGTCGCGAGCCAAGGGTTCGCCAGGGACGAACGGCCGTCGGCCGAGACGGTGCTGGAATGGCAGCGCTCGACCGGCGCGAAGATCGTCTACTGGGACGGCCTCGCGCACACCACCAGCCTTCCGATCGTCTTCGGTGCGGCCGAATTCCGCGGCGCCGGAAGTCATTTGCGCGCTGAGCTGGGTGAACGATACGTGTCCGTCGGCATCGGCTTCCATCACGGCGACCTCGGCGCGGCAGTGGCGCCCGACCCGCAATCCGACTTGGTGGACGCCGCGCTGGGCGAGGTCGAGCTGCCCGCCTACTACGTCGACCTGCACGCCGCCGCGCCGGAACCGGTCCATGATTGGCTGACCGGCCCGGCGAAGCTGCGCACCATCAGCGGCGTTTACGACCCGGCCGCCGACGCCACGGCCAATATCCGGCTTTCGTCGCTCGCCGATGCGTTCGACGTGCTGATCCACGTACGCGAGACCACGCCGGTGCACTGGCTCTCGCAGGTATCGGACTGACTCGGGCAACCCCACGGGGCGCGGGTCGCCCGATCAATAGACTCGAAATATGGATGCGGCCGACTGGGACGAGCGCTACGCGCAAACGGAATTGGTCTGGGGCGCACCGCCGAACAACACCGTGGTGGAGCACGTCTACGGGTTGGAACGCCGTGCGCCACTCCAAGCCGCCACACCCGAGGGCGATGCGCCGGAGTTCCCGCGCGCTCTCGATCTGGCGTGCGGCGAGGGCCGCAACGCCCTGTGGCTCGCCACGCACGGCTGGCAGGTGCACGCCGTCGACTACTCACAGGTCGGCATCGACAAAGGCCGCACCGTGGCGTCGCGGCTGTCCCGCTCGGTCCGCAATCGCATCACCTGGCAGTGCGCCGACGTCACCGATCTGGACGAAGCCGGGATCACCGGACCGTTCGAGCTGGTCTTGATGGTCTTCCTGCACCTGCCCGCCGAGCAGCGCCGCGCGTTGGTGCGCACGGCGGCCGGGCTGCTGGCTCCGGAAGGCACCCTGCTCGTACTCGGCCACGACACCACCAACATCACCGACGGCTGCGGCGGGCCGCAGGACCCGGCCATCCTGTTCACCCCTGACGACATCGTCGCCGACCTCGGCCCGCTCGCGGCGGCTGGCGAGGTGCGCGTCCGCATCGCCGACCGCGTCTACCGGCCCACCGAAACGGGCGATGCCATCGACGCGCTGGTCATCGCCACCCGACCGGCCGAATAGGACTCAGGACCAGCGCTCCAGCCACGGAGTCACGGTCTCGGCGATCAGGTCGAAGCCCGCACGGAAGGCGTGCGGCTGTCCCGGGATGACGCGCACTTCGGCGGCGTCGGCGGGATCGGGAATGCCGAACGGGTCGTTCGCCCCGTTGACGACGACCACCTCGATGTCTCCCGGCGCGAGCAGTTCATCCCGGCGCGAGTTCTCCGGCTTGCCCGGCGGATGCAGCGGGAACGAGAGCGCGAGAACGCCACGGACCCGTGCCGCGACGGCGGTACGACAAGCCACCCGCGCCCCGTTGCTGCGCCCACCCTGGATCACCGGGATGCGCTTGCGCCCGCGCAGCCGCGCGACGATCTCCAGCCAGGCCTCGTCCTGCCCGACCGCCGAACCCGGCGCCCGCCGCCCAGCCACCCGATACGGCTGCACCACCCGCGCTACCCCACCCCCCAGCCGCAGCGCGACGTCACGCACCGCGAGCAGGTCCTTCGCCTCCACCCCACCCCCCGCACCATGCGTGAGCAGCAGCAGAAACGCGGGCCTGCGCGGCTGCTCGAGCTCGACCTCAGCCGGCCCCGCACTCGTCTCGATCAGCATTGTGCTCATTCTGCCGCGCCGGCCCCCGAAGCCGCACCGTCGCTCCCCGCGTGATCGACACTGTAAAACGCGTCACATTGCCTGCTCAGCTCTTTGCGCAATCATTACCGGCCGGTAATATGTTTCCTAAGTTACCCGCGAGTAGCATGCGGAAAACCGGCACGACTACCCGGTGGAGCGAACAACGGGCGGGAACGGCAACCATACCGACCGCACCAACTCAACGGAGAGTGAGTACTGACAATGGGTCACTACAAGAGCAACGTCCGCGACCTGGAGTTCAACCTCTTCGAGGTTCTCGGCCTCGGGTCGATCCTGGACAGCGGCGCCTACGGCGATCTCGACACCGACACGGTGAAGGAGATGCTCAACGAGGTACGCCGCCTGGCCGAGGGTCCGCTCGGTGAGTCGTTCGCCGACGCCGACCGCAACCCCCCGGTCTTCGACCCCCAGAACCACACGGTCACGCTGCCGGAGTCGTTCAAGAAGAGCTACCGCACCCTGCAAGACGGCGGCTGGGACAAGCTCGGCATCGCCGAGGAGCTCGGCGGCCTGCCGATCCCGCGCGCCGCGTACTGGGCCATCGCCGAACTGATTCTGGGCGCGCAGCCCGCCGCCTTCATGTACGCCGCGGGCCCCGGCTTCGCGAACATCTTCTACAACAACGCCACCGACGAACAGAAGAAGTGGGCGGAGATCGCCGCCGAGCAGGGCTGGGGCGCCACGATGGTGCTGACCGAGCCCGATGCCGGTTCCGACGTCGGCGCCGGTCGCACCAAGGCGATCAAGCAGGAAGACGGCACCTGGCACATCGAGGGCGTGAAGCGGTTCATCACCTCCGCCGACTCCGACGACCTGTTCCCGAACATCATGCACCTGGTGCTGGCCCGCCCCGAGGGCGCGGGACCGGGCACCAAGGGCCTGTCGCTGTTCTTCGTACCGAAGTTCCACTTCGACCACGAGACCGGCGAGCTGGGCGAGCGCAACGGCGTGTTCGTCACCAACGTCGAGCACAAGATGGGCCTGAAGGTCTCGGCCACCTGTGAGGTCACCTTCGGCGGCCACGGCATCCCGGCCAAGGGCTGGCTGGTCGGCGAGGTGCACAACGGCATCGCGCAGATGTTCGACGTCATCGAGCACGCTCGCATGATGGTGGGCACCAAGGCCATCGCGACCCTGTCGACCGGTTACCTGAACGCGCGGGACTACGCCAAGGAGCGGGTCCAGGGCGCCGACCTGACCAAGATGACCGACAAGGCCGCGCCGCGCGTGACCATCACCCACCACCCGGACGTCCGTCGCTCGCTGGCCACCCAGAAGGCGTACGCCGAGGGCCTGCGCGCGGTGTACCTGTACACCGCCGCTCACCAGAACGCCGATGTCGCCCAGCATGTCTCCGGCGCGGACGCCGACCTGGCCGCGCGGGTCAACGACCTGCTGCTGCCGATCGTCAAGGGCGTCGGCTCGGAGCGGGCCTACCAGTACCTGACCGAGTCGCTGCAGACTCTGGGCGGTTCGGGCTTCCTGCAGGACTACCCGATCGAGCAGTACATCCGCGACGCGAAGATCGACTCGCTCTACGAGGGCACCACCGCGATCCAGGCGCAGGACTTCTTCTTCCGCAAGATCGCTCGTGACCGCGGCGTCGCGCTGGCCCACGTGGCCGGTCAGGTGCAGAAGTTCATCGACGCCGAGGCGGGCAACGGCCGCCTGAAGGGCGAGCGCAAGCTGCTGGCCACCGCGCTGGAGGACGTGCAGGCCATGGCCGCCACGCTCACCGGCCACCTGATGGGCGCCCAGGAGCAGCCGAGCGAGCTGTACAAGGTCGGCCTCGGTTCGGTGCGCTTCCTGCTCTCGGTCGGTGACCTGCTCATCGGCTGGCAGCTGCTGCGTCACGCCGAGGTCGCCATCAAGGCCCTCGACAACGGCGCGACCGGCGCCGACGAGGCGTTCTACAACGGCAAGATCGCGGTCGCGCAGTTCTTCGCCCGCAACGTCCTGCCGGAGCTGACCGCCACCCGCGCGGTGCTGTCCAACCTGGACAACGACATCATGGAGCTGGACGAAGCCGCGTTCTGACCTTCGTTCCACCGCAACGGCACAACGGCCCGGAGATCCTCTCCGGGCCGTTGTCGTCTACATTTGTCGATTCGTGACGTTCGATCACCGCTCGACGCCGATTCTCTCCGGTAGATTGCGTGCTCCCGGGGAGCGACAAGAGCCTCCCGCTTCCCACAGTTCGGCAGGAGAATTGTCGGCAGAGGTGCCCGAGGTGACGCGCAAGGCAACTGGCATCGGCGCTTATCTGCGCGAACGACGCCTCGCCGCGGGGCTGACGCCCGCCCATCTCGCCGAGCGGGCCGAGCTCACCGAAGCGGTGCTCGACCAGATCGAGACAGGCGCGGTGGCGCCGAATCAGCCACTGCTGCAACAGTTGTTCGACGCACTGGAGGTGCCGATCTGGTACCGCAAACACATCGTCGTGCTGTCCCTGCCGAATTTCTTCACGGCCGCCTACGGACCCGGCCCCGACGTGCCCACTCCGGACGACCAGGCCGACCTGCACAGTCTCCCCGACCCGGCCTGCTACCAGCGGATGCCGACGCAGGATCTGGTGGCAGTCAATTCCGCCTACGAACGCGCCTTTCCAGGTGCCTTCGCCCGAGGAAACGTGCTGGAGTGGATGTTCCTCGACGCGGCGGCCCGCCGGGTGATGGTGGACTGGGCCGTGGAAGCGCACCTGCTCGTCGACGCCTTCCGTATCCTGTCTCCGCTCGCGCCGCGCGAGCGCGTCGAGGAGATCGCCGAACGTTGCCGCCGCTCCCCTGATTGGGATCGCATGTGGACCACCGAAGTGCGTCCCGCGGACCTCCCCCGCCGCCGCTTGCAGGTGCGCGATCCAGCCTCGAGACGGGTCCGATCGATGAGCATGCGGGTCTACAGCCCAGAACTACCCGAGCGCCCGTGGTGGCTTTACCGGCTGGTGACGATCGTCCGAACGCGCTGAGTCCACCCACCGATGTAGGCGACATCGCGGCGGCGAGCGGGCAGAATGACCGAGCAGACTGCGTCCCAGAGGAAGGGAATTGCCGGATGACTCGATCGCTGTCCGCACTCACCGGGGCCGGCGCGCTAGCCGCGATCTTGGCGCTGGTCGCCGCCACGCCCGCCGGGGCCGACCCGAACAACGTCATTCCGATACCGGCGATCAACGGCATTCACGGCCTGCCGGACCTGCCCGGACCTGCCAGAGCGGTGTTCCAGGTGACCGGCATGGACAGTCCGAATCGGACCCAGAACGTCAACGTGCTGGGCACGGATCTCGGCATCATGTGGGACGACGGCAACGGCCGCATGATCACCGCCTTCGGCGACAGCGCGGGCATCGGGATCCCGAATCTTCTCGCGGGCAGCATCTGGGCCTGGACCAGCAATGTGCTGTTCCGCAGCTCCAGGCACGATCCGGCCGACGGCATCATCTTCGACGACGTGGTGCCGAATCCCATACCCAGCCCCAAGATTCCCGGCATCGAGATCAGCCTGATTCCCACCGCGGGCATCTCGGTGGGCGGCGTGCAGTACATGAGCTTGATGTCGGTGCGCGAATGGGGTGACCACGGGAAGTGGCACACCAACTTCTCGACCCTGGCCGCCTCCGGTGACGGCGGCACCACGTGGGCCCAGCTCACCCACACGCGTCGCGCGAACGTCGACGGCCACGAGAACTTCCAGCAGAACGCCTTCTTGAAGGCGAATGGCTACGTCTACCGCTACGGCACCCCGGCAGGGCGCAACAACCCCGGATTCGTCTCTCGCGCCAAGGAATCCGATATCGCGAACATCGACGCCTACGAATACTGGGACGGCAGAGAGTGGAAGCCCACCGACGCCAAGACGGCGGCTCCGATCGTCGGCGGCGTCGCGGAACTCTCGGTGATGTGGAACGACTATTTGGGCCAGTACGTCATGTTGACCACGGATCCGGCCAACAGCGTCGTCCTGCGCACCGCACCGGCTCCCGAAGGGCCGTGGAGCGAACCGCGCGTCCTGATCGATGCCCGCGCGCTTCCCACCGCGTACGCGCCGATGATCTATCCGTATCAAACCGGCCGCGATCTCTACTTCGTGGTCACCCAGCACACCCAGTACAACGTGTTGCTGATGCGAACTCCGTTGTGAAGACGATGAATCCGCCCCTCCGGTGCGTGGCGGGGCGGATTCGGGAACCGTGTGCTCGGGGCTATTCCCTCACTCGCACTTGACGATCGGAATCGGGTCGTACTTCACCGTGCGGGTCTTGCGAGACACTTCGCGGCCGGTTTTGTGGTCGGTGATGACGCGGGTGTCGGAGATGGTGAAGCCGGGGCCACCTTCGGAGGCGATGCAGTCCTTGCCCTTGGGCAAGGTGACCGTGTTGGGTTCGGTCGGTTTGGTCTTCTCGCCGGTGATGGACTCGACGTCGACCGTCTTCGTGCCCCACAGTCGCACGGTGATCTCGCTGGCGGTCGCCGAGGTTTCGATGTAGATGCCGGTCTGGGTGTTGTTGCGGAATTCCAGGTCGATCACGCCGTCGAAGACGGTGGCCTCGCGGGCGGCGGGGTAGCGGGAGATGTAGTAGCTGTGCTCGGTGTGACCCGCGTCCTCCAGACCCGCGAAATACGCCGCGTTGTAGAGCGTGGTGGCGAACTGGCTGATGCCGCCGCCGACGGCGGTGCTCGGACGACCGTGGTCGATGATGCCGGACTCGACGTATCCCTCCGCCGTGCCGCGTGGACCAGTGAAGTCGTTGAGCGAGAACGTGTCTCCCGGCTTCACGATCGCGCCGTCGACCTTCTTGGCCACGGTGCGGATGTTGATCCCGGAGGGACCGCTGAAACCGCCGGTGGTGAACGATCCGACGGGTTCGACCACGCCGAGCCCCTGTGCGGCCTCGGTGGTCAGCTTCGGTTCGACCCGTTCGTAGACCACCTGCGCGGTCCGCTCGCCCGGCGCGGTCAGCAACGCGGTGAGCTGTTCGAAAGTCTTGGGCCAGTTGATCTTGTCGCCGACCACGGCGGGGACGACGGACGCCTTGCCACCCGACACCGCGAACGTCGCGTCCTTCGGTTCGACCTCCGTGGTGGCCAGTTGCGGCCCGAGTAGACCGATCGCGGCGTCCTGATTCACCGACGCGGCGAGACCGCCTTGCCCGTTCGGCGCGAAGGCCAGCACGGACGCGATCTGCTCCGGATCGAGCCTGCCCGAGGCGCCCTTGCCCGCGAACGCGATCGGCGAGCGCACCGCGGGCTGGGCGATCTCGCGCAGGGCCCTGTCGACGGCCTCCGGACGCACCTGCAGCGGCGCGGGGACGACGGGAAGATCCACTGTGACGCCGGTGACCCACCGCTCGGCCAGTTCCGTACGCGCGGCGGCGACATCGAGCACCCGGCCCGGAACCGGAGGCACCGCGACGGGTTCGGCATTGCGGAAGGTGATGGTGCCCTCGACCGACGGCCGGTCGTGCACCCCCAGTTCGGTGAGTTGGCGATCCAGGGCCGGTTCGTCGATCGCGCTGACGATCGACACTTCGCGGGTGGTGAAGAAGGAGGCGAGCCGGGTGAACGGGTTGAGCGGCTGGGAGCCGATCCGCGACCAGGTGGCGTCCCAGTCCACGGCCAGTCCGGCGGCGCTCGGCACGATGCGGGTCTGCACGTCGCCGATGCGCAGCGGCAGTTCGCGGCCCGCCCTGGGATCCAGTTCGGCGCGCAGCTTCGCGTCTGCCGCGGCTTTGTCCATGCCTCCGATGTCCACACCGGCGACGACGGTGCCACGCGCGACCTCGCCCGAGGACATCACCCAGTCCACCACGTAGCCGAGACCGGCGACCGCCAGCACCGCGCCTACCGCGATACCCACCCGGCGCACGACGGCGCTGTCCAGGCGTTTCGGTGGCGGGGGCGAGATCGGACGACGCGCAGGCGCACGTCGGGGTGCGGGCGGCGGGGGCCGCCTCCGGGTAGTTTGCAGAGGCTGGGTGAGCTGTTCGTCGCCGGTCCAAGCGACCGACCGGTCCGCTGCCTGGGGCCGCTCCGCCCCGAGAAGCTGGCGCCATCCGACTTCGCCACCAGCCTGTGGGCCGCGTCCTCCGGTGCTCGGCTGGCTCGTCACGAACCGTCCTCCCCGTTCGATTGAATTGTGGACCCGCACCGCTGCGCGTCCCTGCCAACGATAGTGGTCCACACCGACAGTGCTCGCCACAGCTCGGGCATAGCGCACATTCCGCGCGAAGAACCGGGTACACCACACAAAGAGGCCCGCGCAGTTGCCGGGTCGGGGGTCAGGCAACTGCGCGGTGCCGATCTGTTTATCGGGCTGTAGCGGGCGGCGTTACACCCGCGAACCGAACCGTGATCGATCCCACGCGGAAGAATCGAGACGACCCCGCCGCAAGACTTGGCATACACGAGGGAGATGGATGGCATGCAGCTGGGAATGATCGGCCTCGGCCGGATGGGCGCCAACATCGTGCGCCGCGTCGTCGAGGACGGACACACCGCCGTCGGATACGAGCGTCGCTCCTCGCACATCGATGAACTGCGCGCCGAGCTCGGGGAAGCCTTCCGGGGCAGCACCGACCTCACCGAGTTCGTCGGCATGCTGGAGACGCCGCGCGTGGTGTGGGTGATGATCCCCGCCGGGGCCACCGGGGCGGTGATCGAGCAGGTCGCCGAGCTGCTCGAACCGGGCGACATCATCATCGACGGCGGCAACAGCCGTTACCACGAGGACCTCGCGCGCGCCGAGCGCTTGCGGCCCAAGGGCATCCACTACGTGGACATCGGCACTTCGGGCGGCGTTTTCGGGCGGACCCGCGGCTTCTGCCTGATGATCGGCGGTGAGTCCGAGCCGGTGAAGCACCTGGACCCACTACTGAAATCCATCGCGCCGGGCCTCGGGGCGGCGGAGCGGACGCCGGGACGCAGCGGCGAGCCGTCCACGGCCGAGCTGGGTTATCTGCACTGCGGACCGGTGGGGGCGGGCCATTTCGTGAAAATGGTGCACAACGGCATCGAGTACGGGGCGATGGCCGCCTACGCCGAAGGGCTGAACGTCCTGCGCCGGGCCAACTACGGCGCCGAGCACACGGGCGAGTTCTCCGCGGAGGAGACGCCGCTGGAGCATCCCGAGTACTACCGGTACGACCTGGACATCCCCGAGATCACCGAGGTGTGGCGGCGGGGGTCGGTGGTCGCGTCCTGGCTGCTCGACCTCACCGCGGCCGCGCTGCACGCGGACCCGAACCTGGATTCCTACAGCGGCCGGGTATCCGACTCCGGCGAAGGTCGCTGGACGGTCGATGCCGCCATCGACACCGGCGTGCCCGTCCCTGTGCTGGCTTCGGCTTTGTTCGCGCGATTCTCCTCGCGGGACCAAGGGGTGTACGCGGACAAAGTCCTCTCGGCGATGCGCAAAGCGTTCGGCGGGCACCTCGAGCTGCCCGGCGAGTAGAGCGCGGCTGGTCCGACCGGAATTCCGGTCGGACCACCTCGCGGTGTGCGACCGGTCAGCGCTCGAGGATCGCCACGACGCCCTGGCCACCCGCGGCGCAGATGGAGATCAGCGCGCGGCCGGAGCCCTTCTCGGCCAGCTGCTTCGCGGTGGCGGCGACGATACGGCCGCCTGTCGCGGCGAACGGGTGACCCGCGGCCAGCGATGATCCGTTGACGTTCAGCTTGCTGCGATCGATCGAGCCCAGCGCGCCGTCGAGGCCGAGGCGCTCCTTGCAGTAGGCGTCGGACTCCCACGCGGTCAGGGTGGCCAGCACCACCGAGGCGAACGCCTCGTGGATCTCGTAGTAGTCGAAGTCCTGCAGGGTCAGGCCGTTGCGGGCGAGCAGGCGCGGCACCGCGTAGGTCGGCGCCATCAGCAGGCCGTCGGGGCCGTGGATGTAGTCGACCGCGGCGACCTCGCTGTCCACCAGGTGCGCCAGTACGGGCAGCTTGCGCTCGGCGGCCCACTCCTCGCTGGACAGCAGCACCGCGGAGGCGCCGTCGGTCAGCGGGGTGGAGTTGCCCGCGGTCATGGTCGCGTCACCGGCTTTGACGCCGAAGACCGGCTTCAGCGTCGCCAGCTTCTCGATCGAGGAGTTCGGCCGCAGGTTGTCGTCGCGGGTCAGGCCGAGGAACGGCGTGATCAGGTCGTCGAAGAAACCGCGGTCGTAGGCGGCCGCCATGTTCTTGTGCGACAAATAGGCCAGCTCGTCCTGCGCCTCGCGCGGGATGCCGAATTCCTTGGCGGTGATGGCGGCGTGCTCGCCCATGGACAGCCCGGTGCGCGGCTCGGCGTTGCGCGGGATCTCGATGCCGAGCATGCTCGGGCGCAGCTGGCCGACCAGCTTGAGGCGGTCTTTGTTGGTCTTGGCGCGGTTGGCGTCGAGCATCCACTCGCGCATGCCCTCGCTGACGCCGATCGGGGCGTCGGAGGTGGTGTCGGTACCGCCGCCGACGCCGGCTTCGATCCGGCCCGCGGCGATCGCGTCGCCGACGGTGACGATCGCCTGGAGTCCGGTGCCGCAGGCCAGCTGCAGGTCGTGCGCCGGGGTGTAGGGGCTGAGCTTGCTGCCGAGCACGCTCTCCCGGATCAGGCCGTGCTCGCCGACCCGCTTGAGCACGGCGCCGCCGGCGACCATGCCGAGCCGCTCGCCCTGCAGGCCGAAGCGGCTGACCAGCCCGTCCAGCGCGGCGGTGAACATGTCCTGGTTGGAGGCGTGCGCGTACGCCTTGTCGGAGCGAGCGAACGGAATCCGGTTGCCACCGACGATCGCGACCGGGCGGGTGGTCCTACCGGTCTTGGCGGCACTCTTCGCCGAACGGGCTTTGCTAGTCACTCGAGTCTCCAAGGTCTCGTGGATGGGTGTCCCGGCGGCCCGGTGGAGCACGGACATCTCCGCGCTGCTCGGCGCCCCGTCGCGGTTGTTTACATTAAACTTACTCTGGAGTAAGTTTAATGTCGACACGTACCCCCGCAAAAGTGCGCCAGCAGACCACGCCGGGGCGATACCCAGACCCGAGAGCCAGAACTCAGAAAAGGTAGGAATAGTGGCAGCCAGCAAGAGCAAGGGTGCTCCCAACCTCTATGGATCGTTCGTACACTCCGCGCCTGGCGCGTTCCTGGCCGGCAAGCTCGGCCTTCCGAAGCCGGAGAAGCTGCGCCGCTACGTCAAGGGCGAGCCGCCGCTGTCCGGGCCGGTGCTGATCGGCGGCAAGGGCCGCGTCGCCGAGCCGGTGCGCGCCCTGCTGTCGGACTACACCTTCGCCGACGCACTGAGCCAGGGCACCAAGTACGGCGCCCTGGTGTTCGATGCCACCGGCATCGGCACCATCGAGGATCTCTCGCAACTGTTCGAGTTCTTCCAGCCCGCCCTGCGCAGCCTCACCCCGTCCGGGCGCATCGTGGTCATCGGCACCACTCCCGAGCTGGCTTCCGGCATCGACGAGCAGATCGCGCAGCGCGCGCTGGAGGGCTTCACCCGCTCGGTGGCCAAGGAACTGCTGCGCGGCTCGACCGCCCAGCTGGTCTACCTGCACCCGGAGGCGTCCGCGGCGGCGACCGGCCTGGAGTCGACCCTGCGCTTCCTGCTCTCGGCCAAGTCGGCGTTCGTCGACGGCCAGGTCATCCGGGTCGGCAAGGACGACGCGAGCGCGCCCGCCGACTGGGATCGCCCGCTGGACGGCAAGGTCGCGGTGGTGACCGGCGCCGCGCGCGGCATCGGCGCCACCATCGCCGAGGTGTTCGCCCGCGACGGGGCCCAGGTGATCGTGGCCGACATCCCGGCGGCGGGCGAGGCGCTGTCGCAGACCGCGAACAAGGTGGGCGGCACCGCGCTCGCGCTCGACGTCACCGCGCCCGACGCGGCGGAGAAGCTGGCCGAGTTCGCCACCGAACGTTTCGGCGGCATCGACATCGTCGTGCACAACGCGGGCATCACCCGCGACAAGCTGCTGGCGAACATGGACGAGGGCCGCTGGAACGCGGTCATCAACGTCAACCTGGCCGCTCCGCACCGGATCACCGAGGGGCTGGTGGCCAAGGGCGCGCTGAAGGAGGGCGGTCGCGTGATCGACGTGTCCTCGATCGCGGGCATCGCGGGTAACCGCGGGCAGACCAACTACGGCGCCTCCAAAGCGGGCGTCATCGGCATGGTGAACGCGGAGGCGCCGAAACTGGCGGAGAAGAACATCACCATCAACGCCGTCGCGCCGGGTTTCATCGAGACCGCGATGACCGCCGCCATCCCGCTGGCCACCCGGGAAGCGGGCCGGCTGATGAGTTCGCTGCTGCAGGGCGGCCAGACCGTCGACGTCGCCGAGACCGTCGCCTACTTCGCGAGCCCTGCGTCGAGCGCGGTGACCGGCAACGTCGTGCGGGTCTGCGGTCAGAGCCTGATCGGAGCATGATGGCCCAGGCTCCGGCAGGCAAGGAGAAGACCCAGGTGATCGCCCTCACCGAACCGCCGAAGAACAACCGCCTGTTCGTCAAGGCCGCGCTCGGCGCGGTGCCGCTGCTGTCGGCGCGCAAGCCGACGCTGCCGGACCGGGCCGTCCGGCTCGACGGGCTGCGGGTGGACCCGGATCATCTGGCCGCCTACTGCCGCGCGACCGGTCTGCGGTTCGGCGACGCGCTGCCGCTGACCTACCCGTTCATCCTCACCTTCCCGCTGGCGATGCAACTGGTGGTGGCCCGGGACTTCCCGTTCGTCGCGGTGGGCGCGGTGCACGCGCAGAACGTCATCGAGCGCACCCGCGAGATCTCGGTGAGCGAGCCGCTGGACATCCGCACCCACGTCGAGAACCTGCGCGAGCACCCGAAGGGCCTGCTCGTGGACGCGATCAGCGACGTGAAGGTGGGCCGGGAGGTGGTGTGGCACCAGGTCACCACGTTCCTGCACCAGCAGCGCACCTCGCTGTCGGGCGGGCCGAAGCCGGAGCCCAAACCGGAGGAGGTTCCGCCGCCGCCGCTGCGCACCCTGCGGGTGGATCAGAAGACGATCACCCGGTACGCGGCCGCGTCCGGTGACCACAATCCGATCCACACTTCGGCATTGGGTGCCAAGGCGTTCGGCTTTCCGCGATCGATCGCCCACGGCATGTGGTCGGCGGCGACGATTCTCGGCGCGGTCGAGGGACGCATTCCGGAGCAGACCACGTACTCGGTCAAGTTCGGCAAGCCGATCCTGCTGCCCTCCGCCGTCAACCTGTACGCCGATCAGGTCGAAGGTGGTTGGGATCTGGCGCTGCTCCACCCGAAGAAGGGGTACCCGCACCTGACGGCGACCCTGCGCTGAACGTTCCGCGAAGCCGCATCCCGATTCCCACGAATCAGGATGCGGCTTCGCGCTTTTCAGCGAGGTGGGCCGTGCCTTTCGCACGGGAGCGGCCCGCTCGCCGCTCGAGCACGGATCAGCAGTCGCAACCGCAGTCGCAGCAATTGCAATCCCCGCAATCGCAGCAACTGCAATCACACCCGCCGCAATCTCCGCAATCTCCGCAGTCGCAGTTCTTGATCCACGCGTCCTTGCGTTCGCCCGTGCACGGTTGCGTGTGGTCGGCGCAGCACGCGTAGCCGGTGCAGTAAGCGCCCAGGATGAGCGCGAGAGATTCACCGATGCCAGGGCGACGGGTCGGCGGGCGGTGGCGGGTTCCGTGCGCGTGGGCGCGGATGTCGGCCCCTTCGGGCGACACCGAGCAAGTGTGGGCGGCGAACGCGCCGAGCCCGCCGCCGAGCCGCCGCAGCACCGCGGTCAGGGGGTCGAGCAGCATCCAGCGTACGGTGGGAACCCGGCTGAGTTCGGCCGCCGCGACGGCCGCGCGCAGGCGCGAATTCGACTGCCGCATCAGGTCGTACGCCTCGGGCATGCTGGTTCCGGTAGCCGCGAGAGGGTTGAAGCGGCCGTGGGCGGCGTCATCGTCGTAGTCGGTCACGGCGTCGGCCAGATGCGCGATCCGGCCGAACTGCCATCCCGCCTCCCGCAGCGCGTCGACGTTGTCCATGCGGTCGGCCAAGACGGCTGTGTGCGCGAAGAACTCCGACGCGCACAGCTGAGTGGGTGCGGTCAACCGGTCGATCGGGTCGGCCGACGGCGACATCGCAGAACGCCAATGCGAGGACTGGGCAAGGGATTCCGGCGCGAATGCCGTCCCGCCCACGGCGACCAGCTCCTTCGCCTCCTGCTCCAAACGCACCTGCGCGGCGAGCGCCGCGACGAGCGGCTCGACGTCCAGACCGATCCGGGCCGCGCCCGCGCGAGCCTCCCGGTGCCATCGCGTCGCGGCTTTCGCCAGCGGCCCGCGCGCGAGCGCGACCACCTCACCGTCGTCCACGTGATCGCGAATCTTGGCCGCCGCCAACAACAACGACGCGGTGGTGGCGAGCTGGACGCCGGGCGCGCCGGCGGCGACCACCGACGCGCGGCGCATTCCGCGCAGCGGGCACGGCGCCGCGGTGGTGCGCGCCGCCGGTCCGGACTGGGCCTCGGTGAGCATGCTCAGCACCAGCGCGTCCTTGTTGGTGGTGGCGCGGGCGAGCTGACCGTGCCCGTCGCGCAAGCCGAGACACAAACCGCACAGATGCGCCCGCCATTCGGCCGCATCGATTCCATACTTCTGAGCGCCGTGCGCGCACGGCCTGAGCAACCCGAACAATTCCGCCCCGTTTCTCCCCGGCTCTTCGGACGAGCCGGTCCGCGCTATGCGAACTCACGCACTTTGGCAGGAGGGCGGCGCGGAAGCAACCGATCCGGGCAATGGGCGGGCTACTCGGTCTTCTTCCGGCCGGCGAGACCGCGCCAGGCCAGATCGTCGAGCAGGTCGACGGCCTCGGCGACCTCGATCCGGCCGCTGGCCAACCGGTCGGCGATGGCCTCGCCCGCGCCGATCACGGCGACCGCGACGACGTCGAAGTTCGTCCCCGGCTCAGCGTGCTTGGCGCTGGACTCCAGCAGCTTGGCGGTCAGCTCGATGACGCGTTCGCGCGCGTTCTCGATCTCCGAGGCGAACGCCTGCTGGCCGATGGCCTGACGGTAGAGCACCTGCCAGGAGCGCCGGTTGCGGTCGACGAAGCCGAGGAAGCCCTCCAGCGCGGTGCGCACCTGCTCGTGCGGCGTGAGCAGCGGGTTGCCCGCGGGCGCGACGGATTCGATGAACCGCAGCCCCTCGCGCTGGATGCAGGCGCGGAACAGTTCGTCCTTGGAGCCGTAGTACAGATACAGCATCGGCTTCGAGATCTTCGCCTCGGCGGCGATCGCGTCCATCGACGTGTCGTGGAAGCCTTTACGCGAGAAGACCTCCACGGCGGCGTCGAGCATCTGCTGCTCGCGTACCGCCCGCGGAAGCCGCTTCGTACCGCCCGCCATCCACACTCCTACCACAGGTGAATCTCATATATTACTCCAAGGTAAGTTCCGGCGGTCCGATTTGCTCACCAGTCGCCCGACCCGACCGTGCGGCGCGCCTCAGCAGCGCGGCAACGCACCTTTGTACGCGGCCAACCGCAACACCGAAGCATCCACCTGGGCCATCGGCAGTCGCCCACTCGAAACTGCCTGCTCCAGCCGGTCGAGCACCTGGGGCACCGCGTCGGTGGTGATCCACAAGGCGCTGTCCGCGCCGGCGACCAAGGCGGCCTCGACGGCGTCCTCGATCGACATCCGGCTGGTGATCGCGGCCATGCCACCGAGATCGTCGGTGAAGATCGGTCCCTGGAACGGCGCGGCTCCGTAGCCGGTGCCCTCGCGCAGCAAACGCATCGCTTCCGGGCTGATGCTGGCCGGGACGTTGGGTGTGGTCAATCCGGGCACGTCGAGGTGACCGACCATGACGGCCGCGCCCGAGCCGATCAGGTTGCGGAACGGCACCAGATCCGTGTTCTGCATCTGGTCCAGCGGCGGAGTGCGCACCGTGCCGGTGTGCGAGTCGCCCGAACCGGATCCGTGACCGGGGAAGTGCTTCATCACCGTGCCGACGCCGACCTCGCGCATGGCGCGGATATAAGCGTCCGCGTAGCGGGTGACCACCTCCGGGTCGTCGGAGAAGGAGCGGTCGCCGATGACGGAGTCGTCCGGCTGGGAACTGACGTCGACGTCGGGAGCGAAATCCACCGTCACACCGAGATTCTTCAGCGCGCGCCCCCTGGTCAGCGTGGCGCTATAAAACTCATCGGGGCTCATGGTCTGCGCCGTTTGCCGCGCCGAGGGCGCCGCGCCGATCAGGTCGCGCACCCGGGAGACCCGGCCGCCCTCCTCATCGATGGTCACCATCAGCGGCACCTTGGCAGCCTGCTTCACCTGCTCGATCTGGCCGGACGCGAGCAGCGCCTGGTCGGTCCAGCCGCCCACGAAGATGCCGCCGATCTGCTCGTTGCGCACCACATTCGTGGCGTCGGCCGCGCCGGTGACGCCGACCGTCAGCAACTGGGCGAGCTTCTGGCGGGTGGTGAACTGCGCGAGGTATCCCGCGTTGCAGTCCGGCGGCGCCGAGCTGGTGACGGGGACCGCGGCGGTGGTCGCGTCCGTGGTGGTGGTTGTGCTCGATGGGGCCGACTCGGTGGAGCCACCGTTCGAGCAGGCGGTCGCGACCGCGGCGAGTACGGCGAGGACGAGCAGAGGCGTCTTCCGCATAGAGGTCAACCGTACTCGCCGCGACGTGCGCGACCGCAGTCGCTACGTCCCTACCGAGCAGGCAACTCGGATGCGGCCGCGAATCCGCAGGTAGAACCCCGAAAACAAGCGCTTGACGCGAGCCTCCAAGGGTAATCTCGAGGTGTCGCCGTGCGTCCTTTCCAGGAGGTCATCGTGCCCTGCGATCTGATGCTCATCGCCTACGACGGCTCCGAGAACGCCAAGCGCGCTGTCGAATACGCCGGGCGATTCCTCACCGCCGACCGGGCCATCGTGCTCACCGCCTGGGAGCCCATGGTGCGGCAAGCGGCTCGCCTGTCCGGGCTGTCGGGAGTGATGCAACCGGAATGGGTGCCGGACGACGAGATCGAGGACATCGCCTACGTCGACGCGCGCGCCATCAACGCCGAGGGCGTGCGGCTGGCCGAACTGGTGGGTCTCAACGCCGAGGCGCGCACCGCCGAATGCGCCACCACCATCTGGAACGCCATCGTCGACTGCGCCGACGAGCTGGACGTCGACATCATCGTCGCGGGCACCCGTGGCGCCACCGGCATCCGCGCGCTGCTGCACAGCAGCGTCGCGGACGCCGTCCTCAAGCATTGCCACCGCCCGGTCCTGCTCGTCCCGCCCGGCAAGAACTCGTGATCGCACTCGCGTGAGATCTGGATCGCTCCACCGCTGTGGGGCGCGGCGACCGGGCTACGCGTACCTCCGCCTTCGCTGCGGCCATGCCCGTTAGGCGTACCTCCGCCTTCGCTGCGGCCATGCGCGGGCTGAGGACGGACTCCGTCCGACAGCGCCCGTTAGGCGTACCTCCGCCTTCGCTGCGGCCATGCGCGAGCTGACGACGGACTACGTCCGACCGCACCATTAGGTTGGGGGCATGGATGGGTTCCTGCTTGCTCGGGCCGACGGGGTTGTTCGTGGTCATGGGACCCGGGTCTGCTTCGACGACGCGCGACGAGCGCGGGCGGCGCTGCTGGACGGCAGTGCGCGGCTGGTCGTCGGCGCGCTGCCCTTCGATCCACGGGAGCCTGCCGCGCTGAGCGTGCCGGAGCGCGCCGTGCACACCGCTGGTCCATGGCGGCCCGCCGCGTTGCCCGACCTGCCGCCGGTGCGCGTGGTGACCGAGGTCCCGAACCCGGCCGAGCATGTGGCGCGGGTGACCAAGCTGGTCGAGCGGCTCAACGATCCCGCGCAACCGCTACGCAAGGTGGTCGCGGCGCGGTCGGTGCTGGCCGAGGCGCAGTCCGCGCTCGACCCGGAAGTCGTCGCGGGACACCTGCTGACCCGGCATCCGCACGCGAACGTCTTCGCGGTCGATCTCACCCCCGCCGGACGCCCCGGCGCGACGCTGGTCGGCGCGACGCCCGAAGTGCTGATCGCCCGGCAGGGCGACACGGTGACGCTGCGCCCACTGGCGGGCACCGCGCCACGGCGGGCCGATCCGGAAGCCGACGCCGCTCAGGCCGGGGAACTGCTGGCGAGCACCAAGAATCGGGACGAGCACGCCTTCGTGATCGACTGGATCCGCGAGCGGCTCGGGCCGGTCTGCGCCGAGCTGTCGATTCCGGAGAGCCCGGAACTGATCAGCACCCATGAGGTGTGGCATCTGGCGACACCCGTCACCGGGCGGCTGCGCGACAGCACGATCACGGCATTGGACCTGGCGCTGCTGCTGCACCCCACACCCGCGGTCTGCGGCACCCCCACCGACCTGGCGCTGGACACCATCACGCAGCTCGAGGACGACCGCGGCTTCTACGGCGGCGCCGTCGGCTGGTGCGACGCCGACGGCGACGGCGCGTGGGTGGTCGCGATCCGCTGCGCGGAACTCTCGGCCGACGGTCGCGCGGTGCGTGCGTACGCGGGCGGCGGCATCGTCGCGGCCTCCGACCCGCAGGCGGAACTCGACGAGACCACCGCGAAACTGCGCACCCTGCTCGGCGCGTTGCACTGCGCTCTCCCCGCCCGCTGACCCGGCCGCTTTCCGGGCAGTCCGTCGGTCGGCCGGGGCGCGTCCAGCGGAGATTCGGCGGCCTGAACGCATACAAATACCGGACGCCCTGCTAGGTTGGCCGGGAACGTGCCTGCATCGACGTATTGGAGTACCGCGATGAAGTTTGCTGTCCCGGGTGTTGCGAGTGCCGTCGCGGGCGCCGTGCTGGGCGTGCTCGGCGTCTTCCTCATCACCATGGCGGTCCAGCAGAACTCGCGGCCGGAGATCGATCGCAGCGGCGACAAGGGCTCCTCGCTGCTGAACAACGTTGAGTACGGCAGCCGCTGACCCGCTGACCTCCGCTTCACCCGCCGACTCGCTCGGATCGTCCGGGGCGCCGGGGCAGCACAGCACCGCGCCGCTGGGCAGACGTTGGTTCGCCGCGACCGTCGTCGTGGCGTTCCTGCTGACCTTCGTGCAGGCGCCCGGCCTCACGGTCGCCGACACGAAATACGACCTGGCGCAGAATCCGCTCGGCTTCCTGGAACGCGCGAGCCATCTGTGGAGCAGCCAGGCGCCGATGGGCCAAGTGCAGAACCAGGCCTACGGCTACTTCTTCCCGCACGGCGCGTTCTTCTCGCTCGGCCATCTGCTGGGCGTGCCCGCCTGGGTGACGCAGCGGATCTGGTGGGCGCTGCTGCTGCTCGCCGGATTCTGGGGGATCGTGCGCCTGTGCGAGGCGCTCGGCATCGGCACGCGCGGCTCACGCGTCGTCGCCGCGCTCGCCTTCGCGTTGTCGCCGCGGGTGCTGACCACCGTCGGGTCGATCTCCTCGGAGACGCTGCCGATGATGCTGGCGCCGTGGGTGCTGCTCGCGCCCGCCGCGCTCGGCGTCGCCGG